>NZ_JAKRFY010000014.1:0-152088 GCF_022347805.1 Pseudoalteromonas sp. Of7M-16 | reverse complement strand
ATATAAGCTCCTTCAAGTTAAGAGCTAAATATGCCATAGGCAAAAGATCGATCAAGACGTAGTAAATGAGCTTAAACGATCAGCATTGGAATCAAGTTCGGGATGACAAAGGACGCATTATTACAATGTTGGCCCGTGGTACAAGACTTACTTTCAATACAAAACGGACCCATGACACAAAATGAGCTGTCTGTACATAACTGACCTTCGGATCGATTCCCATCTCAATTATCTTGAATTTGACATTCTCTTCACATACATAAGAGTAAGCTCCACTGATAAATCAACTTAATGGAGGTGAGCGGTGAAGTTACTCGTGGTTTTACTTGGAGCAATGACGCTCAGTGGGTGCAGTGTTGCTAATTATATTCGGCTGAAGTACGAAAACGATGATATCCAGCCACATTGGCAAGCTGGACAAAAAACAACGCAAGTGGATGCACAAATTAGCGCTAAACCTTATGTATATATGTCTATCAACGGGGTTCAGGGCTTCAAAATGATGATTGATACAGGCGCGTCTATTTCAATTTTAAACGATTCCAAAAAGGTGAAAGCCTTGGCATTAAAGGAGGGCTACTCACTTGAGTTAGGAGGGTGGGGAGATGGCAAAAATTCTCATGGTTTCCAAACCGAAGTTAGCGATATTCAACTCGGTAAAGTGAGTTTTAAAAATGTGAGTTTTGCCTATATGCCTGTGACCGAAAGCGAATACTTTTTGAGGGATGATGAGGCAGTGTTCGATGGTGTATTGGGTCATGATATTCTTAAACATTTTACTTGGTATATTGATTCGAAAGCAGGGACCATTGACATTTCTCGTGAGCCTTACCAACCGTCCGAGCAAGATATATCAATCCCTATGCGCGTATCTCTCAGCAAACTTTATTTTGACAGTGAAGTTGATTTAGGTGACAACCAAATAATGTCTCAGGAGCTGGTACTTGATACTGGCAGTCGCCACTATTTCAAGCTTAACAATTACCATGTCCGTGACTTGGGCTATGAATTTAAAGGTAAAACAGTCACTGGTTCTGATTTTGGCTTAAGTGGTCAAACAATTCATCAACGCGGCACTATTCCATCACTACAAATTGCAGGGCTAGAATTAAGCAATGTAAAAACTAATTTTATTGAAGGTGGCGATGACGGAAAGTCAGTGTTAGGAAGCTCTATATTGTCCCATTTTAATTATGTAATTGATTATCACAATGTGAGCCTACACTTAAAGCCTTATAATTCAGTCCTATTTAATGCTCGATACAATTTACTTGGGTTAGAGTTGAGAAAGTTGGTTAATGGTGCTTTTGTCGTTCGGTACATAATGCCAGATATGGCCGCTTTTGGAGCGGGTATCAAAGTTGGTGACGAAGTGCTTAGCTTCAATGGCATTGAAGCGCACAGGTTATCGCAAAAGGATTGGATAGAAGTTTCAGCGACCCAAGGAGAACATGAGTTATGTATTTCTAGAGATAATTTATGTTTCAAACTCAGTGCAGATCATGTAGCAGGCTATAGTAACGATTTTAAATACTAGTTGTTTAGTCGCAAACCTGAGTAATTTAACTATACTGAACGAAGGTCTCCCACCGATATAAAACGGCAAGATAATTATCTTGCCGTTTTTTTATGCAATGAGTGCTGGTTGACGAGAGCTAAACCTGCCAAGAATTTTGTCCCCACTAAATTGTACAGATTAACTTTTTTGGTTATGTTATATTGTATCATTTTGTGGGGCGCAAAAAATGGAGCAAGAAAATAACGCTAGCGGGCACATAGCAGAAGTGCTTGATAATTATCTTAACGCGTTGAAGGGGTTAGGTTTTGAAGGAGAGGTAGACAGCAGCTATTCAACCAAGTTAGTACACTCAACGGATAACAGTATCTATCAGCAGTACCCTCAGGCAGTGATCTTTGCCAAATCAAATGATGATATTCAAAAGGCGCTGGCTCTGTCTGAGCGGGCAGAATTTAGCGTACTTTCTTTTGGACCGCGAGGTGGCGGAACCGGAACGAATGGACAATCTCTAACTGGCGGTATTGTACTTGACTTGTCCCGCCATATGCGGGAAATCCTTGAAGTAAACACCCAAGAAAAGTGGGTAAGAGTTCAAGGCGGTGTGGTCAAGGACCAATTAAACGATTATTTAAGGCCGCTAGGTTTCTTTTTTGCGCCAGATCTATCTACCAGCAACCGAGCTACGATAGGCGGTATGATAAATACCGACGCTTCAGGGCAGGGCTCTTTGGTTTACGGTAAGACCAGTGATCACTTGATATCTCTAAAATGCTTTTTGCCCGATGGTTATGAATTAGATACGAGTAAAATGAGTACCTTGGCAGCAAAAGAAATTGCTGCAAAACAAAGCCGATTAGGACAGGTTTTTCGTGATGTTATCGATAGTTGTGAGCGAAACAGAGCAAAAATTCTTGAGGTATTTCCTAAACTGAATCGTTTTCTCACTGGGTATGATCTTAAAAACGTATTTAGCGATGATATGGAGACGTTTGACCTAACGCGTATTATCGCTGGTAGTGAAGGCACATTGGGTGTTGTTGCAGAGGCCAAGCTTAATATCTTACCTATCGAGCCATACAAAACACTGGTGAATATCAATTATGATAACTTTGACTCTGCACTTAGACACTCTCCTTTTTTAGTGAGTGCGCGCTCGACATCGGTGGAGACTGTTGATAGCAAGGTACTTAACCTTGCACGTGAAGATATGATTTGGCGAGGTGTTGCCAAGTTTTTAGACACGCCAGCAGATGTTACATCTGACGGCTTGAATATGGTTGAATTTAATGGTCAAAATGAGCAAGACATCAATACTAAGGTTGACGCGCTCGCAGCTCAATTAGAAGAGCTTATCGCTAGTAACAAGTCGGGCGTAGTGTCCTATTCAATCACAACGGATAAAGCGGACATCATTAAAATTTACGCCATGCGTAAAAAAGCGGTGGGCCTTTTAGGCAATACCAAAGGCGCACAAAAACCCGTTGCATTTGTCGAAGATACAGCAGTGCCTCCTGAACATTTGGCTGATTTTATCGTTGAGTTTAGAGCACTACTTGACTCGTACAATCTGGCCTATGGCATGTTTGGTCATGTGGACGCAGGGGTGTTGCATGTGCGTCCTGCTTTAGATCTATGTGACACAAACCAGCAAGCTATGCTCAAACCTATTTCTGACAAAGTGGCGCAGTTAACTAAAAAATATGGTGGACTATTTTGGGGAGAACATGGAAAAGGGTTTCGCAGTGAATACGGTCCTGAATTCTTTGGCTCTGATTTATTTTTAGAGCTGAGAAAGATAAAAACGGCGTTTGATGCGAACAATAAGCTCAATCCAGGTAAAATTTGTATGCCACTAGATAGTAACACTGTGCTTGCAAGTGTCGATGGCCCTTTAAGAGCGCGCTTCGATAAACTCGTGCCTATCAATATCAAAACTTCATTTCAAGATACTCTGAACTGCAACGGCAATGGGCTGTGCTTCAACTACAGTGAGCATACTCAAATGTGTCCGTCCTACAAAGTGACTAAAGACCGGCGAGACTCGCCCAAGGGGCGCGCTATGCTATTTAAAGAGTGGGCTCGATTGCAAGCAGAGCAGGGCGTCAACTTACCATTGCAGCAATCTGCGTATTTCAGTGATGCTAAGCCCAAGGTGGAAATATCGGAAGCTGGAGAGTTGGCGCAATTGAATCATGAAGTAAAGCGGGCAATGGATGCGTGTTTAGCGTGTAAGGCTTGTTCGACTGCTTGTCCAGTTAAGGTGGATATCCCTAATTCCCGGGCTTATTTTTTGCATTTTTATCATCAAAAATATGGTCGGGGGCTTAAAGATCATATGGTCGCTAACATAGAAAGGCTATTGCCTGTTATGTCCCGTGGAGCGGCAGTGTTAAATACACTGATAGATTCAAAGTTGGCGAATAATTTAAGTAAGTGGGTTTTGGGTTATCAAGACTTACCTTTGCTGAGTAAGCGTCAGCCCAAAGGTATGGAGTACGATTATGAAGTATTGAGCAAGTTTAGCCAGTCTCAAAGGGATAACTTGGTGCTGGTGGTACTCGATCCGTTTACTTGGTTCTATGAAGCTGAACTCATTGCAGCAGTCATCAAGTTGGCGGATAAATTGGGGAAACAAGCTGTGCTGTTGCCCTATCATGAAAATGGCAAAACCAAGCATATAAAAGGGTTTTTACCTGAATTTAAGTCAACAGCGATAGCTACAAGCGCTTTTTTGCAAAAAGCCGCCAGTCTAAACATCCCCATGATTGGTTTGGATTCAGCTATGGTATTTGTCTATGACGATGAATATCGAAAAGTACTTACGTCACAGCAGCGCGGCGACTTTCATGTTTTAACCGTACATGAATGGCTTAAACAACAAAACCTTTCAAAATTAAAGTTTACCGGATCTACAGTGTCATTGACGCTCTTACCTCATTGCAGCGAAGAGACGAATACTCGCGCAAGTTCGTCGACTTGGCAGGAAATATTCAAAAAACTTGGTGTAGCGGTTAAAAGTGCTAATGTAGGTTGCTGCGGCATGGCTGGAACTTTCGGTCACGAAAGTAAAAATCAGCTTGCATCAGAAACGCTTTACACCGCGTCTTGGCAGCAATACGTGAAGGCAGAAAAAGTTGTGGCGACAGGCTTTTCATGTCGCAGCCAAATCAAGCGCTTTGAAGGGCAAAAGCCTATGCACCCGGTTGAGTTTATCGCAGTGCATTTATCGTAGTTGGTTTGTCGCTATGCGCAGAAAGTATCAAGTCCACTCTGCTAAAAGCGGGCTTGATACAAACTTTGGATTTTTCAATAGACGTTTAGAGCTTTTCGTCCGAGTTCGCCTTTGCTTCTTTTTTCTGTGAAGCTAAAAAAGCCTCATATTGGGCTTGCATGCGCGCAATATCAATATCTATTCGCACGTCCCAGCTTTGCCCAAGGTCTGACGTACTGACAACTTGCCCTTGATCGCACAAGAAGAAGAGAGTTGAGCCTTGTGTTAGCTCCGCGAGCTGAGTGGAACAGTTTGCTTTGAGTTCGCCATGTGGTGTCCACTTGGTTTTATCACTCGCGTTTTGAATATCAGCAGTAATAATACGCAGTTTGTTTTTTTTACTTCCTTTAACCGTTTTTACTCTGCCCACCGAGGCGATTTGATTATTGGGAAGCAGCGCAGGGAGGGTTGCGTCCGCTTTGGCATCCCCAAATAATCTTGTTGAGCGTTCTATTGTTTGCCAGCTTTGTCCATAATCAAGGGAAATGACCTGATCTCCAAATCCATCCCACTGGCTTACTTCAACAGCGATAAGCTCACCGGTTTTCAATTGTGAGAATTTTTTGAAGCTTTTATATTTAGTTGCTTGCCAAGAGTTTGTGGCTTCATTAAAAGATAAAAGCTTGTTGTCGTTGATTATCTTTGGTTCACCTTGCGCGTCGAAGAACACAAAAAGTCCGCCATTTTGTACTAGCCAGTTATTGTTCGCCTTCTTTTTAAACTCGCCGACTTTTTGCCAACGGGTATCTGCACCTGCAAAACGATATAGCACATGCTGTTTTTGAGAGCTGGCCAGTGCATAGCCAAATCCGTTGGCTGAACCTAACCATACAAAGGCTTCTTTTGCTGAGATTGGCTGACTAGATTGCCATTGACCGTTTTGAGCTTTACTAAATAGTAAACCTCGCTCACTTCCAACCAGAAGATTACCTTGGAAATGTAGGCTTGACGTGAGTTGAGAAGATGTAGGAAGCGACTCTGTGGTCAAGTCTCCTTGTCCATTGATTAAATGTAACAAACCAAATCGTGCTGCCAGAGCGTTTAACTCACTGCCTTGCAGAGCAATTGCCCGTTCACCGTACGCATTTGATTTGGAGAGTGAACCAAGTTTTGCTCTGAGCTCGGTAAATGGATCTTCTTTCCAGGAGTTAATCGAAGAAAAGTCCATTGAACTTGCCAAATTTTGATAGTGATGTTTTACAAATGGCGCTAAGTCTGTATCGCCACTGAGGCGAGTGACGTAAGCTCGTTGTTCTGTACGATTGCTCCAAAACGAAGGTTCTTTGGTATTTAACAAAGGCTGAAAGACGATTGTGCCCAAGTTAGTCAGCTGTGTTGCCTTCACTTCAAATACGCCAGCGGATTGAAACACAGGCATGGTGATCCAAGAAGACATATTTCCGTCATTATAGTAACTATACAGTGACCCAATGAGATACTCACCTTCGGGCATTGCACCGACAAATAATTGGCTTGATACTGTGCCTTTTGAATTTGGTCTTAAACTGAAGTACTCATGCTCCCAATCAACGGCTTCAGGATCAAATGTTTTGCCCTTTTTAAGTGCTTTCTCTTTGGCTTTAGCGATGGCTGCTTGTTTTCTTTGTTCTTCGTTATCGATTCGGATAATAATGACTTCGCCCCAATTGGGGTGCAAATTTCCGAGTCTGTCGGTGTTATTGATTAGCTCAAGCGCTACAACGCCCTGGCCTAATTTCAAGGGGTGTTGATCGTTTAGTTGGGTATTCTGTATAGGGTTGCTTGATTGGCAGGCGGCTACTAATACGGTCATTGCCAAGACCAAGCAAATTCGAATTATGTTTCCATGCATTTAGTTTGCTCCATTAATGTTTTCGCTATTGTAACTAATTAATTACATTTTAAAAGTTCAGCCTTCGTATTTTTCAATAAAGCTAAAAAGCTGCCAAACAATGGCTATGAAAAACGAAAGGTATTCGACAGCTTCCGATATAATAAAATCCTTACAGTTAGTGGCAATATTAAACTTTGGTTCAATAGGCGAGAATTCGGTGCACGACCTATTTACACTATGGGGTCATGAATAGGTAATGAGTTTAATTTGTCTGTCGTGGGAAGCTAACTTGCAAAGGGGGTTGAGTCCTGATGTTGAGAGATAGGCAACCTAATGGAAAAGTTAAAAGCTGTCATAGCTAATCGAATTCAGTCTGCCAAAGAGTTAACTTTAAAAGCTATTAGTTTTAACGCGCCTACTTAGACTCGCCTAATGTATATGTGGCAAAGCAGAAAGTAAAATAAATATATAAGGCTAATGTGTTTATGTATTAGTTGGTACAATTTAAATGTATTTGAAAGCTATGTTTTACACTGATGATTTTACATTCGAGAGTAAATGAAAATACGTTATTGGTAGCGTAATTTATTATCGGTATAGTATAAAGGTATGAATGTTGTATTCTGTGAAGCTTCAATGTCCACTTCCGAGACTCATGCCAAAATGGGATAGCAAAAAACGGTTATTCCGATATAGAGTGACTTTTACTCTTTACAAATTGAGTTGGGGGGTCGAGTTGAACAAGCGTCTTTTTCGTCATAGTTACTAAGCTTCTGTCTCGTAAAGTACGTATAGAATGCGCTTTTAAATCGAATCAGTTAAATATATAATAATTGCAAATAACTTTATAAAACAGCGAAAACCTAAAGGCATTGCCTTTGTGAGTTAATTATTTACCAGTTTTTTATATTTAGGAATAACTATACCTTTCTCTTAACTGACAAGCTTCCTCACATACATAATGCTCTCTAAAATAGTTTTTCGACTGTAACTTAACAATCAGGAGTAGAACAGTAAACTTGGCTCTGTACTACTGTTAAAAAAATAGCCAAGTAATAAAACCTCCTTTTCGAGGAGGAGTTAATGAGAAGTAATCATGTTCAAAAGAAGTATGACGGCCGCCGCTATCTTAGGTTTTAGTTTATTTTCAAGCAATGCTTTAGCAGGGTATAAGTTTGAGAGAAATATTAAGGAAATTCAGATCTACTCGGATAGAATACGAATTAATATTGATAGACCTACATATGGTTCGTGTAAAGAGAATGATACATGGTGGGGTTGGAGCACGTCAGATCCTGCCTCTGATAAATGGTTATCTCTGGTGCTTTCTGCGGAAGCTCAAAAAAAGCCTATAATTGTTTATGATGTTCAGGGGTCATGCGCTGGATTTTCAGATGCGATTGGCTTAGAAGCCATTTTTATGAAATCGGTGTAAGTTGCCTGTATTGGCACAGCACAATATTAAACGTTTGCAACGTTGTTCATTAAAAGCCATGTCTGACATGGCTTTGTTTGTTTAAGTGCTTATTTTTTTATTAAAACAATTTAACTTTAAAGTGTTAATTATCAATCGAGAGCGTGGCAAGAATATTCGCCCGAGTGTTGACCTGCGCCACCAGCGACTTTGTCGGTTTTTGATTTTTGAATCTCTTTATTATTTAGAGATAGTTTTTTTATAATTGTTTTATTTAATTTCATTTCAATATTCCTTATTTTAACCCAATTTGCTTGGGTGGTTAAAACGTATCAGAGCTAATTTTTAAAATCAAGTGTGAATTTGTTTTTTATATTGCCTTTCTCAGTTTTTGTAAGTGGAATTCAATTGTTGGAAATGGAGCTTTATATTTGAGATGCTGTGGCATTTTAGTGTCTCTATGAGCTTGTGTGTATTAGTTCATATAAGGGGGAGTATGCTTGGAGCACTATCTACTAAATATAAACGTTCAAACAAATGTTAAAACCCTCATCTTTGTTAAAAATGCAGTTGAAGCCATTAGGTGGTTGAAATTAAATGAATTTGCTTGCTTTTGAATTGCAGGGTTTGGGTGGTGGTCACAACTTTTTCCTAGTTTTTTATTGATAAGTTTCGGCGTGAAATTACTCGTCGGATTAGAATTGAAAAGCGTGTTTTATTTAAATTGTGATTAAATGATAAATATATTTATTTTTTAGCTTTGGTTTTTAACTTAAAATGGAAGGCTATAAAATTATAAATAATTCGTAAGTGAGCTGGCTTGCATTCTGCTACTAATTAATAGTAAAGAACAGGGTAGATAAATTAATTTCTACACTCTTAAATGGTTATCCTTAGTAACATAACTCTGTGTCTGCGGGCGAGGAAGCAAGCAACATGAAAAAATTCGGCGGGCTTTTAAAGGAGATATTTTTCATCGACCAGCGGCAAATTAAACCATATTAATATCTTGCCAATTATCAAGCAGGTTACAAGGCTATTCAAGCTTTGAATTTTGTGTATCATTCAAACAATATCAATCTTTGCATGTGTTGTGTTAGATTGAGTAACTACAACATTTCCAATTAAAAATTGGGTTGAGTTTTAAGGGGTTAAAAATGCGATTTTTATATATTCTGGACCCAATGTGCGCTTGGTGTTATGGGTTTCAGCCTGAGCTGGAACGGTTTTTGGCCCAACATCCTTCAGTAGATATAGATTGGATTATGGGGGGGTTAGCGCCTGATAATAAGCAGCCCATGGAGCCAAGTTTAATGCGTACCATCGCTACATACTGGCATCAAATAGAGCAGCGCACCCAAGTGACATTCAATCATGACTATTGGGAACTAAACACGCCTTATCGATCGACTTACCATGCGTGTCGTGCAGTCATCGCAGCACAGAGTTTAAAAGATAAATGTGCCCAGCCTATGGTTAAGGCGATCCAGTCTGCTTATTACCAGCAAGCGCAGAACCCTTCTCTAGAAGGCACGCTTGTGGCATGTGCAAATTCACTGGGACTTGATAAGTCTCAATTTTTAGCAGTATTGAATTCAAATGAAACCGAATCCCAGTTGCAGCAGCACTTAGATATTACGCGTCAATTACAAGTAAGTGGCTTTCCTGCTTTATTTTTTATCTCTGATGCGAATCAACTATTTCCATTAGCATTGGGCTTTTGCCAAGCTGAAGATTTAGATGAACGTTTCAACAAGGTGATTGCAGGGATCTAATCGTAAAAATCGTGCTAAAACGTAAAGGGTTATTTGGCTTATCTAATTTGAAAAATTGCGCCCGTTAAGTGTTAAAACCTAACTTTTTAAACTTTTTCATTTAAAGAGTTAATGCATATTTTATTTTAATATCAGATAACTATCTGATAAGAATAATTAAGTTTTATTTTTTCTATTTTTATAAGTGCTGTAATAATGCTTTCACTTCAAAAACTTAAATTAGGCTGTCGCTGGAAAGGCGATAAAACTGACAACTTAAGGAAAAAGAAATGAAAAGCTATATTAAAGCTCTATCTGTCGCGGCAGTGCTTTTTGCAACTCAATCTCAAGCAGCTGTTGTGTTCAATTGTTCAGGCTATGTAAAAAATGTTTTCTCAAAAGGAAATAATACTTATGAGGTTCGATATTCTCGCTATTCAGATGGCGGTTTCGAATTAGAGCCGGTTATTATTTATCCAGAGCAAACATATTTACTTGGCCCTGTTTTAGAAGCTGTACGCCAATCTCAAGAAAACCAAGTTAAGTACACGCTAGTTGTAGAAAATCGCGACAGCGGTAGCCGCAAATGCTACGATGGCGAAAGTGAAAACGCGCTACTAGCTATCACTAAGTACTAATATCGAATATTTAAAAGGTGCATGACGCACCTTTTTGTTTTTTAGCGCATTAAACCTATTGCTGTGGCCCCCAATCAATAATTCTAGCGTGCTTTTATCTTGATAAAGGCCTAGGCATTTTTACGGCTTTAACATATAGCCATTGCATAGTGTGCAGGTAATCATCGGGCAGGGCTTTCATCGCGAGATTAAGAGTCTTTAGTGCATCGGTGAGAGCTAGGTGAGGAAGGCTTTTGTTCGCAATTGCTGGGATTTTATAAAACTCTATCCAGTCAGTTTTAGTGACGAGAACCTGCTTGGTAAGTACTTCTGGGACGCTAAAACCATGACTTTTGATAATATCAATAAGCTTGTTTTGGCAGTACTTTTTTGCAGTACCTCGGTGGACTTTATTTGAAAAGCTGTTAAGTGCCAGTTGTTGATCTATCAACTGATACCTTAATTTATCTTGCGTGCCATCTTGCAAATCCCATTCTGAAAAGTTCACAAGCAACCCGCCATTACATTTCAATTGTGCTCGAATGCGTGAAAGCGTGTCTTCAAAATCAAACATCCAAAATGCAGAGTTTGCCAAAAAGCAGCACTGTGAATTTGACTCGAATTGAATATGTTCAGAGTTAACAGCAAGATACTTTGCATTTGGGTGGATGTTGTCGCGTTTTGCGACCTCTATCATACCTGTGGCGGCATCCGTGCAAACTAGTTGTCTATGCGGTTTTCCCCTTAAAAGGGCATCTGCAATTAAATTAGAGGAGCCACAGCCTAAATCTACAAAGTTTTTATAATTATACTTGTCCAATATTTCAGCGCTGAATTTGGCCGTATCTCGATAAAAGCTAATTTTAGGGGCCGATTTGGCATATTGCTCTGCGCTTTTACTCCAAATACACTGACTCATTAAATTCTCCTTTTCTAACATGGTATTAGTTTAATTAAGTGATAAAAGTTGAGTTAATTTGGGATGTTAATTCGGACATAGGAGGTGCTAATTGATTCTAATCACTTAGGGTGATGTAATTTGTATTTTTCTATTTTATAGGCTGGTTTTATTAAGGCGTTCCCCAATGCCATGTCACTTATCAAAGCGACTGCAATCAAGTAGATGTCAATTTTGTCAAAATAAACATGTGATAACCAAATTCATTGGCGTACTGAGTGCATATATTCACTTCTTCCTCTATGTCGCGAAGTGCTGCTGAGTTAGGCATATCTTTTTTTAGTGTGGAGACTCGACTTTGCAAAGGGGAGTAGTAGTTATCCCACGCCCGATTGCTTTGCCCGAAATGTGTTGTGACTTTATACCCTGCTGTTCTAATTTGCGCTAATCGTGTTTCAACATTTTGCATATCAGGGTAAGCTTTTGACCAATATTTAAATGTGTCGCGACTTGGTGTATCAACTTTCCAAACTAAATCACTGAATACCAAAGCGCCATGCTGAGCAATAAATGGCTTCCACTGTTTTAATGCATTCTCAACACCCATAATATAAGCGCTGCCTTCGGACCAAATTAAATCAATACTTTCGGTGTCAAACTTGAGTTCTGTCATGCTAATACACTGGGTTTGCAACCTATGAGCAAAGTCTTGCTGCTTAACGCGCTGTGATAATGTGGTGAGGACGGGTTGCTCATTATCGATAGCAACAACATGTGCTTGCGTATTTTTTACTAATAATTCAGTTGCATATCCTTTTCCACAGCCTATGTCTAAGATAGTACTGGGTTCGGAGGGGGTAAAAGATAAAGCTTTGAGAGTATCTTCGTCGCTGCCAGGAGCCCAGCGAGAGAGACCTGAAAAGACAGTCATAAAATCAGCCATATATATGTCATGTTCATTCATATCTTTTGACAACCATTTTAGTCTGAGTGCTTCTTTTTCACTGAAACCTTGGTTTATGAGCCAGCTGAGGTGGGCATCTGGCGCAATAGCGTTCAATTCTTCATGCCAACCTTGTTGGGGAGTATCACCCAATATAGCGAGCAGTAAGTCGTGAGCTTGTTGCTTTTGCTGTATCTCGCTTTTCAATGTAGTTAATCGGTCTCGTAATAATTGGCGGTTAATTTTGGCATCAAGGCAGGCTTTGCACTCTTTGATAGTTAAACCGCCGGCGAGTAGTTTTTGGATCAATCGTACCCGTTGGAGGTCTTTGTCAGAATAGACCCGATAGCCATTGCTGAGCCGTTTTGCTGTGAGCAGTTGTTGCTTTTCATAGTAAAGTATTGCAGTGCGAGATAGCCCCACGCACTTAGCGAGTTCTGAAATCTTGTACACGTTTGCTTGCCTGTCTATATTCAACGTCTCCTAGCTTAAAGTATAAAGCGATAGACAGGTCAATTGACAAATAATGTATTTGAATGATGTTTGGTGAAAACTCAAAAATAAAAAAGGGGCTTAATTGCCCCTTATTTTAGTTATGTTTAACGCTTAAGAAGCAAGGGTTTTTAGGCCAGTGCCGCTTTGTTCAATATTAAAAAAGTCCATTGTGCCATTCATACTATTGGCTTGATCTGCCATTGATTGGCCAGCAGCGGTTGCTTGTTCAACCAGCGCCGCATTTTGTTGAGTCATTTCATCCATTTGTGTGATAGCACTGTTGACCTGAACAATACCTTCAGATTGCTGTTTTGATGATTCGGTTAAATCTTGCATCATAGCGCGCACTTTTGAAGTTGCTTCAACAATTTCTAATAGGGTTTCACCCGATTTATTGACCAATGAAGTACCTTCTTCAACTTTGGTTTGGCTGTCTCGGATCAAATCTTTGATCTCTTTTGCTGCTTCAGAAGAACGCTGTGCAAGGTTTCTAACTTCCCCTGCAACCACAGCAAAACCTCGACCCTGTTCACCAGCTCTAGCGGCTTCTACCGCGGCGTTCAGCGCCAATAGATTTGTTTGGAAAGCAATTTCATCTATCACACCAATAATTTCAGAGATCTCTTTACTAGAGTCATTGATTTCCTTCATTGCCGTTACAGCCATATTGACGACTTGACCGCCTTGCTCAGCGCGGCGCTCGGCATCAAGGGAGAGTTCATTGGCGTTTTCTGCCCGTTTACTGCTTTGTTTAACACTGTCGGTCATGGCTTCCATACTGGCCGAGGTTTCTTCAAGGCTTGAGGCCTGCTCTTCGGTACGTTGGCTTAAGTCCATATTGCCTTGGGCAATTTCATTGGCGCTTTGAGAAATACTACCAGCGGAAGAGCGAATACTAGATATAATTTCTGTGAGCTTGTCCGCTGTGGTGTTGGTGTCTTCTTTGAGTTTTCCAAATTTACCTTGATACTGATTAGTGATCCGTTTACTTAAATCGCCATGGGCTAGGGCGCCGAGCATTTGCATGACATCGTCCAAAGCCACTTCAACCGTGCCTAGTAGGTCGTTAAGCCCCTGACTTAAATTGCCAAAGAACCCTGACTTACCTGTTGGGTCTATTTTTTTACTTAAATCCCCTTGAGAGGCTGCCTGCACGATCTCATCTATTTCTTTTTCAATATTCACCTCGGCGGTGCGGTCAACCCACTCTAGAACCGTCCCGATGCGCTTGCCATCTACTGAGATCGGGTTTGCAGTGAGGGCAAAGACTTTATCGCCGATATGTTCAACGCTGCGGTGTGTATCTTGCAGATTTTCAAAAACGAGGCGTTGTTGCTCTGGCTCTAGGTAGAAGTCATGAATAGCAAAACCGATTAGATTGTTCGCCTCAAACATACCCATGTGCTGTTTAATATCTCGTTCAGATTCTGACATCATATTTTGCAGTGCATTGTTGGCGTATATGATATTGAGTTCTGGATCTGCGATCATGACATTGCCAGAAACGCTATCGAGAGCGTATTTGACCCGAGCGTTTTCGGAGGCAACCCGAGATTTTTCGCGCTCAAGGGCTAACCACTGAGTTTTATCTTGCCACTCGATAACGGTGCCTACACGTTCTCCCTCAACTTTTACTGGGCTGGCGACAATGCTGAAGGTACGTCCTGCGATAACAAACTCGCTTTGGTGGCTAGTGGCCAAGTCGTCAAATTCCGCCAATAAATTGGTAAAGTGTGTAAAGTAGTGGTCTATTGGATTGTGTTTGATGGCCTCAGGGTCAAAGCCAATGAGCTCGCTCGAAATGTCTTTTTCAGCAGCTCTAAACATTTGTTCTAGCGCACCATTTAAGTAAATCACTTGATATGTATCGTCAGTTATCATGACTTGCCCTGATGAGCCATCGAGTGCGTATTTTACACGCGCATTTTCTGACGCGATTCGGGCTTTTTCTTTTTCGCTGGCAAGCCATTTAGTTTTGTCTTCCCATTCGTATACAAGGCCTACGATATTACCATCTACGATTACAGGACTTGCTACAATGTCGAATGTTCTGCCTGCGATATTCAATTCAGTGTTGTAGCTATCGCTTAGGTGCTGCACTGCGTCTTCTAATTCCGAGAAGTCTGGCAAAAATTGACTGAGCGGGTGGTTAAGCAGCAGCTTACTATCAAAATGAGCATGAACAGAACAAATATCTGTACTGGCAACATCAAACATGGCGTAAATGGCGTCATTTAAATAGATCACCTGATTGCTTGTATCAGTTATCATTACACAGGCACTGGCATTGTCTAGCGCACTTTTGATGCGCGCATTTGCACTCGCAATTCGTTTTTCTTCACGTTCTTTTTCTCGTATTTGGCGCAGGCTTTCTCGCATCGCCATCATGGATTTGAAAACACCTTTTGGCGTGCGTTCATCATATTGTTCATCTAGGTCACCGCGAGAAATTGCGAGCGCGACTTTTTCCAGCTCATTCGGATCCTTGCCCAGCTGAGCCATGACATTTCGTGTTAGTACAAACACAATGCATCCACTGAGCACCAATGCAATCAAAAAGGTGACGAGGATATTGCCAACAGCTGATTCGTTTTCTTCTTTGAGTCGTGGTCCAAGTCGGTCTTGGTCTGTTTTCACCGAGAGTTTTAGATCATCAACCAGCTTAGCAAACTTAGGACCAAGCACATCTAAGGTATTGGTTACCTTATCGTTGCGATCTACAATGATATCGTGAACACTCAAATACGCCTGTTTGTACTGTGCTTCTAAGACCCTCACTTGGTTGATTATGCCACGATTGGCTGCCGTATTTGTCAGCTGCTCTATCAAATCCATTTGTTGCTCAAAAGCACTAAATTCTTGTTTAACCCGTTGGTCAGCGCTCTCATCGTTGCTCTCGAGGTATTTAATGACGTATAGCCGGCCCAGTAGTAAATTCCGCATGGCGACACCTGTTAAGTAGGCAAGCTGGGTGTTATTACTTTCCGATGCACTAAACATTAACTTGGTCAGCTCTCTTTCCATTTGCGGACCAATTACGTTCAACTTATTGAGTACTAGGTCATTACGTTGGACTCGGTAAGATTTAATCAAATCGAACGTCTCGTTATATACCGCAATTTTGGCGATCAGCTCGCGTACCATCTGAGCGCGTTCAGGTTTGTTGATTTCTCGTGTTGCATCATCAAGTAGGCTCTCTACTTGAGTAAAATATTCGTCGTATTGTTGTATGTCTTTATCGCTGCCGGTGAGCAAAAAATCTTTCACATTCATACGCACCATCAACATGTTAGATTGTAAAATGCCTGCAAGATTGCTGTCCCGAGCAAGCTCTCGGTAATCTTTAAAGCCATCTGATGCCATTTTCAGTGCAAAGTAGGAAATAAAGCCAATCACGGCTAACGTGATCATGACGGCTGAAAAAGCTGCTATGAGCTTCGCGCGCAGTGTAGAAATGAGGTTGAAAGGTATGGAATTAGCCATATTAAAATTCCCTTGTACCGCAGCAGTTGCGTGAAATAAAAAAGTCCTGAACTCAAGTATAGAAGCTAAATCGCAATGCGTTTTATTATTGACAACAGAAGTGCTCAGTTGGCCAATAGATTGCCTTAAGTGGAGTAATAAAATTGTTGGGGATGCTGTTTAGGTGATTGATTAATATTAATTAATTTGTATTTTGATAAGTGCAGAGGTAGTTGAAATTAGATTCGCATCAAGTTGTGACACTGGATTTAGTCATTTCGTATCCAAATAGGGAAATTCAATGAATATGCTGTGTAATAGGCTGTTACCTCGAATCGCTGGTATTTAAATTAAGTGTATGATATCAAATCGTTTAGATGTTTTTGTTTCAGGAGCAAACATATTGTGAGTAGTATAGTGACAATTAGGCTGGCAAAGGACGATGAAATCCATTGGGTAAATGATCAATATCAACGGGTCGGGTTTAAATTATCCAGTATCGACAGTGATGTGATAGCAATCGCGCTTATTGATGGTCAAAAAGTTGGAGTTGGACGAGTTCAACAAATTACTGAGCATGCCGCAGAACTAGGTGGTATGTATGTTAATCCAGACTTTAGAGGTGTCGGGGTGGCTGCAAAGTTGGTGGCATTTTTGGTCGACAATGCGTCACAATACGCAAATGTGTTTTGTTTACCTTTTGCTCATCTTGCTAAGTTTTATGAAAAGTATGGGTTTAAGCCGGTAGAGGCTGATAAACAACACGTGCCTGATATCGTATTGAGTAAACACCATTGGTGCAATGAAATGTATGAGCACGAGACCCTATTGTTTGTCAAAAACAGTAAAAGTTCATAATTGGCGATTGTATGGATGAGCTAGAAAATAGGCTGTTTTTGACGCAGCTATTAATGCAAGTCGTTCAGTTTAATGAGCATGAAATAGAATTGGCACTCGATTTTTTTTCGTTTAATACGTTTGAGCCTGAATCGCACCTTTTTGTTAGCCAAGATATTGTGACAGAAGTGCATTTTGTATTGTCAGGCATTGGCCGTTATTACTACCTGGATCGCGACGGAAAGGAGTTCAATAAGTCTTTGGTGAAGCAAGGCGGGGCATTTACCAGCATTGGTTCGCTTGTAGACAACAGTCCAAGTCCATTTTATGCCCAAGCACTAACCCAATGTAAAATAGCGTCGATACGCTATGACGAACTGGTTACTCTGGCAGAAGAAAATACCAACTGGGGTCGATTTGTAAGAAAGGTTTACGAGCGGCTAGCGCTTAAAAAAGAGCGTCGTGAGGCCAGCTTTTTGTTATTGAATGCGCAGCAAAGATACGAGCAATTTCTCATGGAGTTTGGCAGCGAAAGCGAAAATATAGCGCTCAATCAAGTTGCAATGTATCTTGGTATCACAGATGTGAGTTTGTCTCGGATTAGAAAAAAGATGGGCTTAACTTAGGTTAAGGCAATATGTAGGGCAAAAAATTATTGTTATGTTTTTATCGACAGGAAACATGACATGCAAAAACTACTGCCACCGTATTTATATTTGATCACCCTAGCGGCGATGGGAATCACCTGCTGGTTATTTTCTAACGCACATTTAGTAACTTATCCATACAATTTAATTGGCTTGCCCATTGCTATATTAGGAATTGTATTGTCTGGCGTCGCGAAAAGAACCTTCTCTCAATTGAATGTGAACGTACTGACTTTTAACGAGCCAAGTCAGCTTGTCACACATGGTGCATTTCATTACTCTAGAAACCCTATGTATTTAGGGTTTGCTGTATCCTTGCTGGGATTTAATATTTTGATGGGCGTTAGCTTAATCGCGCTGCTCCCATTACTAATGTTTATTGTGATCACTGATCGTTGGTACATCCGCTTTGAAGAGCTTGCCATGCATAAGAAGTTTGGTAAAAAGTATGCATTATACTGCGCACAAGTGCGGCGTTGGCTGTAAGAATATAATCAAAATTTTGAGGGGGAGGGTGGTTGCTGTGAAGTGACAGCTCAAAGGAAAATGAAGCACGTAGTAACATTGAGAAAATTAAAAAAGACAGATCAAGCATACTTGGTACGCCACCTTAATGACGCAAAAGTGACGCAATATTTATCAGCTAGGATCCCGCAACCTTATACGCAACAAGACGCTAGCTGGTGGTTGGAAATAGGATGCGAGCAAAATGCAATAAATAGGGCAATAGAAATCGATGGTCAGTTTTGCGGCGTAATCGGGGCGTATCTGCCAGAAAGTAATTTATTGTCTACTGCCGCAGAGATTGGATATTGGGTTGGTCATGAATTTTGGGGGATGGGGGTAGCGACACAGGCGGTAATGCTCTTTACAACCTTAATATTTAACGACTCAGATGTCGTTGAGTTAATTAACCCTGTTTCTTCCCCTAATAAAGCATCCATCCGGGTTATGGAAAAAGCGGGGTTTAAATTAAAGCTGGTGAGCGAGAAAACGGCCAAACATCAACAGCGCCTGTTTGATGAACATGTATATGTGCTCAATCGGCCTGCTGCTCTCGGTGCAGTCTAAGGCAAGGACACTCTATGTCAGTGCGGTCAAACAGGACTGCTGCCTTCTTATTTTCTCTCTTTTTTCAGTGATTAAAATGGATTAAACAAAGCGACCTTGAGCTCAAAAGGTCGCTTGTTTATTACTCAGTCGTTCATCGCATTATTGAGGAATGCAAGCTTGCGGATGAGTACATGCCCAAATAGAGCGACATGCTGCACGCGTTTCTACTTGAGGCTTTCCGCCAGCAACATTAGGTGTAAGGTCTTTGTCCAAAGGACGGTTGTTAGAAAGGTTTTTTAATGCGTTTTTTTTCATTGTTAATTTCATTTGTATCTCCTTGATTTGTACTTAATTGTACATTTACAAAGCTAACGAATACTTAAGCTTGATTCAACGCAAATACATGAACTGTTACATTCATTGAATATTTGGAGGGGGAATAATCTATTTGTGGCCATCAATAAAAATATGTGTATTTGCTGATTTTTTTATGGGCGTTTTTAATGAATTGTTTTATATACTTTCTTTTTCTTGAATAGTGTTTTTTGTTGATTAGTGACAATTGATGTGAAGGTATTTTCGCAATTGTTACAGTTTGTTTCGATACAGGCATAATGGAAATATTTCATCCGACTGACACGATATGACGCACGTGATACAATCGCCCGTCAAAATTATTGGTTGTATTTTTGCCGTTTGTAGAGAGTTAAATAGTATGAGTGAGTCGTTTGCAGCGATTGGATTAGTAAACCCTAAATCGCCTACTAATGTTGGAGGGGTGCTGCGTGCAGCAGGGTGCTATGATGCAAATGCTGTATATTTTAATGGTAACCGTTACGCAAAAGCTGCTAAATATCATACGGATACAAAAAATATTGCCGACAATATTCCAATCCAACAAGTAGACGATCTTACCAGCTTAAAAATAGCAGGCAGAGCACTTGTGTGTGTCGAGTTGGTTGAGGGCGCGACGCCATTACCTCAATTCAGCCATCCTGAAAATGCGCTTTATGTTTTTGGCCCAGAGGATGGTAGCTTGCCACAAGATATTGTTGATGCGGCAGATGCTGTGGTTTATGTACCAACAACGGGGTGTATGAATTTGGCTGCAACTGTCAATGTCTTGTTGTATGACCGTATGGCAAAGCGCTCGACAAACTTTGATAAAGGCCAGATATTAGCAAGCCGAGATACCAATAACCGCCTAACGGTAGGATAATTCCGAGTGTGAAGGGTGCTTATTGAACAGATAAAATGAGTGTCGAATGTATGTTTGCTGCAATGAAAGTTAATTGGCAACGGTAAAAGCCGCGCAACGGCGCGGCTTGTATATATTTATTTGAGATCAAACCTGTCTAAGCGCATGATTTTAACCCAAGCTTTGACGAAGTCATTGGCAAATTTTTGTTTGGCATCGTCAGATGCATAAACCTCAGCGATGGCTCTTAACTCTGAGTTAGAACCAAAAATTAAATCGACTGAGCTTGCCTGCCATTGTAGCTTACCTGTTTTTCTATCAAAACCCAGATAAATCCCCGGTTGTGATTCAGACTTTTGCCACTTAGTGCGCATATCTAACAAGTTTACAAAAAATGCATTGTTTAAGCTGCCCGGGGTAGCGGTAAGCACACCTGTTTTAGAGTTGTCGGTATTTGTTTCAAGTACACGCATGCCACCTAAAAGCACAGTCATCTCAGGTACTGACAAACCCAGCATGTTGGCTTTATCGACGAGCATTTTGGTTGGCGACATATATGCGTCATTGTGGTAATAGTTCCTAAATGCATCGGCTTTTGGCTCTAAATAATTGAACGATTCTATGTCCGTTTGGTTCTGTGTTGCATCAGTTCTGCCCGGAATAAATGGCACAGATACAGACAACCCTGCTTTGCTAAGTGCATTTTCAAGACCGGTTACGCCAGCAAGGACAATTACATCAGCGAGGGAGACTTGACGACTTGCACGTTTGTTAAATTGAGTTTTGACTAGTTTTAACTTTGCGAGCACCTTTTTCAGCTGTAGAGGGTTATTGACGGCCCAGTTGTTTTGCGGTGCAAGCTGGATCCGGGCACCATTAGCACCGCCTCGCATATCCGTAATGCGGTGGCTAGACGCTGCTGCCCAGGCGGTTTCTATCAGATCAGCGTTAGGTAAACCGGTTCGTCTGATGGCGGTTTTCAAGGTATCAATATCTTTTGTCGTGATAGTTTCCCCTTGATGACGAGGGATTGGATCTTGCCACGTAAGTGCAACTTGAGGAATTTCACTACCCAAATAGCGTGCTCTTGGGCCCATATCTCGATGTGTGAGTTTAAACCAGGCTTTTGCAAACGCCAGTTCATATTCCTTAGGGTCGGCGCGGAATCTTTCGATAATTTTACGAAATGCAGGATCTTCTTTTAGGGCGAGATCTGTGGTGAACATTATAGGTGCACTGCGTTTATTTTTAATATGCGCATCAGGTACTAGGTTGGCAGCTGCCGGATTGTCAGGGATCCACTGAATTGCACCTGCAGGGCTGGTTGTTTGCACCCAGTTGAAGTTCATGAGATTGTCCAAATAATTGGTTGACCACTGTGTAGGAGTGACTGTCCACGCGCCTTCAAAGCCACTGGTACTGGTATCAGCACCTTTACCGGTTCCACATTTATTTTTCCAGCCGAAACCTTGCTGCTCTGTTGGAGCGGCGGCTGGTTCTTTACCAATACAATTATTCGGCTTTTTGGCGCCATGGGCCTTGCCAAAGGTGTGGCCTCCGGCAATCAATGCGACAATCTCTTCATCATTCATCGCCATTCGGCCAAACGATAGGCGAATATCAGCAGCGGCTAATAGGGGGTCGGGTTTGCCATGTGGGCCTTGTGGATTCACGTAAATCAACCCCATCTCGACCGCAGCCAGAGGGCCTTTCAATTTGCCTTTTTTATCGCGGCGCTCGTCCGCTAGAAATGCGGTTTCTGGACCCCAGTAGACTAGATCAGGCTCCCAGTCATCGCTTCTTCCTCCAGCAAACCCAATGGTTTTAAAACCCATAGATTCGAGCGCAACATTGCCAGCGAGAACCATTAAATCAGCCCAAGAAAGCTGTTTTCCATACTTTTGTTTTACAGGCCACAATAAGCGCCTTGCTTTGTCTAAGTTAGCATTATCAGGCCAGCTATTAAGTGGGTTAAAACGTTGCTGTCCGCCAGCAGCTCCGCCCCGGCCATCATGCACGCGGTACACACCAGCGCTGTGCCACGCCATTCGGATCATTAGAGGGCCATAATGCCCCCAATCAGCTGGCCACCAATCTTGCGAATCAGTTAGGGTTGTTTTGATATCAGCTTTGACCTGTGTAAGGTCGAGCTTGATAAACTCCTTCCTGTAATCAAAATTTTCACCATACGGGTTGGATTTGACGCCATGTTGTCGAAGTGGGCTGAGATCTAATTGCTCAGGCCACCAAAATTGATTTGTTTTTATTTGAGTTGCAACTGAGGAGGCAGTGGCGGCGTTTGTTATTACCATCGCGACACCTGTTGCAAGTGTGATCAGTTGAGTACGCATAAATTAAGCTCCAAAAGGGTTATTTGACCCGCTAAGTGCGGTCTGAGTGGTGACCTTTTAGAGCCTATGTGGACAGCTTGCAATTGAAAAATTGAATAACTTAAAGATAGTTATCAGTTTTTTAGAATGTTTAAAAAGCATTCAAAAGAAGAATTTTATCTTATTGAATTTTATTACTTTATTTTTTTACATCGCTGTGATTTTTTAGCTTTGCTTGAAAAGCGCTCATTCCAGCAGGTGCATATATGAATTTATTGATTAAACTAGTCAAAATAATCAATAAAAAAGAACGTAATAATGGTTTCTATAAAACAAATTGTCTATGCACTGGCCGTTGAAAAAACACTGCATTTTAAAAAAGCTGCAGATGCATGTCACGTTTCACAGTCTACGCTCAGTACTGCAATCCACGAACTGGAAAAACAATTGGGCACTGTGATTTTTGAGCGCAATAATAAACATGTTTTTGTGACACAGCAGGGTCAGCAACTCTTAGATAAAGCGCGTAAAATAAAGCTCGAAGTAGACGAGTTCATGCTGTTATCACAGTTGAATAACTCGCCTTTGTCTCGGCCTATGAAGATTGGTGTGATCCCGACAATTGGGCCTTTTTTACTACCAAAAGTACTACCTGAAGTTAGGCGGCAATACCCTGAATTTAAATTGAAAATTGTTGAAGAGCAGTCCCACGTATTGACTGATATGTTACGTCAAGGTGAATTGGATGCGGCTATTCTCGCTCTGCCATACCAGATTGATGGACTAATGGCTTTTAACTTTTGGCAAGAAGACTTTTATTGGGTGAGTCACAAAGATGAAAGTGGTGCAGGGTTGCAAGAGATCACCAGTGAGCAATTCGATATCGCAAAATTGATGTTACTCAAAGATGGGCACTGTTTGAAAGATCATGCATTGAGTGCATGCAACTTACCACACGATCAGAAAGATACCTCTTTTGATAGTACGAGCTTGCATACGCTCATTCAGATGGTTGCTGGCAAGATTGGCACCACTTTGGTACCCCAAATGGCGTTAGACCAGCTGGTCAAAGGAGAGTCAGAGCTTGTGGCACTGCACCTCAATGAACCTGGACCACATCGCACGATTGCAATGGTAGTGAGGCCTAACTATGTTCGCACAAACGATATTACGATACTTCAGAGATTGTTTGAAAAGGAGCTTAACAAGCATTGTGTCATGAGCTACTGCGGTATATAAACTTCGCCAGCTTGGGGCTGCGTTTTGGTCGTTGACCGGGATTTTACGAATTTCCCATGAGCCGATTCTTGTTGTCTATTAACTGGTTGTTACGCATTTAGCTTATTAGTAACGCCCGGCAACATCAAAGCATGGAAAAGTAACACTCAATAACAACTCGCTTGGATTGTTGCCAATATACTCTAACCCAAAGCCTATTGGAGGAGAGTATAGTGAAGTTAATCAATAGTTTAGTACTATCAATTGCAGTATCGGTTTTAGCCGGGTGTAGTAGTGATGATACCTACACCGCCGATGTAAGTGCGATCAATTTGGTCAATAGTGAAATAGATGTTTATTGGCAGTTTGACAAAGAGCAAGATGAAATGTCTCTATCTGATGGCAACGGGATGTTGTTTGGCGATAAGTCGGCTGAAAAGCTTTTAGTCCAAGATAATACGGATGGTGATGTGTTTTCATTTTATGCCGTCAAAGGGAACTCAAAAGAAACTGCGATTAAATCTACACGGTTCCGTTTTTCAGAACATGGTGATTATGTTATATACAGCTATGGTCGGCTGGACAACGACTCTACACAGGCTGCGCAGTTCGATGCTGTTAAAATCGATAATGGAGAAATAGCGACGAGTAAATATCGCGTCATTGTTGTTCATACTTATGTCGCTGATATGGGCAAGGTTGATGTGTATATGGGAGACCAAAAGCTTGTCGAAAATCTAGAATATGGCGAGGCAACTGAGTTTGTGGATTTATCGATTGATTTGAACGAATTGATTGTCGTCAAAGCAGGTCAGGGTGCAAACACTGACGCGCCAATAGCCAAAGTAACATTGTCACCGCAAGCTGGAGATATACATTTAGCTTATATTACAACAACTTCTGATAATGAAGGTAATATTAAATCGTTCAACGTAACCCCTGCAAAATAGCACTGTTGCCTGCGCCTCAATACCCGGTACTTAAAAAGTGATTTCCTAACAAAGCGGCTTGTGCCGCTTTTTTTGTGCACCTTTAAATTAAATTCTTAAAAATAGAATGTTCAGCTCTAATATGGCTAATTTTATTCCTAAAAAAAGATAGTAAACTTGTTTGCAAGTAAGGCAGTTATGCCAGACGAACAAATTTAAGTTTAGGAGCAATACAATGAATTTAGTGAATATCATTTCAAACAACGATGGCTTGTCCAATACCGCCAGCTTATTAGGCCGCATCGGTTTATCAGTCATATTTATCTTAGCTGGCCTTAATAAAATCCAATACTTTGATGGCAATGCACAGTACCTAGCATCGGGTGGATTACCTGAGTTTTTACTTCCACTGGTGATTGCGTTTGAGTTGATTGGTGGTTTATTTATTCTTTTTGGAGCGTTTACACAGCTGACGGCTTTGGCATTTGCTGGGTTTTGTGTAGTGAGCGCACTGGTATTTCACAATAACCTTGCTGATCAAATGCAGTTTTTTATGTTTTTTAAAAATGTCGCAATGGCTGGTGGCTTTTTAGCCTTGGCATCTGCTGGCGCTGGTCGTTTTAGTGTCGACTATAAGTTAGCAAACGCTAAATGATACGAGTAGGGCCAGTTCAGTGGCCCTATATATTTGCAGTTATGTTGGTAATTTAAGTTTGCCAGCGTGGCATAGTATTTTTAGCAACACGTATAGGTTATCAGCAGGTGTTTAAGAGTAGATTAGGAGCAAAGCAATGGGTTTATTAGTGAACGGACAATGGCATGACAAATGGTATGACACAAAATCAAGTAATGGGGAGTTTAAACGTGAAGCGGCACAGCTACGAAATTGGATTACGCCTGATGGTGAGCCCGGTCTAAGTGGTGAAGGTGGTTTCACGGCGCAAAAGGGTCGCTATCATTTGTACGTTTCATTAGCTTGCCCTTGGGCGCATCGAACGTTAATTTTTAGGACAATTAAGGGGTTGGAAGATTACATAGACGTATCAATCGTGAGCCCTGATATGCTTGAGAATGGGTGGACGTTTGATAAAACTGCAAATAGTACAGGAGATGCGATATACGACAGTGAATTTATGCACCAGTTGTACTCAAAAAACAAAGCAGATTACACTGGTCGAGTGACTGTGCCTGTTCTTTGGGATAAGCATCAACAGCGTATTGTCAGTAACGAATCCTCTGAAATTATTCGTATGTTTAATAGCGCATTCAATCACTTAACGGGAAATGAGTTGGACTTTTATCCTCAGCCTTTGCGAACTTCAATTGACGAGATAAACGCCTTCATTTACGAAAATATTAACAATGGCGTCTATCGTACAGGTTTTGCAACCAGCCAAGAAGCGTATGATCAAGCCTTTGATAAGTTGTTCAATGCACTTGATAAAGTGGAACATATATTAAGTGAAAGTCAGTATCTAGTCGGCGATACATTGACGGAAGCAGATTGGCGTTTATTTACCACATTAATTCGTTTTGATGCGGTTTATGTTGGCCATTTTAAGTGCAACAAGCGCACAATTGAGAGCTACCCGAACCTGTCGAACTATATTAGAGCGCTTTATCAATATTCGGGTGTGGCTAAAACAGTCGACTTCTATCACATCAAGCGCCATTACTATTTTAGTCATACAATGATCAACCCAACACAAGTAGTGCCACAGGGGCCCGATATTGATTACAGTACTGGTCACAACAGAGGGTGACAACGCCGCTATTCCTTCGCGATAGTCAGTGATACAAAGCTAAGGGCCAGTTCAGGCCCTTTTAATTTTTGGCATCCTGAGCTAACAGAGTTGACTGTGCAGATATAACTTGCCATTTATCGCCGTGTTTTGCCCAAACCCGAGAAAATGCAAAGTGACCATTTGCACTTTGACCGTTGTACGTGCCAGCAATAGAGGCAAACGTGTGCACAACGCATGCTTCTGGTCGAGTTATCAAATCAAGGTTATATAAATCAATAGAGTCTATTTTCAGTAAACCTGAGCGATGTAAGTCTAAATCATCGCTTTTTGACAGCCTTTGTCCGAGGTGGTTGGTAAAAACGAGTTGCTCGCTCAATAAATTGTCTAGAGCGACAATGTCTGATTTTTGCATAGCTATTTTTAATGCCTCTTCAGCCTGCAATATGTGTTGTGAAAGATTATTGCTCATAATAAGCCTACGTGTTTGCAGCTAATTTTACATGTTATGGTAAAAGGGAGTGCATTGTTATTCTAGTACCAAGGCGAGCAGAAAGATAAAAATTCCCACGAAATACATGCTATTTATGATCTTAATATTGACTAAGCCGTCGACGTTTCCTTTCCATGACTCTTTAAGTGGTATAAAGAGTATTTTCGGTTGTAAAGCGAAACTGAGTAAAAGCACAAAGACCCCGCAAGATTTGAGCATTTCAAGAGGTTGATTTGCAACGATGATAAAATCGTAAATGCCACTCAAGAGAATAATAAGAGCAAATACTAACCACACTAATGAAGCTATTTTTTCTTTAACTGCCAAATTCTTTATCATATTCCGCTCACAAACATGTCGTTTTTTATTTTATTAAATCAAAAAATGTACTGGGTTAATAGGTTAAATAATCAGGAAGGGTTGTTTTATTCACCGGGTTCTTATTTTTTTTGAGTAAGTTGGCGCTTTATACAGCGTTTAATTGTCGCATTATTGGGTTTATGGATTCAGTTAATAAGCCGCAAGTTAAAACTTTAGTTGCGGCTCACGTCAAAAAGAGTTTTAGAACCTATGGCGACAAACTGCGACTATTTGGTTGCCGAAAAAGCCGATTACTGGATAATAACCTGTTGCTCTGGCCCATTGTGCTGCATTTTCTGATATCAACCCTTTTTGCTGCGCATAGTTGATTGCTAATTGATAGTTTGAGTAGTTTGATAAACAGCGGCCTGTTTCAGTATACGCACGGTGCTGGTACTCAACTAAGCTCATTGCTGCCAGCGAATTAAATGATAATAAAGAGAAGGTGATTGCAAAGAGTGCTTTTTTATTAATCATGATGGTGTCCTGATTCGTTTTGAGTTGTCAAATAGCAGCCTACTAATTGGCTGGGTTAGGCCTTGCAAATACCCGAAATGACAAATACAAAGGCGTCAATCACAGGATAGTATCCGTTACTTGAACCCCACTGTGCTGCGGCATCCGTGATTAGGCCTCTGTCACGGGCAAAATTATTGCGGAATATGACTTCTGAAGGTCCAACAGGTGCGCCCGGTCTTCGCAGTTTACATTTTATAGCGTGAATTGAACTCGCATGCGCGATGTATTCATCCAATGTCATAGGGGTGGTAGAAGCAGCTGCTGGCATCGCGAGTGACGCCACAAATAAAAGCGTTTTAAAGTACATTTGAATTTCCTTATTGAATTAACTTATATTTTGAGAATAATTTGTATGTGCTAATTTTTGTTTGTATACGAGTCAAGATTAATACCGCAAATAACTGCAATAGTACCATCGTAATAATCAATAACTGGGTAATAACCAAATGCTTTGCCCCAGTATGATGCTCGTTCAGTGATCAAACCTTGCTGATATGCGTAATCGATATAAAACTTGACCCGCTCATAGCTTGGCGGTCTAGCGTAACAGCGAACCATACTATCTTGTTCGGCTCTTGCTCGATATTGTTCCAATGTCATTGCGGCAAACGCGTCACTTGATAACAAAGACAATAACCCAACAGCGGCGAATAGTTTTAATTTCATGATAAACTCCATTTTTTCTTTTTTAAAAGGAGCTGATATATCTTACTCCTTTAGCGATTTAAAATTAGAGAACAAGTGGTCTAGTTAACTTGTGTTTATTTATCTAATACACATTTATTAAACTATATGTTTGTAGTATAAATTTTGATAAGTAGATGAATCTTTAGTTTTAAATAGCGTGTGGTAATAGTTTTAATTAAATCGGTTTTGAGTGCGAGATAAAACATATCAGGTGAATTCTATCTCGAGAGAAGAAATCGACTATTGGATAGAATCCATTTCTTATGCCCCATTGAGAAGATTGCTCAGTGATTAGCCCTTGGTCACGAGCAAACTCATTACGTAATCTAATTTCTTCTATTTTACGGGGTCTCATATAGCGAGCCTCCCAACATTGGTACCTTTCTTCATATGAAGTTGCCCGCTCGATATATTCATCTAGCGACAATGCAGCAGATGATTCAAATGTAAACAAAGAGAGTGCTCCTGCTAATGCGAGCGTCTTAAAAGTCATAATAAATCCTTTATATTGTGTAGTGTATTTAACTTGTTATGGGATCCAAATTTAAATAATAAGTGTTTAATTCCACTTCAATTAGAATGCTATTGTCATGTCGCCTTGCTGTTAAGGTTTGCCAGCAGAGCAAACTGCGCCGACCTCTCGCCGAAACATATCGATGATGGGGTAGAAACCATTGGCCCTTCCCCAATTGGCGGCACGTAATGTAATAAGTCCTCGATACAGTGCGTCATCAATATATTGCTGCCAATTAGAGGGGACTGGGAAGGTATTGCAGCGCGAGTGTGGCTGACTGCCTATAATGGCACGATATTGATATTCGGATATGTTCATTGATGCAAATGACTCAAATGAGAGTATAGACAATACACTTGCAAAGGTGAGCTGTTTGATGTTCATAGTGATTTCCTTATGAAGCTTAAGCGCTCCAGAATAAATTAAAGCGCTGATATTTTTGACTAGATGCCTCTGCAAATGGCGTTAATTCTGCCTGAGTTAGGATCAATTAAAGGGTAGAAGCTGTAAGCTTTACCCCAATAAGCTGCTCTTTCAGTAATTAAGCCTCTGTTATGTGCATCGTCAATTCGTCTCGCTAATTCTTGAAATGAAATAGGTCCTGCATAACACGTTCCTGGTGGACCGTTGCCTTCAAGGGCAAAGGCGCGATATTGAGCTAACCCCATAGCAGCAGAAGCATCAAATGAAAGTAATGACAATAGCGTTGAGAAAGCGAGAGTTCTGTAAATCATATTTCTGTCCTTTTTTAGCAATTCCCCCTGAGTACAGTTTTTAACCACGGCATATTGCCAAAACTGACCGAGTATAAGTGTCCACAACAGGGTAGTAGCTATATGCTTTTGCCCAAAACGAAGCTCGTTGAGTTATAAGGCCCATCCCAAGTGCGAAATCTATTCGAGCTTTGACTTCAGTGTATGATGTAGGTTTTGAGGTACAGCGACCTGCAGCTTGTGCATCTCTTAGCGCCATAGCTTCATAGGCAGCCATGCTGATCGCTGCATTAGAGTCAAATGACAGTAAAGCGATAGCGCCTGCAAAGGTAAGTGATTTAAATGACATGGAGCACCTCCATTTAAGGTTTGATATTACCGCCTTAGTTTTATTTACCAAGGCGCATTCGATTAGAGGTAAAAATTGACTTCTGCCTTATCTACTGCCGCTTCCACTGCAAACTGCGCCTATAGTAAAGCTAAAAAAATCAATTACAGGGTAGTAGCTATAGGCTTTACCCCAATCTGCCGCTCTTTTGGTAATAAGCCCCTGATTAACTGCCCAATCAATGCGCCTTACCATTTCATGGTATGGGAGAGGGCTATATACACATCGCCCTGTTATTTCTGAGTCTATCTGAGCGCGACTCTGATAAGCTGCTAAGTTCATCGTTGCGGCAGATTCGAATGACAGCAGGGATAATGCGCCTGCGAATGCAAGAGTTTTTATCATCATGATAATTTCCTTATTTATTAACATTTAGTAATTAGTGATTATTTTTTAAATACTTATATAAGCACCTTTATAGGGCTATTAACTTAAGCCTTATCTTCCACTACAAATTGCGCCTATTTTAAAGATAAAAATATGTATAACAGGATAATAGCCATAAGCTTTACCCCAATAAGCCGCTCTTTCGGTAATTAGTCCTCGGTTAAATGCCCAATCAATGTGCATTGCCAATTCTTGGAAAGGGATTGGCTTGTTGTTACATCGCCCTCCAATTCCTGAGTCAATTCGCGCGCGATGTTCATAAGCTGCTAAGTCCATGGCTGCGACAGATTCGAAGGACAGCAGGGATAATATTCCTGCAAGTGCCAGTGTTTTTATCATCATAGTAATTTCCTTATTTTTGGCTTTTAGTTCAGACAGATTAACTTTCAGGTACTTATGTGAGCACGTTTATAGGGGTTATTGATTTTGGCTTTATACACCTTTACAAATAGCCACTACAGATCGGTCAAAAAAATCAACAAGAGGATAATAACCATAAGCTTTGCCCCAATAAGCTGCTCTTTCGGTAATTAGTCCCTGATGAAATGCCCAATCAATGCGCATAATAAACTCTTGATAGGAGATAGGGCGAGTTGAACACCGACTAGCCATATCAGAGTCAATACGGGCGCGATATTCGTAAGTTGCCAAGTCCATTGCTGCGAAAGATTCAAATGACAGCAGAGATAGCGTCCCTGCTAATGCTAGTGTTTTTATCATCTTAATAATCTCCTTACTTTTTAACATTTAGCGATAACGGGTTATTTTTCATTGATTAGTATTTTGGTGTTTATCTGGGGTATTGACTTTAGCCTTTGCAAACAGCGGCTATATTTTGGGAAAACATATCAACAACGGGGTAGTAGCCATAGGCTTTACTCCACCAAGCTGCTCTTTCAGTAATTAGTCCTTGATGAAATGCCCAATCAATGCGCATTTTTAATTCTTGGTAAGGGATAGGCCTATATACACACCGCCCTGGCATTTCGGCATCTATACGGGCGCGATGTGCGTATGTCGCCAAGTCCATTGTTGCGAAAGATTCGAATGACAGCAGGGATAATACTCCTGCTAATGCAAGTGTTTTTATCATCATTATTATTCCTTATCAGATTTAAACGCATTAAAAATACCGCTCTAACAGTGCGAAGGTTATGCATTTGGTTGTCATTATGTGTTCGAATATAAATTAACTCTATTCGGCATAGCTGCGGAATATCCCGATCAAAAGCAGCTCGATTTAGGTGCATCGACACACATATGGTGGCAGAGTCAATTAAGCTAAATACGCAAGGAAAAAAGTGAAAACACCCACAAAATGGTTTTTTCATTGTCTTTCCTATTTGACATTAGTTTATCGAGCATATGCAGCACGTCGCGACATGCTGCATATATCCAGTTAAATACTGAAACGTTTTATCAATATCATGTTGGTGAATTATGCGCCTCTACAAACAGCAACGACTTGATCTGAAAAAATATCTACTACTGGATAGTAGCCATACGCTTTACCCCAATAAGACGCTCTTTCTGTAATGAGCCCACGGCTATAAGCCCAGTCAATCCGTCTTTTAAACTCGTTATATGTAATAGGGTATCCTCGGGCACAACGTCCTGAACTTCCATTGTCCTGATAGGCTCTCACTTCATATTCAGCAATATCCATTGCGGCGAACGATTCAAATGAAAGTAGAGAAAGTACGCCAGCGAAAGCGAGGGTTTTAATGGCCATAATGATTTCCTTATATTTTGTAAAAGTAAATTAATCTTATTAATTGTGTTTACCCGGTATTTAAAGCCTAGGGACAATTTTCACCAACCTAAAATCCTGATTGAACAGTTGCCCCCCGACATTTAATCCAAAGAAGTAAAGGTCCTAAGGTTGACTCGGCAAACTCCCACAGCCTTGTATTCGTACATATCTATCACTGGGAAGTAGTAATTACTTTTGGCCTGTCGAGCGACATCGGGTGTAATAAGCCTGTCAGATACTGCCATTTGCAAATACTCTGAAAATGTCATCGGTACTCTATAGCTATAACAGGCATGGCTCCGTGCATTAGGGTGCTGCGCACCTTCTATAAACTCAGGCAAGGTCATCATTGCGTGTGATTGGAAAGACAATATGCTTAAAATAGAGAGAGCTTTAAGATTCATTTTATATCCTTATTAAATATTTCATAAATTCTAATAAAACTATTTACGTTTTTAGTATTGTTGTAGCTTTGGCCTAGCACCAAAGCTACACACTGCGACTATCGTGTAATCAAATACATCAATGACTGGGTAGAAACCAGCTATACGGCCCCATGATGCAGCGCTAGAAGTAATAAGCCCGTGGCTCTGCGCGAAGTCTATACGGTGGTAATAATCGATAATATGAGGTGGGTTTACACAGCGTCCAGGAGTTTGTCGATCGATTAGAGCCTGCCTTTTGTAGCTTTGCAAGTCCATTGTTGCATATGAATCGAATGAAATAATACAAAGCAAAAATATGAATAAAGAGGATTTTAATACCATATGAATTTCCTTATATAAATTAATTGAATTTAAACTTTTAGTATATTTGTATATTGCGATTATTGTTTGGTTTCGATTTGTGCATCGATGTAAATACTATAATAGTAAAGCAAGTGACACTTTATCAGTTACAATTCATTATATGTTTTAACATTGATTTAAATTGTGATCAATAAATAAACAGCCTTGGTTGTTAAAGCTTGCTCTTTAATCATAATAATTAAAGAGTTAGGTTTAAATTCATTAGAAGAGGCGGAACTGAAGATATAGATTATTATCGTTAATGTAGCGTTGAAATAGGCTAGTTAAATTATAGTGTTTTTGTTTTTTAAATAGTGTGGAACTTTGTATGTTGCAAATGGTTGAATTTTGCCGTGATTCTCATTCTGTGGTGAGATAGTACTCACCACAGAATGCGCATAATTACATGGCCTGTAACAGTAAGGCAACGCCTATGCCTGCACCTGTGCCAATGATGACGCCCATCAGCGCCATCAAGATTGCAACTGGTACTAGAGTTTGGCTATATGCTGCAGCAAGAACGGGGGAAGAGGCAACGCCACCGATGTTTGCGAGTGAGGCTATACCACAGGTAAATAGATCGAGTTTAAATATTTTGGCGATAGTCGTGAGTATTACGCCGTGAATAAGTAGGATAACAAAGCCAGCTAAGATGTACGCAGGAGCTTGAGTTAACTCTGCAAAGTTTGCGTTGGCCGCAATCAGCCCAACAAGTGTATAAAGTAAGACATTTGAAAGTTGTGGAGAACCTGGAATTTTCCCAAGAGGTGTCATTGCGCAAATGACACCTGCTAAGGTCACCAACATAATACTCCATGTTGTACTCGTGAGGACCGCGTTATGTGGTAATAAACCCGATACGTAGATGGCCAGTGCAGACAAACCAAATGCACAGCCGAGCAGTAGCATCATATCTGGAAAAGTAGTTTCTTTTCTTATCTTATCATTAGACAAGGTGAGTTTGTGTTGCAGCTCATCAAGGGTGCTGGTGTTTGCCTTTGTCCAAGCATTAAACTTATGTGCAAAAGGTACCAGAGCCAGTAAAAACATGATCCACATTGCGTAATCTATTGAGTCGATCAATAGGGTGTATCCCATTCCGGCATCATTCAGTCCCAAAGATTGTTGCACAGCAACCATATTTTGAGTACCGCCTATCCAGCTGCCAGCTAGAGCGCCAAAAGTAAGCGCAGCATTGTCACTTAAATAGCTTTGGAATAACGCAAAAGAAATGATGAAACCAAGTACAATGCTTAAAGTTGCAGCAAAGAAAGTCCCTAATAGCTTAGGTCCAAGCTTAACAATGTCGCGTAGGTCTGCCCTCAATAGCATTAAGAATATCATTGCTGGCAATATAGCGGTTTTTACTTCTCCACGGGCTTGTTTGACTGACTCTGTCATTTCCCATACGCCCAACGTTGACATTACCATCGCTGAAAAGTAGATGATAATGACAGCTGGAACATATTTGAAAAAAGGCCCATTTTTATATTTGTCCTCATACCAAATCACAATACTCGACACAAACATTAAGAATGCGATGAACGAAAAACCATCTTGGATCATATGTCCCTCTATTTTAATTATTATAAATTGGCAGCTATGCTAGCGGAATTTGATGAGAAAAACGACGATTAATAATCATACTTGACCAAGTTTGGAGTTTGGTCGTAAATGCAAAACTATTGAAAGGTATGCTATTTATTTTAAAAGTGTGTCTTTTTAACAGGTGTCATGTAAGAGTCGGGTAATTGTCGGGTAGTGTCGATACCATTTCGTGACCGACAGATGATAATATCAGTCACTCTCCAAGATGAGCGAGTAAGAGGTAAAACCGTGGTTCTAAAACAACTTAGATTAAGTCGCAGCCTTTCCCAGGAGCAGTTAGCTCAAATGTCTGGTTTGAGTGTTCGTACTATTCAACGAATTGAGGCTGGTGGTAATGCGAGTTTAGAATCGCAGAAATGTCTTGCTGCTGCGCTCAATGTCAGTATCGAAATATTGAATCAGGAGAAAGTGACCATGAATAGACGTTCTGAAAATTGGCAAGGCCTGCCGATTATTTTAAAAATTTGGTTTGTGCTTAATTTTTTACAGCTTAGGCCAAAGCGAGATACAGCAAATCGCATCACGTGGCTGGGGCATATATCAGGTTTTATATTTTGTTGTGTGGGTGTTGTGAGTGAAGCTGCATTGGTCGGCGGTTTGCTAATGTTACTGACAGCTTACTTATTTGCTTTGTTAAAGTGGCAAGGGGACAAATACGATATTTGGGATGAACCTAAAGTAACAGCGCGCTGAGTTGTGAATGATTATGAAGGGAGATGCCTCGTTGGTGTAGGTATGAATTTGGCGTAGCGTGACACCAAATTCATACATCCAGCCTTAAACTCAGTGCATTGCACATAAATTAACTGTCAATCAGGTGAGGACTAGAATTCATCAAAAAAGGCTTTTTGCACCGGGTGTTTAAGCGCTTTGGGCCTGAGTAGTTGTACCTGCTCAATGATAGCTTGATGATCGTATCCAAGACGTTTCATCAGCAGCGCTATAACCAGCCCTGTTCGGCCTGAGCCTCCTTTACAATGGACCGCGACGGTGCCTTTTTGCTCTACAATGGATAAGATCGCATTGACATGTGTATTGAATGCATCAGTAAAGTCTTGATTAGGGGCATCGTCATCTGGCAGAGGTAGTTGAAACCACTGTAGCGCGAGTTTTTCACAGGCAAGTGGTAATCCTTGAGCACCATTTTTTTCCATTTCGTTGTCGTACATCAGAGTGACAACAGCTTGAACTGACGCGCACTTAAGTTGCTCGACAGCTTCGATTAATGGCACTTCTTTTGTGCCAGGGCAAGGAGTGAAAATGAACGTCCCGCCGTTATTCAGGGCTAGTTTGTCAAATGGGTGTGTTTGCATAACAGTCTCTTGGTGAAATTATGGGTTAAACCAATGCTTGGTTTTATTGACGATAGCAACGAGAGACAGCATTACAGGTACTTCTACCAAAACGCCAACTACGGTTGCAAGTGCCGCGCCTGAATGCAATCCAAATAAAGAGATCGCGACAGCAACAGCGAGTTCAAAAAAGTTCGAGGTACCGATCAGACAAGCTGGAGCAGCAATATTGTGTCTAAGCTTTAATTTCAAAGCAGCAAAATAGGCGATAAAAAATATCCCATAGGTTTGCAAAATGAGCGGAACTGCAATCAGGACTATGTTCATCGGTTGTGAAATAATGGTATTAGCTTGAAATCCAAACAGCAGTACTACAGTTGCCAATAAGCCAATGACTGAAAACGGCTTTAGCCTTGCTAATAAGGAATTGATCGCAGCTTCATTTTTGTTCGAGCCATTGAGTTTTTTACGAGTCACAACTCCGGCAACAAGCGGTAACAAGACATAAAGTAAAACTGAGATAAGCAAGGTATTCCATGGAACATGAATATCCGACACGCCCAACAGCAAACCTGCAATCGGAGCAAAGGCAAATATCATGATCACATCATTGACGGAGACTTGCACTAACGTGTAATTCGCATCACCTTTGGTCAACTGAGACCAGACAAACACCATGGCGGTACAAGGAGCAACTCCCAGTAGTATCATACCTGCAATATATTCTTGTGCCGTTTGTGGGCTGACATAGCTGGCAAAAATACCTTCAAAAAATAACCATCCAAGGGCTGCCATGGTAAATGGCTTTATAAGCCAATTTATTACGACGGTTAGTATCAAACCTCTGGGGTTTTTGCCGACCTCTTTGATGGTAGAAAAATCAATTTGCACCATCATGGGGTAGATCATCACCCAAATTAGCACCGCGACTACCAAATTAACATTGGCGAAGGTTAAAGCAGCAATAGACTCAAAAATTGCCGGGTAAATTAAGCCGAGCCCAGCCCCAGTAGCGATGCTGGCAGCGACCCAAACGGATAAGTAGCGTTCAAAAATTCCCACTTTAATACCTTTTAACTACACAAGTTTGAATAACGAGTAGGGCGGTCCCCCATAGTGTTGAGTCGAGACAGTTCTTGTTCTATGAAAGTTGGTTCATTGATAACTGTCGACGTGATCGTGTGTTTCATCCACTCGGGCAGTGTAGGGTTGAGTGAATAAAATACCCATTGGTGATATTTGCGGTCTGATAATATGCCTACTTTTCGCAATTGAGCGAGGTGACGTGAAACTTTAGGCTGGCTGGGTTCGTCCAGTGCGGTCATAAGCTCGCAGACACATGCTTCTTTTTCTACTGCAATGATAAGTAAAGCTTTAAGCCGAGTTTCGTCTGAAAGTGCCTTATAAAATGCCATGGGCTCTACGGTAGCGGGCTTTTGAGAGGCGTTATCCACGAGTAAAGATTGTATTTTTTCATTGATCTCTTGCAGCGTTTTTTCAAACGGGTTGTCACACTTGCGAGTCTTGGGTTCATCAATATCCCATGCTAGGCAATTTATGCCATTAACTCTGCCTTCACATTCCTTGGTTGCACTAGCACAGAGGGTGATCACGTAATCGAAATGCATGTTGGCAAATTCATCTATATGTTGTGATTCAAGCCCTTGACTCTTTAGCCCAAAATGTTCAATAACAGCGAGAGTACGAGGGTCAGCACCGCTTGGTTTTGTTCCAGCACTGTAGACCTCATATTTACCTTTCCCATGATGTTTTAGCAGGACTTCTGCCATCAGCGATCTCGCTGAGTTCTCGGTACATAAAAAGAGTACTTTCATATCAATGCTCGTTTTGAATATGAATATAATTAATTTGTTATATACTATCTTTGTTATGTATGACTCGCAAGCAGTTTTAATTTGAAGTTTTGCCGAAGCACTGATTTTTTTCTTTTATTTGATAAGCGACCTATGCCCGACAACTGACGGGCATAGGGAAATTTATAGCTTTCTATTGGCAATTAAAATGAGTAATTCAGCCCAACATAAGCCATTTGTGGCGCGCCGGGTTGGATACGTTCTTTGCCATATCTGAGCTCAGCCTGTAAGGCATACTTTTTGTCAGTGACATTTGCCAATCGTGCGTGTAGCTTGAGTGACTCAGTGACTTGATAGTTGGCCTTGAGGTTTGCGATTGTATAGCCTTCATATTTACGTGTGTTTTCAGAGTCCATCCAGTAGTCTCCAATGCTCTTAACCTCAGCTGTAATATTGAGGCCAGACACCAATTGGCTCGTGTAATTTAAGCGCAGGTTTGCAACGTATTCTGGGGCCATGACTAAGCTATTACCAGATAGGTCGATTTCTTTACTTTCCCCCGTTTTGAAATCGATTCTGCCTGCATCTTGTACGTAGTGTTGAAATTCATGATTGGATTGACTATACGCTAGCGCCATAGACCAAGCCGGTGAAAAGGTATAAGTCCCACCTATTTCGAATCCTTGATGTCTCACTTCAGAGGCATTAACGCGAAAGCTTGAACCAAAGTCATCATAGGCTGTCACAATCGCGTCTTTTACATCCATAATATAATAAGCTACTTCTATAGAGAGTTTGTCGAAGTTTGCTTTGTAGCCTAGTTCATATGTATCGGATGTTTCCTCACTGATTGAGTCCAATTGTGAACTGGTTTCTTTGGTCTTTAGATGGTAAATCTCAGAAGCCGTGGGGATCCGAATCGAATTAGCATAACGAGCATAAAGACTGGACTGTGCGCTGAGCTGGTAGTTTAAACTTGCTTTAGGGCTCAAGTGCTCAAAAGTATCACTGCGACTTGTGATAGAACGATTACCAAATCCATCGTCATCGTAAGCAGACAAGGTATTGTCAAAGTCGTATTGGTTGTTGTCGTATCTTAACCCGATTGAATAATTTAGCTGTTCAGTGAGTTTACCTAGGTGTTGAATGTAAGGAGATATGCCTACAAAACGCGTGGAGTCGTTATAAAAAACGTGCCCTTGCGGGTAGGTCGCAGCACCCCAGCCAGTTGTTGTTCTGGTGGTCGGCTGATAGGAGTATGCATCGCCTTCTGAGCGTTCTAGGTCGATGCCTATTGTGGTTTCAAAATCCGGATTGTGTCTAAAGTTTGTTAAGGCCAGCAGGCCAATGGTTCTAACGCTTGATTCGACTTTCGGCATATTCGGTTGCCAAGTCGCAATATAATCGTTACTACGGTAGCGTAAATAAGGGATCACCGACGCATAAAAGTCGTGATCTTCATATTGATATTCTGAGCTGAGTCGTACGTAGTCCGTGGCTCGGCTAGGGTCAATGGCTAGTACTTCATCGGGCAAACCAGATTGCGATGGATCTAGGTTAAACTGCTCTTCAGTAAGTGCGTTTAGCATTTGCTGATCTAAGGTTGACGTGATCAAGCTGGTTTTAAGGCTTTGTTTGTCATCTATCTCAAGCTCATGGAGTACATTAAACTCTGCTTTTTCAACACTGCTATGCTCTCTCCAACCATCATTATTTAAGTAGGCGCCACTGATCCGAATACCATTTGAGTTTGAGAGTGCGTGAGTAATGCTGCCGTTTATTCGCTGATAGCCATGTTCGCCTAACGTAGAGGCCAACTCATTTTTACCCTCTCCGATAGGGGCTGAAATCACATTCACAGTGGCTGCAACTGCACCGGAACCATACAGGCTGGTCCCGGCACCTTTAAGTACCTCTAATCGAGATATTGACGAGTTGCTGCTCGCCCACCACAATGCATTGTGATTGTAAAATGCAGCGGATTGCAAAGGCACATTGTCTTGAAGGTATAATGTGTAACCACCATAGTTTATTGGCATGCGTATCGCGGCGTTATGCCCTTGTCCACCAGACAGCTGATTGAGCAATACGCCTGAAATAGTTTCTAAAGACTCAGATACGTGTTGTGCATTGTCATTTTTTATAATCTCAGTGGATACACTGCCGACACTCAGTGCCAGATCCGTGTTAGCTTTGGCTGTTCTACTTGCTGTGACGATGATCTGCTCGATATCCTCTGCCTGTTGCTGTGCGTATAGTAAGTCAGCCTGCAGTAGCGCGATGGCAATGAGTGAATAAGAAAAGCCAGATTTCATTATGCTTGTTCCTTAGTTATTTCTAATATTTCGTTATTTTGTAAATTGCGATGTATTTTTGCCCGACGCTGACGCAGTAATCTTGAAAAGTACAGTGAAGTACCTAATAAGGCAATAAATGCTAATCCGAGGCAGATCAGAGTAATGATGCTATCACGAATACTTTTACCTAAAGGGTTTAAAAAGTGGTACTTATGTAAATAGCCAAAATGCCAACTACGCGCGTTTTGCCACGTGTCATCAACTGCGGCTATGTACCCGGTGTGAAGCTCAACGCTATAGCGCACTTCTGGAGATTGTTCGAAACTCAGTTGTTGCACAGGTAGCCGCTTGTTAATAAAACCATATGTTGGGCCGAACTTATCGATTTTTTCGCTGTGTGTTAGCGCTCCAGTAATATTTAGTTGGTTTCGTAACGCATTTTGAGCAAATGTTTTATCATCATATTGAGTTTGGTTACTTTGCCAATATGCAAAGTGCATCGATTTATTTTTATACGATACGATTTGGCTAATGACTTGACCTGAAATATTGACCAACTGGAAGTTATGACCATTTGCTGCTGCGAGTGTTTTGACAGGATCATGATTGATGGCATCTGTGGCAATTTGATTGCCAGGAGCTAGATTTCTAAACTCTTGCAAAAAAAACTTATCAATTAAAATGTGTGCACTACTACTCGCAAATCCGAGCATGCATAAACTTAAAACTAACCCCGAAACCCTATGTAACGATCGCTTATTGAGCTGTTTTGTTTTAATTCGTGGCCACAATACACTGTATGCAAGCAATCCAAAAACGGCCATAACAAATAATGTGATGCTGATTATCAGCATAGGGATGATGCGCCATAGGCTGTGTCTATCACCAGCAAACTGCCAAGTATGTAACTGTTTGAACCAGAAAGATAGCGACTCTCTCAGTGGTGTATTGTGCGCGGTTATGCGCTTGCCCAATGTATCTATATATATGTTATTCGCGCTGCTCATACGCAACTTATAAACAGGCAATACCCGGTTTATTTCAGGGTAAGCAGAACTGAATTGTGTGACAAGTTCACTCTTTATAACGTTATGATTACTCCATTGTGTTGCCAGATAGTGCGCATAAACAACATCATTTAAGCTGACATTGGTTGCTGATAAAGGGAGGTAATGCACCGTTGTACCATCATCAATTTGCTGTTGAACTTGATAGAAGTAGTTTCCTTTAAACTCTACCAAACTAGCATGGCTGAAGTGATGGATATCTTGCTGCTTTAAAGCGTCTTTCAAGTGTGTGTAATTATGCATCCTATTCAATTCAACTTTGATAGGGTCAGGCTTAATATGTGGCGCTTTCGCAAAATGAGACATTGCAGGGTGCAATAGCCCTGAAAGCGCCCAAATTACAAACGGAATTACGCATAAAAGCGCCAGTCGTCGATGCCAAGCGAGCAGTATTTTTAGCATGTATTGTTATTGATTTGAGGATAATGGTTGGATTATATGTAATAAACTTACTTCAAGGGATGTGACAAATTGTCGCACAAGATTTTGATTAGTATGACGAATGTTAAAGCTTCTATAAGTTGTAAGGAAATGTTAAGTGGCTCTATACAGGTTGAATTTCGATTGATACATTAATCAATGTTAAAATAGGTACGAAAAATAGGACAATGATGTTACTATTTTGGATACATGAAAAATGCGCCCAATAAATAACAAAAGGAACTCGCCATGTTTATCGTCACGCTTAATTATCTCGTTGGATTATCAGAAGTAGAGAAGTATTTGCCACTGCATATTGAGTATTTAGATCAGTGCTATGACGATGGTATTTTTTTAATGTCAGGCCCAACTGAGCCGCGCACCGGAGGTGTCATTTTAGCTGCTTCCACATCGAAAGAATCACTAGAGGCAACTTTAAACGAAGATCCATTTTATAAAACAGGTATTGCTGAGTATCAAATAACGGAATTTGTACCAACTAAGTCAATGAAAGAGCTCAATTATCTTATATAGGTAATCAAGGGCCAATTGTGAGCCGTTCGGTACAAGGAGGTATCAAACTAAGTGCATAAAAATATACTAAACACACTTCGCTTATTAGTTAAGCAACCAAATCAAGTTAAAGGCAAAATCAATAAACAGCTTACGCTATTTAAAGATTCGGTCGCTGGGCTGCCGTTTTTAGCCTCTTGCCACAAATCTAAACTGTCAGACTATGACGAAAAGCATTACTTTGTCATCCCTATTGAATTGGGTGAGCATAAAGTTGCCTTACATACTTTAAGAAACCTGCCGGATGGCGTACCAGAAGTAAACACGCTACCAAAACGCCGAGTTTTTCACTGTGCCAATGAACATGCTGAAGCGTTATTGACAAATATTTTGTCAGAACAAACGGAATCTTTAGTAAGAAAACAGCCAGTAGGGCAGGTAAGTCGGTTAGAGCTGCTGGCAAATGATATAGATAGGTTAGATACAAAACTGACCTACGGTATGCAGCTCATTTGCGGGGTTTCTGTATTTGTGAACCGCGCAATTGGTGCCGCTATTGCAGCAAAGGCGGCACTGCCAAGCATAACGGGTCTGTTAAACAAACATGGTATTTGTCCACGAGGTCAAAAGTATACGCAAGTTGCGCTCAACCAGCATATTTAAGAGGCTCAAGATAAGGTGCTACAGGAGTTTGCTGAGGCGGATACAATAAAATTGATAAACCCAGTTTTGAGTCGATTGTACCGCGCACTTGAAAAATAGTATGACCCGCTATTAGACGATGCATTTAATGGGGAGACTTAGGTGAACATGAAAAAGAAGAATGGTTAGAATTGACGGTTGAGGCATTAGCACATGTCTATGAAGACATACTTCAACAGTCAGAGTTGCACCTTCAAGCATGTTTAGGCGAAGAAGATATACGCTGGTTGAATTACCTCTTTAAAGGGTATCTGGGGTGAATGACATAAGGAGGCAATAAATGGGAATAAGGAAGCAAGTTTGTCAATTTTGCAGCCTATTTGGGTTACTTTTTAGTATAAATACCTTTGCAAGTGTAGATATCTATTCTCAGATAGCATCTGACACTTCATGGCAAGTTAGGCACGCGGTGTCATCACCAACGGGGCACAGCGTTAAGCTCAAAGTTGACGTATTGGCTGAGGAGCAAGTGAGGTGGTTTCAAATTATTCCTGATACCAGCCAATACTACAAAAACGCCAATCATCCATGGGAGAAAAACCCCTATAAATGGGCTGGATTTGGCAAAGTAAACTACCACAAAAAGCGTCTAAATCAGTTTGATAACTTGGCTGAAATAGAAGTATCGGGGACATGGTTAAACAAGAATAATGTGTTTGAGTCTCCATATTACCATGCCAATGTTGGTAGCTTTTGGTTTCAAGTAGAAGTAATTGGAAAAGACGGTCGCCGCCGTAAAAGTATGGGATTAGAGAACAACGACCATCGCGGCTTAAATAAACAGGTGCTACGAGTTTCTTTCACACAAGGTGAGGGGTATTTGGGTGTGCTGAGTAGCTTTTTTAATGTGCCGGCCATTTTCGGGTCTGTACCTTACCAAAGCCAGCATTATTTGGGGTTGACTGCGCAGATGTATTAATGGCTGCAAATGCGATAAAGGACAATGGCAAAGTATTTGACCGCAATGTAGCTTGGTTGGTTACAAATTTAAAGCACAAAGCGAAATTACGTGGATTTACAGGTTCCAACACTAAGTTGAAGTGGGACAGTGACATTTTTCCAGGAGATTTTATAGCGGTCAGGTACCGTCAAAATGGGCAATTTGCACATATAGGCGCGCTCTATCAAGATAGTAATAACAATGGCGTACTCGATGGTGAAGATTTGGTTATGCACGCCGGGCCCAATGCGCTGAGTTATAGCACAGTAGCCAACGCGGGGTTTTTAGGTGAGGTTGTGGTCCTTGATAACCAAGATTAAGCCCAATATTACAGCCGAGAACTTGAAATATAGACATGCGTAAAGTGATAAGTGCTCACTTCTTAAATACACTATGGATAACCTCTCACTATGATTAGAGAAGCTCAGCTTCAAGATACAAACAGCCTCGCAGCACTCGCTTTGCAGGTGTGGTTAACGACGTATACACCAGATGGGATGCGTGATGATTATGCACACTTTGCATTGACGACATTTACGCCTAAATACTTTAGCCAATTAATTGATAACCCTGAGTGCAAAGTAATGGTTTATGTGCGAGATAACGCCCTAATTGGCTTTGCGGTCGTCAATTTTGAGTCTCAATATCAAGAAAATGATTACGGGTTTGAGATTGAAAAGCTCTATGTTCATAATGCGTTTCAAGGGCAGGGGATTGGCAAAAAATTACTGGCTGAAATTCAACGTCATTGGGGCGCTGAATTTTGGCTTTATACATGGGTGGAGAATACGTCGAATTTGTTTTACCAGCGCCTTGGCCTTGAACACATTGGCTCTTTCAATTTTGATTTCTCAGGCACTCAAATAGTCAACAATGTATATCGTAGTAAAAAACACAAGTCTATATTTTCTAAGTAACTTTAGTCTAGGTCTAGCGATTCCATTTTAACACTTTGTTGAACTAACTAGTTTATTGTTAACTAAACTAGTTAGTTCAACGTATAACGCATAATTAATATAAGAAATATTAATTTTTTAATATTGAAGATATTCAGTATCAAAATGTTGTTGAAATGTGATTTTTGTGTAAAGTTATATGTTGAATTTAAATGGATGGAAGGTGCGTAATGGATTACTTACGGATAACGCCAATTTTGTTTGGCATTTTTTTAACGCTAATAATAACTGGTTGCGGAGGCGGCAGCGAGGGGAATTCCTCTGAATCTGGCTTTCAAGATAATCAACCTACTTTACCAATCAATGGAAAACTCAAATTAGAAGCTCGCTACGGTGGCAGTTTAGAAGTTGCTGAAGTTACCAACAAAAACTTTGCTTTAATAGCACATGACTCTGTGTATTGGAATGATATAAAGAACTTTATTCTGTACGATGATACCGATGGTTTTTCAATTGGCCACCCTAAATTCTATAAATACGACGATAGAGCCTACATACTTTCTGAGTCTCAAAATTGTGAATCGGGAACCATCGATCTACCAAAGGTTGATGCAGACAACCTTAAGTCTAGTTATACAGCGAAATTTAATAATTGCAAAATTGGGCCATTAATATCCAACGGTGTCATGAACTTGCACGTAGTTAAAAATGTAGGAGGTATCCCTGAGAAAATAGCATACGAATTTGCGGCTGCATTTTCAATACAAGACATCGAGTCTGATGCTTCCTACACATTGACTGGATACATGGTGCAATCCGTGTACGATACTTTACTTGAAGCGAGTTTTGTTTTTCACCAAGGCGGTAAAGTGCGTGCTTGGGTCGATGAAAAGTTTGCAGGTTCTGGTGAGTCGTATAACCACATTTATTTACCTGATTATGGCCGAGTAAGTCTAAGTGAATCAAGTGCGGCTCCGTCATTTCCGGATACAATATCAGGGGACATTGACATATCTTTTCGAAAGCGCTTTAACAATTATCTAGAATTAGGATTATGGAATACAAATGGCTCACTCTATGGTCCATCCAATCCAAAGTTTTCATACGGACAAGAGCCCCTAGAGGAGAGGGTGATTTATGTCCCGTATGAGCATTTTTCTCTTTCATCGCTATCTGAAGATAACGGGCCTCATATTCCTGTTATACAAGTTCCTAACGTAGTATCACCCAGTGAGCTCCATACTATGGAGGTGACTGAGTTAAGGGCCGCAGATTATGATTTGTCGCAATTAAATTGGGTAATAACAGATGAGTTTGGCGAAATTTTATCAGAAGGTGAGCAGCGGCAACATCGGTATACGTTTGAATCACCGGGAGAGTATACAGTTACGTTAAACGCAATAGACAGTTCAGGAAACATTGGCACTGCTGCTGAGCAGGTTTATGTTACTGGTAAAAAAAGAGAGACGCTGATTATTGAAGCGGATATTTCAGTAAAAAGTGAACTGAAAGAAGGAGAGTTGTTCACCGCACAGCTCAACATAGAAAACCTCGATAACTACACAATTAAACTCACATCTGGACCAAAATCTATGACGCTTTCCCCTTCAGGTGAAATAAAGTGGGATGGTCAATTAGATGACGGCTATCACTTTGCCGATACAGTATATTACTCAATTGAAGTTATTGATGAGGGAGAGAACAAGTCAGAAACTGTAAAGGGGGTAGTTGCAATACCTACAAATACGAAGGTCAGTTCGGTATTTCACTATACAGGAGACTATCCAACTTATAATCGTTCTTGGCCAGTTGGGTCTGATAAAGCGGCTCAGTTATTGCCTTCTTCTGACGATTATAGAGACGGTATATATTGGTTAACAATACAAGATGACAAACTTAAGGTTGATTCAAATTTATTGTCTCGAAACAGTGAAGGTCCAATACTCGATGTAAGCTACTCTGACGATACGCAATCTATGGTCTATTTATATGCTAATGAAAACAATTTGTCTGCGGGTACGGGAGGCTATAAGAGCTTTCAAAGTTCAGCTGATACAAACCATATTTTTGAATTCGCAACACCCCGTGATTATCCAGCACCAAGACTGGTTGATTTGAACGGGGATGATACATTGGAAGTGGTCAATATGATTGGTAACAATCGTGTTGAAATATTCGACGCTACATATGTGCGTAGTGAACATCAATTGCCAAGATACTTAACATTTTTCACCTGGCAGTCATGGAAGGCGTGTGATCTTGACGGAGATGGCAAAAAAGAGCTTGCATTTTTTGCAACCAATCCAACCTTAAAAGAGGTTAAGTTAGTACTTTCTAGCTTTAAAGACAACGCATTAACAGACTTTGAAGTACATCAACAGGGTTATTATCAGTGGCATGGCAGCATAGTTAACAATACTTTGTTTGTCGATCAGGACAACAACGGGGTATGTGAAGGGTTGCTGACGTTAGGTGAAAATGAAACAGGTGAGCAATATTTAAGTTGGTATATCTATGAAGAAGGCAGTCTTATTAAAAAAGGGCAGCTCAATACCAATGAATTTGGCAGCCTCTATCATGATGCTTTTGCGATAGTGGATGATTCAAGTGGGGTGGGCGGTATATTGTTTCAATCTGATAATGGTTTAACACTCGTTGGATATGACCAAATAAAACAAGGTTTCATCGCGAATGCCTATAGTTATGTTGCTGGGCTTGAAGTGATACCTAATGTCAACAACTCCACCATAATTGGTCAATCAGATATCGATGGTGACGGAGCTCGCGAACTTATTCTTAAACATGTAGTGTCTAGTGAAGACGCCATTTCATCTACGCTTCTTAATTGGCAGAATTCAAGTTCAGGCAAAGATACTTATCTTATTGCTGCTAGTCTTGAAGACAATAAGATTAAGCCAAAATATATAAGCAATTTGAGCACTCGTTACTCAAGAAAGTCGACAGCCGCAGGAAGTCGTGTTGTACCGCTTAATGACGGAAGCCTTATGATTAATGTGTATGAATACACTGACATTATTGATGAGCGAAACAACTTTAGAAAGAGACATTTTTCGCCAGGATATGGAAATAGTATGGTTATGAGAAGTGATGGTAGTTACTATCAAGAAGTCGGTTCTGAGTACATTTTATATGACGTTGATAGAGTAGAACAAAAACGTATTCCCATACCCAGTAGCGAACTTTCTGATGGTTATGTGTTATCAGCTCACGATGGAGTAGAGTTGGTCAGGCTGTCCAATAGGTTGGGGTCTCAGCAGAGGCACTTTTTGATCAATGGACATTCCAGCCAAATTGAGGTGCTGGAAGATGTAAAGCATGTATCTCCACACCCTGAATTTAACAAAAATGGCTTGATTTATGTTTATTGGCAAATTCCATATTGGAGTCAGCCCACATATAACGAAGCTGTAACCAAGATAGACAACGGCTATAGGTTTGGTCAATCGGGTATTTATAAGGTGACTAAAGACAATATCGAGCTGGTTGAATCTTGGCAAGAAAAGGTCTTTAGCATTTATCAGGAGGATGTTTTAGATGTCTATTGGGTCAATGTCGATGACGACCCTGAATTCGAATTGATCCACCACGTCATTGAAACGAGCAAGTGGGGGGGAGTTGAGCGAGACTCGAGTTATGCATTTGTTGCCGACCAAAATGGCGATAACTTAAAGTACATTCAGACTTACCGCTATAATAAGGATATAGTTGCGGAAGAAGTCTTATCGAACGGAAAGTGTATAGATAATGCTTGTCGCAACACCATGAGAATAGAAACATTTTTATTTTCAAATACGTGGAAGTTGTTCGGTTACGATAAGGTGACAGGTTATACATTGTGGTCCCGAACCATCTCGAAAAACAATAAAGAGGGGGCATTAGCTTATTTTGACAAAGAAAAAATATATTTCTGGCTCAATGGCTTACATATAATAAAATAAAATGATAGAGCTAGCCCCTTTGAGGCTGGCTCTGTTTTAGGTGGTTTTCACTAGCAGTATAAGTCTCAACTTGCCTGATCTGTCAGGCTTATTAGGACTCAATCAAATCAGACAGTCGAATATGTGCCAAGATTATCTAATTACACAGTTAAAACAAATGCTCTGTAACGCTTCTAGCCGAGGTTACAGGCTCACTGGCTGCCTTACTGAATTGACTGATTAGGTACTTTTACTAATTTTGCTGAGGTGTGAAACTTTTCGTCAGATTCATAAATAAACAAGCCTCTTACCAGCAGATAATTATATTTGTCATCAACGATAGCTGCATGTGTATAACGAGTTCTCACTCCTGGATATACAAATGTATGTTCCCACATATCTGCTATCCAAGGGGCATCTTTAATTTTGTGGGGTAGTTTAAGCTGCTTATTAATCTTATTGTCGCCTTCTTCCAAAGGTTCTCCTGACTTAAGTCCTCTGAGGCTAAACTCTAACTCCGTAAGTTTTATTGGAACAACCCCTTTATTGTCTAGATACGCAACAATCTCAACTACATGCTTGTCGTCTTCTTTTCCTACAAAATTAATTTCAACGTCAAATTGAACCCTAGGAAAGTGTTCGTCTCTTCTATAAAACTTGTAGATTGCAAATAGACCGCCAATCACACCTAGCAATAGACTTACAGATTTAATTAGAGATGAATAGTCCACGCGATACCTTAAAGGTTGCTAGTGAGCACAGCGAAATGAGCCCAAAAGATTACTGAAAGAGGGCCTTTCCAATGCCAATTAGTTATTAATAAAAGCCATAAAGCAAGCAATATCGAATACAAAAGTCAAAACCACTTGGGCCGTCAGTAAATTACTCATCGTTGTCAGCCAGATGACATATAACCCAATTTTTTCAAACAGTAAGGGATGATATGAGCTACTTCAACTACGCCGACTGTTCTAACAATTGCGAAATCACTTCTCTGGCTTGATCAAATTCAAAATCTTCAATGAGTTCCACAAGTTCAATGCAAGTAGACTCATCAATTTTATGGTTAGCTTTGAGCTCATAAACTTTCTCAACGGATTGAGTATCACAACTGAGTAATAGCTCTTCCAGTTCTAAGAAGTCCCCACGCGTAACTTTAAAACTCACAATATTTGATGTGCTGGGAGCTGGGGTTGCTGGCTTTTCATCACTTTGCAGTTCACTTAGGCTTTTGTGCAGTCCTCTTAGGTATTCCGTTAGGACTTCTACATCTTTTGGTTCAACCTTTTGTTCATTGGCGATTGCTGCTTCGATGTCTGAAGCTTGCTTGGAAAGCTCATCAATGCACAAATTTGCACTGGCCCCTTTTAGTGAATGAGCAATACGCTCTGCATGTTCCATGTCTCCGATGACAAGCGCTTGATTGAGGTTGATGGTTTCTTCAATTTGATTGCGCGCAAACTTTTTAATGATGTTCCAAAACGCTTTTTCATTGCCCCCTAATCGTTTTATTGCCCGCTCAATATCGACACCATCTAACTTGATCTCTTGTTGCTCTGCATTTGTTTCTACTTCTGGCTGTTTGTCGTCAGCGCTCTCAACTACTTGATGTAAACTAGTGTCGTCTTGGTTAGTCACTTTATACAAATGTGCGTGTAAGGTCTCAGTCATTTGATTGAAGTTGATGGGCTTACCAATATGGTCGTTCATGCCCGCAGCTTTACACTTTTGTAAATCTTCTTTCATGACATTTGCAGTCATGGCGACAATTGGTAATCCGTCGAACTGATTGAATTCACGTATTCTTTTCGTCGCAGAGTAACCGTCCATAACAGGCATTTGTATGTCCATTAGCACGATATCAAACGTATTATTTTTGACCATATCAACAGCAATCTGACCGTTATCTGCGATGGTTACGTCTAAATTTAGAGAGCTAAGCATCTCATTGGCAATTTCTTGATTTGTCGTATTGTCTTCAACAAGTAGCACTTTTTGTTTCTCGAATGAATGTCTCACGCCATTGTCTTTGTTCGACACATCTCCGTTTCTAGGCTGACTTGCTAAATTAAATGATTCCATAATGGCATCTAACAGAACTGACGCATTGACGGGTTTGAGAATTATGGCATCGATTAAGTCGTGGATTTGTGAGTTCATACCAATGTCGGTGCCGTATGCTGTAACAAGTACATATTTGGGCTCAGGCGTTAATTCAAGTGAACGAATGTGTTTGATGGCATCAATTCCGCTCATATTCGGCATTTTCCAATCCATGAACACAATGTCAAATTTGCTGCCTTGCACAAGTTCAATTGCGCCCGCACCGCTTGCCGCGCAAGTGACAGTAAACTTCATCGCTTTGAGCAGGTTCGTTAATATTGCGCGAGCACTTTCATTGTCATCAACGACTAATGCGTGTTTACCAGCTAACTGGCTATCAGGACAAATGACATTGGTCAGTTTGGCTGACTGTAAGCCACAGCGGACTGTAAAGTAAAACTCAGAGCCTTGACCTTGCTCACTGTTAACACCAATTGTACCTCCCATTAGTTCGACCAGCTTTTTAGAAATACTCAGCCCGAGTCCTGTTCCCCCGTATTTTCGCGTAATGGAGCCATCAGCTTGCGAAAATGCATTGAACAACTTGCTTTGCTGCTCTTGAGACATGCCAATGCCAGTGTCTTTTACAGTGAACTTCAAGATGGTTTGGTCATCTTGCTGTTCAAGGTTGGTGACCGAAATGGTGATTTCTCCGCGTTCAGTGAATTTGATGGCATTGCCGCATAAATTGATTAAGACTTGGCCCAAGCGAAGCGGATCGCCAACGAGGCTAATTGGTACATCCGGTGCGATGTCCAATAGCATTTCTAAGCCTTTTTCTTGCATACGAATAACGTTGATATTAACAACGTTATCCATTACTTCTTGCAAAGAAAAATCGATATCTTCAATTTCTAGTTTGCCTGACTCTATTTTGGAAAAATCTAATATGTCGTTAATTATCCCGAGTAAACTCTTAGCAGCTTGGTCTATTTTATTGATATAACCGGATTGCTGGGTGGTTAACTCCGTCCGAAGCGCCAGATGGCTCATACCGATGATTGCATTCATTGGCGTGCGAATTTCATGGCTCATATTTGCCAAAAACTCTCCTTTGGCAGTGCTCATTTCATCCGCTTTATCTTTTGCCAAACGCAGCTCGAGTTCCATTTGTTTGCGCTCTGTCACATCAAGTAATAAACCAACCACACCAGCAAGTTCGTTTTCGGCATTGGTGAATACGGCTTCATAAACAATAAAGTTGCGGGGGTCGCCTTGTGCGTTATCAATTTTTATTTCGTAGTGTTGGTTTGACTTACCATCAAGTAAATCTTGGTGTGATTGCTCAAAAACTTGCGCAATTTCATAGTTAAAAATATCTTCTGTGGTGGCGTCCAAAACATCCGCATCGAATGTCCCAAAATATTGATGAAAAACACTATTAACACCCAAATAGTTGCCTGAGCTATTCTTGTAGTACATTGGGCTTGGAATGGCATCGAGAATTTTTTTGTTGAGTTCGAGTTGTTCTACGATACGTTTTTCGGCCTTTGACTGTAAGTCGATGTTTTGTGTAAGCTGTAGACTAACTGCCAAATCGTTTATGACCGATTTCACCCACTTATAATCTTGATCAGTTAGCTCAACTAAGCTGCCCAGCTCTAACAAACCAATACTGTCATTGCTGACGACCAAGGGGAAATAATATAACTCGCTTATAGAGAGCTTTTCTCCATTTAACTCAATGGCATACTGCTCCTTTTCAAACTTCATCGAATAGGGCTTTTGAGTGCTTAATACATGAAAGTGAATGGAGTCATAGTTACTATATGTTCTTGCGCAATTGCAGCTGTATCCGGTGCCAGCAACGCGAGTAAGCACTTTTTGTTCTTCAAAAACATATAAGCCTAAAAGGGGAACTGAAAGCCTTTGCTCCAAGAACTGCAAGAGTTCTTCTCCAAGCTCGTTGGGATTTTTTTTCCCTCTAAGTGCTAACCCAAAGTCTTTCATGATGGTGTTGAATTCGAGCTGTTCAGACAAGTCGTTCAGGAGTTTGTTCATTGATTTTGACAGATCTGATAGGTCGCCTTTCACCGATTCATCAAGCACGAAGTTATAATTGCCTTTTTCTACATTGCTCACTACTTGTTTTTGGATTGATGCAACTGGGTTTATATAGAGTTTCCAAAGCAGGTAAAAAGACAATGCGATATTGATAAGTAAAATTAAATTGAAAATATTTCTGAGCAAATAGGTGTTGTTTAAACTATTTTGGTGACTCTCAAGCTCAGCATTGAGGCGATTAGTGATAGCTCTGTGTGCTTCACCAATTGCCGACATGATTTTCGATTTCTCAACTAGATAGTTGTCGCTGAAAAGAATTTTTTGAGCGCTTACTAAGTCTGGTGCTGCGTCTTTGACCCAATTACCGTATTCGTCTTTGTGTATGCCCTCTATGGCGTTAAAAGCCCGACGCTCAAGACTAACCAAAGCATTGGAAGTAGAAAGCGCATTTTGCATCTGCAAAAGTTCAAAGTCCTGCGCACCCAACTGTTGAAATCGCTCAATTATATTATGTCCATCGTTTACTCGGATCGTCTCAGGAACGCTGGAGTGAGGGGCTGCTAGGCTATCCCAATAGTCATAGGTGTTGGCATTGTCTGCACGGACCTTTCCGTCTCGCACTAGCAAAGTGTAACTGAAAAGCTGCTGCCATTTATCATTGCCTGTCACTGCATAGGCTCTTGCAAAATTTGTCAAATTGTCTGAACTCAGCTTTAGTTCATGGGCAAGCTCCGTCAGCTTAAAAAGTTGGGTCTGTTTATCAGTCAAAGCGCTGACTTCTGATTTGACGTAATAGGACATTAACCCAATCCCAATACTGACAAGCAACATTATTGAGAATGTGATAAAGAAGCTGACTCTTAAACTTTTCATCTAATCCAATCCATGCTTGGCGTTTCAGTAATAATAGACCTATATTTTTGTGTGTGATGAATAATTGTCTAACAATTCAATAGAAGAGCCTATGGAACAGCTTAAAACGGTGTTGGTAGTAGATGATGTGAAGGAAAACCTGGCTTTCATGACGGAAATTATCAAAGATAAATATCGTGTCTTAGCGGTAAAAAGTGGTGAAGCCGCTATTTCCGTGGTTGAAAAAAACAAAGTTGACATCATTCTTCTTGATGTTGTTATGCCACAGATGAATGGCTACGAGGTGATCAAGTACTTAAAGTCGCACGAGGTATACAGTGAAATACCGGTGATTTTTTTGACTGCAAAAACCAGTGTTGAAGATGAAGAAAAAGGTTTTTTGTTGGGTGCATGTGATTACATTAACAAGCCAATTAGTCCGCCAATACTGCTTGCTCGCCTAAATACACACTTATTGAACAAAGAATCCAAAGACATTCTAAAAAACAAAAACGATTATTTGGAAGAAGAGGTTCAAAAGCGCACGGAGCAAATGTCTCGCCTTCAAGATGTCACTATTCAGGCAATGGCTAGCCTAGCCGAAACCCGAGACCAAGAAACCGGTAATCATATTCGCCGTACACAGCTCTACGTAAAACTATTGGCAACTATTTTGTGCGAGAAGGAAAAATATAAAAAGGTACTCACTTTAGAAGTGATTAATAATTTTTATAAGTCTGCCCCGTTACATGACATTGGCAAAGTAGGGATCCCAGACAATGTTCTGCTCAAACCAGGTCGGCTTACAGCTGACGAGTTTGAAATCATGAAAAACCATACCGTATTTGGTCGCAACGCCATAGAGACTGCCGAGTCTGCGCTGGGTCAGGCAAATAGCTTCCTTAAAACTGCGAAGGAAATTTCTCACTATCATCACGAAAAGTGGGATGGCTCCGGCTACCCTGAAGGGTTGAAAGGAGAAGAAATCCCACTTAGCGCACGCATGATGGCGATAGCGGATGTCTATGATGCATTGATCAGTCGGCGAGTTTATAAAGATGCGATGGAGCATGACAAAGCAATTGCAATCATGAAAGAAGGACGGGGGAGTCATTTTGATCCTGAGTTGTTGGATGAGTTTTTGGAAAAAGAAAATTTATTTTTTGATATTTCTCAGCAGTATCGAGATTAAAGCCTATTGGGGGGCGTATGTCGTACTCAATTTTGTTAGTCGATGACGATGAAGTTAACCATGATATTGCAAAAACAATGCTTGGTGAATCACATGATTACTTCTCAGCGCATAACGGCGAAGAAGCACTGACATTATTTCATGAGCGTAAATATGATGCGATTTTGCTGGATGTTGTGATGCCGGGTATGAACGGATATGAGGTTTGTAAGGCGATTCGCAGTAACCCTTCTAACTGTGATACTCCGGTTTTATTCGTTTCCTCAAAAGATTGTATTGAAGACAAACTTGAAGGGTTTAAAGCAGGTGGTGATGATTACATCACCAAGCCATTTGATGCAGCTGAACTTAGTTTTAGGATTGACAGATTGGTTAAGTTCAGTAGTGAAATTGATACCTTAAAAGTGAATTGCGAGGCTGCCGAAGAAGTTACCTTAACAGCCATTACCAGTTGTAGTGAATTGGGTTTATGCCTTGAGTTCATTGAAAACTCATACCAATGCAACACCTTGGCGGATTTATCGAACGCAGTTTTATCCGTTTGTCGAAACTTGGATTTAAATGCATCTGTACAGTTGGGGCTATTGGGCGAATTTAGAGATTTTTGTAACTTTGGCGTCATTAACCCGTTAGAAAGCGAGCTTCTTAAAAAAGGGCGAGAGAGTAAAACCGTCATTAACATCGAAAAGCGTAGCTTTTTCAACAGCGCATATTGCTCATTATTAATAAAAAATATGCCCATTGATGACGATGAGAAATACGGAAGGTTTAATGACATATTGGCACTGGTGGTTAGAGGTGCAGACGCTAGACTAAAAAGTTTAGAAACCAACATTCAAGCTATTCAAGCGAAGAATAAGGGGCTCAGAGAGCTTAGTCAGGTGGCGAGTAAAGACTTAGAAGACATTGAACTTATTTTTAAAAACTATAATCAATCATGCCAAGAGCTAGTTGAAACGCTTATTTTTGACGTAGAAGATTCAATAATCTCTTTTGGCATGAGCGAAACGCAAGAACAAACCCTACGAGAAACTCTAGACGGCGCGAAAGAAGATCTTCAGAAAATACAAGAGCACTCAGAAGACATGTCTGCCACATTCAACGATTTCTTTATTAAATTGGACAAGTTAATAGATTAATCAATTAATTTTTCTTTATTTAATATTTACGTGTGAGAAGAGGGTTCTCTCATATTGATTTTTTCATTATTTTTATTTTCATATTGTAATGGTTGAGGCCATTTGTTAGCTTTATTTATGATTATTTTTATTGGAAGAATAAACATTAAGATGCTAATTTGGGGCTTTAATCAATATTGTTTGATATAGATATCAGCTTTTTAATCTATTATCAGCAAATGGACTTAACAGCTGGTTTTCATCATGTATTGAATCAAGTAGTACACAGAGCGTATTATTTAGGACCAAAGGCGCACTTCTAATTAAAAAGGGTTGTTGTGAAGGGTTATCTAGTCGAAGCAACGTGAGCACATATTTGCGTTTTGCTTTCAGGCTTATCCTCAACCCGTATTTATCTGGATGCTATTAATAAAGGAATTAAAAGTGTGCCCCAATTTTAAGTCTCTTGAAGCACAGTGGTTTTTTGAATTCCATGTAACATTGTTTGCTGTTCTGGCTTTTTTTGCCATGATCATATTGCCAGCGCTTAGGATTTTACTCCACTGCTATACTAAAAAGGAAAATCTACATTCATTTATTACATTATTTACGACACGAGTGGTCTCAAATAGTAAGCTCGAAGTTTTTGCTTTGTTAGTTTTGTTTTTTTATTTCATATACTTTTTTAGTGTGTTTATTTTTAAATTCTGTATGCAATGATATAAAACTTATCGTAAATTGTGAGTGATTAATGGTTGTTTAAGGTGGTATCACCGCGTTGATTGAGAAGGGTGTTTTTCACCTTATGGATTATTAGAATGGTATTGATACACCTCTGCTCGGTTATCCAGCTTCTATATGATATTACTTTTATATTTTATAATTGATTAAACTATTTATTTAACAAGGTGAGTGAACATTTTCTAATTTGAAAGTCACTTATAACGACATGGGTTTGTTAGAGGAAAAGCAGCCCATTCAAGCTGCTTTTTTTTGGTGTTTACTTAATAAAATAAAGTAGTTTGTCTTGTTCTGTATGCGCATAAATTGTGCTGTACGGCCAAATAGCAAATGGCCTTTCAGGATTACCGTCAAATGTGGCGGTTAGATCAGCGGCTGTGTTATCAAGTAAACTCTGGCATCCATTACCGGTTGGGTTGGTGACGTTATGTGCGGAAATCATAGATACTCGCTGATGTTCGTCAATAAACATAAGCCCTTCTGTCATTGTGGCTCTCAGTGCTTGCCAGCGGGCCGATTCCAATACACCATATTGATCTATTTTTACTGGATCGCGCATAAGCTTGCGTTCAATACCATCTGCGTGATTTGCAAAGAGCGTCCAGCCTCCGCCAAGGGTATCCATATCGCAATACACAGCAAAGGGAGATACACCTTGCTCGCCATCCGGGTCTATTTGGTAGTAACCTGAAGACGCTCCAGGGTTATTTGTGAACTTGCTCTTTGGCTCGTTTTCTTGCGGCACATCGCTCTAGTATTGCAGCTTTCTCTAGTGCACTTTTGCTTCCCCAGCCGACAATTTCATCTATGCTTCGAAGGCAGCCAATACAAATATCTTCGGCATCCAAACAGCAATTTCGTACGCAAGGAGATTGCGTGGCATTTAGCTGTGGAGGTAACTTTTGGGCCATGATGTATCGACTTTAGTGGTTGTTTTCAACGACTATTATGACGGTTTTTTAAATAATAAAAAAGTCGTGCATTTGGCTGGTTTTTAGTTAACGAAATGGAGGTGGTTAATCTCAATTCTGTGGGGGTTCATCGAGTTTCAAGATTTGCTGGGAACTCTGAAGATTTTCATTGGTCTTGATAATTAGATGAATCAGCTATTTGCAGTAGCATTTTGCTCAATTAAAGCAAATAGTGTCTGTCTAAATAAAAAATAAAACCAAATAGCAAGGAGTTGATCACGCGCTATGACATGCAATAGATCACAAGATTTGAGTTATTCACCTGTTCAAGCTTGTCGCAAGCAACGTGCAAGGGCTGTAAAGAAGCGCTGGATTTTAACCGGTTCTACCAGTGCGGTGTTGAGACAACTGACGGTACCTATGTTGTGGGCTATTTTGGCTTTATTTAGTGCGGACTTGATTGAGCTTTATTTCGCATCTCGCTTAGGAGTCGAAGAGCTCACTGCAATGAGTTTTACGCTGCCAGTGCAGGCAACTTTATTTGCATTCGCCATAGGGCTTGGCATTGTGGTTGCGACGCGCTTAACTCAGGCGCGAGTAGTCGAAGAGCTTGCCGCAGTCAGCTTGATATTTACCGTCTTGGTTGGTGCTACGATAGCATTGGGTATTTGGTTAAACTTATTACCTATTTTAAACTTACTTGGTTTTGCTGACTTCTCTGAACGTGAAAAAGTTTGGGGCCCTCTAAATACTTATATGCAGTACCGCCTTGGTGCTGTAATCTTCTTTTTCTTAATTATGGTGATTTTTGGCGTATTGCGTGCCTTTGGGAATATGCGAGCGGCAGCGCAGCTTCTGGTGGTATTTGCAGGTATGCAGGTGCTCACCAGTGCGGCATTGTTTTCACCATGGGTAGGAGCTGATCTTGCGATCAGTGGCTTAGAAAAGTTGGGTATTGCACATCTGGTTGCAGCTGTAACTGGCTGTATTTGGGCGCTTTATTTACTGATAGTTAAAGAAAACATATCCATAAAAATTAATTTGCTCTCTACGCAAAGTCGGCAAGGCTTTCGCTGTTTGTTTCGTCTTTTGATCCCAATTGTGTCGATGCAGCTGCTCACGCCGCTGGCGCAGTCTATATTGATGGCAATTGTTGCGACACAAGGCAGTGATGCCGTTGCTGCCTATGGTGTCGTGATGCGCCTAGAGCCACTTGCGTTGTTATTGCCCATGGTACTTACTACGTCACTGCCAATCTTTGTAGGGCAAAATTGGGAGGCAAATAAAGCGTTAAGGGTTAGGCGTGGAATTAAATTGTCGGTTTTAGTATGTATTGTTTGGCAATTGGTTGTCTCTTTGGTGCTATTTTTTGGCGCGGATCTGTTAGGAGTTGGCTTTTGTCAGAAAACTTTTGTCAGTAAATCTATCGAGTTAGCGTTAACCGTATTACCACTGTCCTATATTGCTTTAGCTGCAACCATGTTGTATGTCAGCTGTTGCAACGCTACTGGACGCAGCATGATTGCATTAAATGTGAGTATCTTAAGGCTATTTGGTTTGTCGATCCCATTCGCATATTTTGGCGCTTATGTAGCTGGTTTTAGTGGTATTGTGTGGGGTCTTGCGCTAGCAAACGTCATACTTGGGTTGGGCTTGCTCGCGTATTGTGTTTTACAGCGTGAACGTTTGATTTTATCAAAGCAAGCAGCCATGAGTTAAGCTGTATAAATTTTGTATTTATTGTTTAGTTATTCGTCATAGCTGCGAAGAATAACAAAAGGAATAAATATGAAACATATCGCTTTAAAATTGGGGAGTTTAGCGTCAATTGTGGTATTGAGTGGCTGTAACTCAGACCCAGATGTATTGCTGGGCTATAGCGCCAATCAACTGTGCTCAAGGCATTTTATATCACAAGAACCCATAGACTTTATTAAGCAGCGGGTGATCCCTGAGGCGCTAGGCGCATTGCCAAATACACCTGTGTTGAGTGTTGATGAAGTTGCAAAACAGGTTTCGATAACAGCTCAGGTTGACGGCTCACCTCTGACTCGAACTTCAGTGTTTCGAGATGGCTTTGGTTGTACTCTACTGCATGAATTGACCCCTGCGCAATTGCATGCGCAATCTCAAGGTGTGACGGTCCCACAACCCTTGCCAAGCACTCCTATTGCTAAAGCGCTGGATCCGGCGCTATCGCTAGATTCATTTTTTGCCACAAATAATAAGGACTATACATGGAGCGACAATACATTTGCAGTTGCTGTAATGTATCAGGGACAACTCGTTGCCGAGCAATATGACCAGTTTCATGCTGGCGATACCCGAATGCTAAGTTGGTCGATGGCAAAAACTGTAACAGGGCTATTAACTGGCGTATTGGTTGACCAAGGTAAGCTCACCTTAGAGCAATCATTGGAGTTTGGTCATCATGAAATGACGGTAAAGAACTTACTCAATATGAGCTCAGGCGTAAAATGGGCGGAATTGCCTGATATTCACGGGTATGAAGATTTAGCGCCGATGTGGTATCACACCGGAGACTCGGTCAATTACGTAACTGGTCTGCCAAAAGATTACAAGCCGGGCAGCAAATTTGAGTATGCAACTGGCACAACTCAGCTACTAAGTAAAGCGTTGATGGATGCGTCTGGTGGTGACTTATCATCTATTAATAAGCTGTATCAGCAAGACTTTTTTGCGCCGCTTGGGATCAACAATGCTATTGCTGAACTTGATGAAGCTGGCAACCTCAGAGGTGGTGCGAGAATGTTCTTAACAGTACATGATTGGCTTAAAATAGGCCAACTGTTTGTAAATAACGGTCGCTGGAATGGAGAACAAATCGTTTCCGAGGCTTGGATTAAAGATGTAATGATGAGCAAGGGAGTTGATAAGCACTATGGTGGGCAGCTTTGGTTGAATGATATGAGCTTTTGGTTACCTAAATTGCCAAAAGACACGGTGTCGCTGCGTGGGCATAGAGGCCAGTATGTAGTAATAATTCCTTCTAAACAGCTTGTTGTTGCGCGTTTTGGTGCTTATGGCGCGGTGGTTAATCAACACATTGGGCTAGCTAACAAACGGTTGTTTAGATCAGTGCTCGATATTTTAGAACAACTAGAAAAGTAGTATTACAGGTAAGGGGCAAGCTTTATCTTTGCCCCATAAATGCTTGTTTTAGTTTAGGTCAATGCTGAGCGCGCAGTGATCGCTGAGCATTTTCTTTGGTTCCATATTGTCAAAATAATGGAATTGAACGCTGCCTTTCACGTAGGTTGGTTTCAGAGTATTTGACACCAAAACGTGATCAATAGGTGCAGGGTAGTAAGGATGACAACCCGTTAGCATTTGATTTGCATTGAAGAAAGTCGCCTTAGAAAGGTTGTTTGGTGCCTTATCTGCAAGTCCATCAGGGTGATACAAGTCGCGGCTGACGCGGTTATACGGTGCGGTCAGTCTGTGGTTAAAGTCGCCTAAAACGATAAAGTTGGCTTGCTCAGCGCTTTTCGATTCAACCCAGTTATCCAGTAGAGGCACTTGCTTTGCTAATAGCTGACACGATTTTTTGTCTGAACGGCGATAATCATCCACAAAACAACCACTTTTTAGGTGTACATTAAGTAAGTCTAATGTTTTGCCTGCATAGCCAATTTGAACTTCCAAGCCACTTCTCAACCCAACTTGTATATCTGAGAATTGATTATGATGAACAACTTTTTCAACGTTTAAAGGCTTTTTAACAGCGAATGCGACTTTTTGTTGTGTTGACGTCAATCCATTGCCACGGCAAGTGTAGCTAGGGCTGTCTTTACGGTCAGATATGATCAGTTGCCATTGAGATGTGTCGAAAATGTTTTCAAGGGCTTTGATTGAGCCAACTTCTTGAAATGCGATAACGTCTGCTTCTAGAGAACTTGCGTATTTCTTCAGTGCAGAAATTTCATTTTGCGTTCTTGGCTTACACCCCTTGGTGTTGTCAGCAGCTAAATGTTCGATATTCCAAGTTACAATTCGCAATCCTGCATCCGATTGAATATCACTTGGATTGGTTGCGTTACAGGCACTTGTTAGTAAGGTACACAAGGCAAGTGCACTGAGTTTGATAGGGTGGTTCATAATTCTAAGTACTTGAATATTTTTAATAGCCACATAGTGTATCAAAAATATTTCAAATAGATTATATAAAATTTTTAATTCATCGCGAATAATGCGATGTTTAACTCAGATGAGATAAATGCCGTTTTGGAGCTGCAATATCAGAGGCTTAACTATCATAATATTGCAGCAAATGCGGTTACTTGTGTGTGTGTTCGTGCCAGTGTTTACACTTGCTCGTTTTACCAATACCTGGGTTGAATGAGTTAGTTGGATCAAGTTTCTTGTAGAAGGATTTCAGAGCATCTTTTGCAAAATATTCATGTCCGACATTGTGCTCGGCAGGGTATTCGGCGCCACGTTTATCAAATGTCTCTAAGATCTTATTTTTAACTGCTTTGGCGTCTACACCCGGTTTCATAATGTAGTTTTGGTGCATGACGTGGCAAAACAAATGCCCATAGTATAGTTTAACAGCGATCTGCTCATCTATTTCTGGAGGCAGTTGTTCGAACCAGTCGGTTTCATTACGCGGAAAGGCGACATCAATGGTCATGATTGCACCCATTTCTTTGCTGTTCATAGTCTGCATTCGGCCTATTGCACCGCCTGCTACAAAGCGATGTAGTATGGCTTTTTCACCTTCGTCTTCAGTACACTCAAAGTAGCTGCCATCGTTCGTTTTAAAGAATTCATCAAAGTATGCTTTTGCCTCTGCAACACCAGCGTTGCTCATCTCTACAATCCAGTGATGTTCATAGCGGTCGCGATACTCTTCCATGCGTTTTGGCAAGTGATTAGGCCATAAACAGCTCAGATATTGCATAATTCGATCAGAAAACTTGCTGGGTAGAAACTTAAAGTTGTCAGCTATACGGTCAACAGTACGTTTGATGCCAAACATTTTGGGAATATATTTAGACCCCAGTTTATCTATTACTAAGAAGGTATCTTTACCGTATTTCTTAGAGGCGTCATAGCAATCCCTATGAAGATATTCACCAGAGACTGGCAAGTTTTCAAACTTAGATAGGATGTCGCGACGGATCTGAGCTAACACGGATGGGTCATTAGTACCAACATAAAAGACTTGGTGCTTTTCAGGTACCGGATAGGTGTCTAATCGAACCGCAAAAACCGCAAGCTTACCAGCACAGCCAGATGATTCATATAAGCGGCGTCCATCATTGTTAAAGCGCGAAGGGGTCTCTGCGTCGACATCCCTAACACGTTCATGGTATTCGTCATCAGATGCCCTAAGTTCTGGGAACTGAACGTCAGCATCTGTGTAGTTTTGCTCTTGTAAATTAGTCAATATCTCTTCAGGTGTATCGCCCAAGTTAATACCTAAATTATTAACCAGTGACAAGTTACCCAGTTCGTCAATTTGCGCAAAAAGTGACAGTTCGGTATAGGCGGGCCCACGTTGTACCAAAGCCCCCCCTGAGTTATTACAAATTCCACCGACAATTGATGCCCCAATACATGATGAGCCAATGACAGAATGCGGTTCCCGACCGTGAGGTGCAAGCGTGTCCTCTAGGCCAAACAAGGTGCTGCCAGCTAGTCCGACAATCTGCTTGGCATTATCTATCAGTTGAATACTGTCAATCCGCATGGTGCTTATGATGACTATGGGGCGATCATAATCTTTGCCATCAGGTGTTGAGCCACCTGTTAGGCCTGTATTGGCTGCTTGCATGATCACAATGACATCAGCTGCAACACATGCTTTTAACGCTTGCCAAATTTCTAAAAGAGTCGCTGGTCTGATAACAGCAAGGGCATCACCTGATCCAAAACGAAATCCTTTGGTATACGGCTGCTTTTTGGTGTCATCGGTCAGTACAAAGCTGTTACCGACGATAGACTTTAATTCTTGAATTAGTGAAGTATTTGGCGCGTTCTTGGTCATGCTGTTCTCGGAAATTGTATCTGCTTTCACATTTTTGACGAGGGATTGGGAACTAGTATACAGCAAGGTTAAGATGGAGTGAAACCAATGATTTGCATGTTGCATAAGTACCTTTTCAAGGGAATTTTGGTATAAATGAAGAAATTTAACAGCATGTTGTGACCCAGCTTCTACAATAAAGCTAAGTTCAGGAAGGGTGAAAAGGAGTGGATTAACTATGCCAAATTGGGTTCAAATAAACTCATTGTTAATCGTTACGACTTACTTTTTTTTAAGTATGTTGCTAGCAGGGTGTGAAGGAAAGCAAAATCAACAACCAGCTCAGGAGGGGCCAAGTCAAACCTCTAAGTCTGATTCTCATAGTAAAGAAGTACACAATGTCACTCAAGATGACACTCAATATGTCATGGGAGCGTGTGTTGAGCTGGGATACCCACTGTTGCAATCTGGCGAAAGCGGAACTGGTCAAGAAACGTCAGCATGCGAGCGAAATTTAACCCATAAGTTTGATGCTGGCACCAAGGCGTCAGACACCAAACTAAAATGGCGAGTGCGCGTAAAAGGCCAAATCATCCAATGCCAGTGCGCAGGTTACGCTACTCAAGTTGGTAAAGGTAACTGAATGCACAATCGTTGTTAGTCGCAATGAACGATACGGCCTTTAGATCATTACAAGGCCTTTTTACTTTGTCTCAAACTCTTTAGCGACTTTCAATTGGTATTGACGATATTGACCCTGAACGCCTTTAACTCTAAAATATTTCATCAAGCCTATATGTTTCATAGTGAGCCGATTCTGACATCGCGACCGAGACCATTTTTGTGGCAACTTGGTTGCCTGAAATAGGGCGATACTTTTTTAACCCGGGCAGTTTACAAATTAAGGGTAGCAAGTGGTTACCTATGGATTCTGCTACTCGAGTATCTGGTCTGTGGCCAATGAGTAGAGAAGGTTGAAAAATACTGAGATGTCTAAACCCGAGTAGTTTTACGCGATGCTCTAACTCGCCTTTCATTTTAAGATAAGGACTCACGCTATTTTCATTCGCGCCGCTTGATGAAACTAATAAATAGTGTGTAACATTATTTTGTACTGCGAGCCTTGCCGCCTGATATTGGTAGTCAAAATCAACACGCCTTTGCTCGGCAATTGAACCTGCCTGTTTGCGCGTTGTGCCTAAACATGAAAACAGTATATGTCCTTGGAAAACGTGCTGATAGCGACTTAGTTTGGCAAAGTCGACAACTTCATTGACGATTTTTTCTGAGTCATACTGAATAGGCCGTCGCGTAACCGCAACAACTTTTTCAATGACTGGCTGCTGCGCCAAAATTTGGGTAACACTTTGACCTATAAGCCCTGTGGCGCCAAGTACTATTGCTGTTTTCATACTGGTGATTACTTATTCTGTGTTGTTGCCTGTGTATTAGATACAGCGTATTTACCAATGGCAAGTCAATTTTCTCATTGTTGACAGTCGTCTAATGTCAGCTGCATAAAAACTGAGCTAGGTTCTGCGTTATACTGGCCAAATGTGCCGCAATGCCTAAAACCAAATGACTCGTATAGCTTGATGGCTGCGGTCTGTTGATCCCCGGTTTCTAATTTTATTTCGCCGATCTCTTCGCGCTTAGCGTGCATAATCAGGTGTTCAATTATGGCTTTCGCCATTCCTTTTCCACGTTGTGATGGTTTGACGTAGATACGTTTTAACTCGGCATATATGCCATTGTCCTCTTTTAAGACAAAGCTACCACATGCGACAAGTTCACCGTTATCATAGTGGCCTATGATGTAGGTATGTGGGTTATCTATCTCATTTATTGGCACTAAATCATTGGCTTCAGCGGGGTATAAGCTATTCATCAATAGATCTATTTCCTCGAATAGCTCTGCAAGACCCGTACTTCGGCTGTTTAACTGAACAAACTGCATCGACATCTCCATGACATAAAAAGCAAATATATCAGTTTCAATATAGGTACGGTCAAGGTTTAATCTAAAAATAAATGCCTGATATAGTGAGTATTCTTTGCACTTAGTTGAGCCCATGACTGGATATTTGCAGAAAACTCGACATACCCCGAGGTGACGACATTGTCTAAATCTGGTGCTCCCAGTAAATTGGCAACGGCAGTTATGGCGGGATTGTGCGTGACAACACAGATGTCAGAACAGTGGAGTTCTAATCGCGTCATTGCAGAAAAAAGTTCGTTTGGTTCAAATGTGTAAAGTTTCTCAAGGGTTAAAACAGGCGTATTTGGCATACAAATGGTGTGTATTATTTGAGCCGTATCGAATGCTCTTCTCGCGGGACTGGTGAGCAATTGAACGTGAAGCAGTGGACCCAGTATCTTTGCGAGTTTGGTCACTCGGCGGATACCTTTGGGCTTCAAAGGGCGATCAAAATCGTCTAAAGACGCATCTTGCCAACTTGATTTTGCATGACGGACCAATCGCAGAGTTTTCATCTTCACTCCTACACCGGGTAAATTGAGCACATGTAGCGCAGGTCCGTCACTAAGCAGGTCGAATGATCAATACTAGTCAACAAACAACTGATTCTCTAAAGTACGGCCGTTGACAAGTTGTTTGTATGTCCACTTATGCTCGTGAATTAAAGCCAGTAAAGATAAATCAAAAGGTTGAGGCTGTTTTGTATATTCAATGACGAGTTCGTCTGATTGAGTCTGTTTGATGTTACGCACACCACCTAGCTGGGAGATTTTATCCTGCATATCTGTATCCAAGTTGAGCATTTGTAACGTTACAAAGCTACCTTGTTCGGTTTGATGCAGATCGCTTTGGTGGCTGGAGAGTTGTCCTTGCTCCAAGTAAAGTACAGTATCACAAAGGCGTTCCAGCTCACTGAGATCATGGGAGCTTAAAATGAACGTAATGTCGCCTTGTAAAGAGGCAATAAGGTTGCGAATGGCCTTTGCATTTTTTGGATCTAATCCTGCTGTCGCTTCATCTAGCAGCACTATTTCTGGGCTACCGAGCAGCGCTTGTGCGATACATACGCGTTTACGCATACCGTGAGACAGTTCACTTGTTTTTGAGTTTGCAACATGTGCTAGGTCGACCAATGCTAATACGCGTTTTGTATCTTCCAGGGCAGCTTTTCCTGTCATACCTTGTAGTTTGGCAAAAAAAGTGAGTTGCTGTAGCACCGAAAATTTGGGGTCCAACTGTGCATCTTGTGGCAGTGCTGAAATTTTACCAAATAATCGAGCATCCCCCGGTTGATGACCAAGGATATCTATCGTTCCGCTACTTGGTTTCAGGTACCCACATACAATACTAAATAGAGTTGTTTTCCCCGCGCCATTGGGACCAACGAGGGCCACTGAGCTGCCTTTTTCTATTTTAAATTCAACATTGTCTAAAGCCCGCTTTGTACCAAAAGTCTTGCTCAGTGACTTTACTTCAATAACTGTGCTCATAGATCTCTCCCTTTCAGTAAAACATGCCCTGCACCCAGTAGTACCGCTGTTTGACACGCCGGGAGCGCATAAGAAAATAACGGTGTGTTTTGCCAACCAGTCAGCTCGGCAATTTGATGTCCCGGAATAATGTAGTTTAACCAGCTTAATACTGGGTATTGAGCTCCGACATAACCAATCACAGAAGCGATTAAAGTAAAAAATAAAATGGCGAATACAATGCTCATTCGCGCCGAGTTATTAATTAAATTCAAGAGGCTCATAAGCGCAATAAATGGCAAACAAGTAAGCAACAATTTGGCCCAAATAGCCATCGACTTGGCGATTGCAGAAGGAAGTAAGCTGGCATCTCGATAGAGCAGCATGATGAGGGTTGCGATTGTAACCAGCGCAATTAAAGCGGCTAAAATCATAACTTGGCCAATAAAACGACCCAGTAGTATTTCCAACCGAGTGCTACGCATTGTCAAAAACCTAAGTGTGCCTCGGTTTCTATCGCCAACAGTCTGATCAGCGGTGACGAATACAGCAAACATTGGAAAAGTGAACAGGCCGATAATCCAAAACATTGCGAGCTCAGCTTCAGGCCAAGAAACGAGCGCAGACAGCCCTATGGTGCCAGCTATTTGGCCAACAATATCAGAAAACTCATAACTGTTAATGAAAGGGACTGCATTATAAATTGGGTAACGTAAGACCATGAGCCATACGAGGGAGAATGCGGCAATAGCTAACCAACCTCGTTTTGTGGCAAATAGGCGAGTAAGTTCAAATTGGCCAAATAGCCATGTGCGTTGTAGATTCATATAGTCTCCTCATTCAGATCAATACATTAGCTTGAATTTACCAGAGGAGAAAGGAAAAAAGTGTTGCAGAATATAGCAACAGAAACAAAAAGCGCAGCAAAATGCTGCGCTTTTGTCATGACAGTAGAAAGTTGTTACCAACCACACTGACGGTTTTTGTTTTGCTCGTCTAAATAAGCTTGTAGTGGTGCAAAGTAATCTAGGATGGCTGTTGCATCCATTTGCTTGTTACCAGTAACTGTTTCTAGTGCTTCTTGCCATGGGCGGCTGCTACCCATTTCCAACATGGTATTTAGACGCTCACCTGCTTCTTTTGAGTTGTATACTGAGCAGCGGTGAATCGCTTCTTTGCTACCTGCGATCTCACACAAAGACTTGTGGAACTCAAATTGCAGGATGTGGGCTAGGAAGTAACGCGTGTATGGTACGTTACCAGGTACGTGATATTTAGCACCAGGGTCAAAATCATTTTCGGTACGTGCTACAGGCGCTTGTACACCTTGGTACTTTTCACGTAGGTCCCACCAAGCTTGGTTGTACTGTTCAGGGCTAATTTCACCGGAATAAACCTTCCAACGCCACTGGTCAACGAGCAAACCAAATGGGATAAATGCAATTTTATCCATCGCCATTTTCATAAGTAGACCAATGTCTTTAGACTCATCAGGTACTTGCTCTAATAAACCAATCTCTTTCAGATAACCAGGCGTTACTGAAAGTGCAATTGTGTCACCGATAGCTTCGTGGAAGCCATCATTGGCACTTTCTTGGTAGTACAATGGTAGCTTGTTATAGGCGCGTTGATAGAAGTTGTGACCTAACTCGTGGTGAATAACTGAGAACTCTTCACCTGTTTGCTGGATACACATTTTGATTCGTAAATCATCTTTGTTGTCTAAGTTCCACGCCGAAGCATGACACTGAACATCGCGATCCTTTGGCTTTAAGAACAATGAACGAGTCCAGAATGTCTCTGGTAACGGCTCAAACCCCATTGATGTAAAGAACTTTTCTGCGCCTTTGGTCATCTTAAGCGCATCGTAATCATGCTGCTTTAATAGCTCAGTAAGGTCGTAGCCAGGATCCGCATTTTGCGGGGCCACTAGGTCGTATACATTACCCCAAGTTTGTGCCCACATGTTACCTAGCAGGTGAGCTGGAATAGGCTGGTCTTGAGGAACCTTGTCTTCACCGTATTTTTCGCCCAACTTAGCACGAACGTGACAGTGAAGAGAGTTGTATAGTGGCTTAACTTGGCCCCAAATACGATCTAACTCTTTGGCAAAATCGTCAGCTGGCATGTCGTATTTGCTTCGCCACATTGCGCCTGTGTCTGCATAGCCCAGTTCATTGGCACCTTCGTTGGCCAATGACACAAGATCGCTATATAGCGGTCTCATCGGTTTCGAAACTTCTCGCCAACCCTGCCAGATATCTAGAAGTTCTTCATAGTTGCGGCTGGTCGCCATTTTGGCGGTCATGTCGCCAAGGCTCATACACTTGCCTTCTTTGCAGTACTTGCCCTTACCATATAAACCGTCAAGCTCAGCAGATAGCTTTGCTAATTCAGCTGTTTTTTGCGGATCTTTTGGTGCTGGAAGTGTTAAGTTCAGTTTTAACTTATCAAGCTTACGACGGTTGTCATAATTTAGTTCGAGGTCGTCAAATTTAGCTGCTTCATTGGCAAGCGCAACAAGTGCTGCAGTGTATTCTCGGCTTACTTCAGCTGACAATGCTGCGGTGTCTTCAGTAATAAAGTTGGCATAGATCCAAGCTGCTCGACTGCTCCTTACTGAAAGGTCTTGTAATTGCTTTTCTGCTTCAGCAAGAAATACTTCTGCATCTTTCTCTGTTAGTTTTTCACTTGTTGTTGAGTTACAGCCACTCAGTGAGAGTGCCCCAGCGACAAAAATAGCGCTTAGGCTGAGTTTAAATTTTGCTGACATATGTTTTCACTTTTTGTTATAGAGAGCGCTGATGATAACAGCCTCTTTACCGGTGCTCAATTAGCGCGTTTCAAAGTTCATACAAAATAGTGACTGGGCGCTTTATCAACATGGCTTACCAATCTAGCTGAATTATTGAGTTAGCCGATTTTTCATCCATACTTATCGTTAATACTCAGTTGGGGAACAACTCTTATGTGGCTAATTTTATTATTGATTATTGCAGTATGGATTATATTTTCAGTTAAGGACATTCGAATTAAATGGATATCGACGCCCACATTTAATTACTTTAAACGTGCCTTGCCTGAACTATCAGATACAGAAAAAGAAGCAATGAAGGCAGGAGATACCTGGTGGGATGCAAGTTTATTTAGCGGTAAGCCGGATTGGAATATGTGGCTTAAGTCAGGTAGGCCTCGATTGTCTGATGAAGAATTAGCATTCGTAAATAATGAATTAAATACACTTATGGGTATGCTTGACGAGTCTGAAATTACAGCGCGAGGAGACTTGTCGGAAGATACATGGCAATTTCTAAAAGAAAAGGGCTTTTTCTCACTGATCATTCCGAAAAGCTTTGGCGGTAAAGAGTTTAGTGCGCAAGCAAACTCTGTCATTGTATCTACTATTGCTACAAGGAGTTTATCCGCTGCCGTCACTGTGATGGTCCCCAACAGCTTGGGACCTGCGGAACTGTTGTTGCATTTTGGTACGCAAGAACAGCAACAAAATTGGCTACCTAAACTGGCAAGTGGGGAGGCACTACCTTGCTTTGCTTTAACTTCTCTTCATGCGGGCTCTGATGCGGGTGGTATTACTGATCACGCGACAGTATGTCACCAAGAGTTTGAAGGGGAAAGTGTACTTGGTTTAAGGGTGAGCTGGTCAAAGCGTTATATTACACTTGCCCCAGTGGCCGATGTACTTGGGCTGGCGTTTAAAGTATATGATCCAGATAAATTACTGAGTGAACAACTTGAATGCGGTATAACGTGCGCTTTGATCCCCACATCTCACGCAGGTGTGAACTGTGGTGATCGTCACGATCCTATGGGGCTTGCATTTATGAATGGCACGACATCAGGCCAAGATGTCTTCATACCTATTGACTGGGTCATAGGCGGTCAAAGTGGCGTTGGCAAAGGCTGGCGCATGTTAGTTTCTTGCCTTAGCGCCGGGCGGGGGATCTCTTTACCAGCGCTGAGTGCAGGAACTGCGCAGTTGTGCGCAAAATCAACCTCTGCTTATAGCCAATTACGTTATCAGTTTAAGCAACCGATTGGACAGTTTGAAGGCGTTCAAAGCTCTGCTGCTCGTATTTATGGATTAGCCTATAGTATTGAAGCTACAAGAGAAAACACCGCATTGGCGGTTGATTTAAAGAAAAAACCGTCGGTGATCACTGCTATTGCTAAATACCACCTAACAGAACAAGCGAGAGTGATCATCAATGATGCAATGGATATTCATGGCGGCAAAGCGATACAAAAAGGTCCGCTAAATTATCTGGCTCATCATTATGCAGGCATGCCAATAAGCATCACAGTTGAAGGCGCTAATATATTGACTCGAAACTTGATGATATTTGGTCAAGGCGCGAGTCGTTGCCATCCGTATATATTGAAGGAAATGGAAGCGGCACAAATGACAGACACCGATCAGGGGCTCAAATCATTTGATAAATTGTTGGTTTCGCATATTGTTCATTCAGGTAAAAATGCGGTGAAAGCGCTTTTAAATGGTATCACGGTCGCTCGCTTTGTCCGTAGCCCAGTGAGTGGAGAAGTAGCGCGGTATTACCAAAAGTTAACTTGGTATAGCCAAGTACTTTCTTCTTTGAGTGATATTGCCATGCTGAGATTAGGTGGCAAGCTTAAGTATCGTGAAATGCAATCCGCTCGTTTGGGTGACATGTTAAGCCATTTGTATTTGGCGTCATGTGTTTTGAAAAAGTTTGAAGATGATGGCCACCAATGTGGCGATTTGCCGCTGTTGCACGCTGCAATGTCTTATCATTTATCTGGCTATAGCACGGCGGTAAAAAGCTTTATTGATAACTTTTTACCCAGAGGGTTGCGTACGATTGCTAAACGCTTGTATTTCCCAATCGGTACAAGGGCGAATGGCATATCAGATGAACTAGTAAAATCGGTATGTGCGAGCATCAGAGAAAACCATACAACGCGAATGCGAATAAGCGCTCTTTGCCACTCCCAAAACATGCCTGGTCTCGAGAAGTTGGAGCGTGCGTTAGCTCTGTCTAAAAAGACGGATAGTGCTTACCATGACTTTTTGAGGTGGCAAAAAAAGCACAGCATGAGTTTATATAATCAACCCATGGCAGATCAGCTCTGCGCAGCATGTGAAGCGGGTGTTTTTTCAGAAGGTGACAAACAAATGTTGGAAGAGTGGCTTACAGTGCGTGATGAAGCGCTGAGCGTTGATGCCACAAGCGCTTAATCAAGTAAATACATTATCTGGCGTAAGGGTCTGGGTTTATTTTATCGACATACCAGTCACCTTTACGTTTTATCATTTGCACGCTGCGCATATCGTCAATTTGGTCGCCATGCAGTTTGCCAGTGAATATAAGGTTTACTTTCGCGTTTGTACCATATTGCTCACGAAGGCTTTTGTTAGTCATGTCTAATTCGATTGTGACATGGTCAAATTGCATATTGACTAAGTTTCTAGTGAATTGAGAAGGGGTGCCATAAGAGCGCATAATACGTGCAAGTCTAGGTGTAGCTAATTTAAGTGCCGCGTTCATGTCTTTGCGATTATAAAGCGCATCGAAGTACATGGTTGCAGTATACCCAGGTGTATCTTTGTCACCTCGGCCTGCATCTTCGTTGCCACAACCGGTTAAAAAAAGAGTCATACACGCGAGAAGTAAAGCGAATAATTTCATAATACGAGATAGTTGCGAGACATTAGCTCTAGTTTGTCTCCATTCACGGCGTTTGTAAAGAAAACTAGTTAAAATAACCTAATCTTTAAGTCTTAATTAGTATAAATATATTATCTTTATGATTGTTTGTAATTAAGCCATATATAGTGCTCACCTTTGAATTCACAAAGGTGAGCAGAGCAGTTTATTAGTCGAGCGGGCAGTTAGTAGAGTAGGAGCGTTTGGTTTTATAGCATACCTTCTCCTCTTTCATGAGCAATGTAGATACGAACCTACCAGCGCTTTGGAATACTTTTTCCTCTCCTTGATAACAATGTATTTGACCATCACTGACAAGACAGGTTTGATCATTGACACTCAAAACTTGGTGCACTTGGCCTGATTGCTTTATTAGGTCATCAATTTTTGTGGCATTGCCGCCCCAGCATTGCCAGCTTGCATCCGTAAGCTGTGCGCATACCGTTTCTGTATCGACAGCGTTGAGTCTCGCGACAGATTCAAGGTTAGGAACTTCGAGAGCTGGGTTGTCTTTAAAGCCTTCACATTGAACTTTGCCATCATAGCCTAACAAGCAAACATAGCTACCTCGTGTTACCACTTGCTTCAGTTGCTCTGGTGGAGTCAGAAAATTTATTTGGCCATTGTCACTGGTACACTGTTGCAATACCCGGTCTCTCACTTTGCAGTTATAGACTTCGCCATTTAAAGTTAAATTCTCAACAAACTCGACAGCTAACTCGCTTTTTGTTTCGGTATTATTTTCGTCTTGGCTCGATAGTATTAGTTTTACTTTTTCCATTTCAGGTCGGAAAATGTCTCGCATTGTTGCTTCATTTATTGCTGATTGAGCATTTACAAATTCAAAGCGCAGAGTATCTGAAGCCCAGTTGCCAATATAACCATTCTTATTGTCTGCATGGATCAATTGCCCAAAGACGGAAATACTTCGTCCTGCTATGAATACTTCATCTACACCTGAGTAGGCACGTAACAAAGAGTCGTAAGCCTGCGCAGTTATAGTAAATTCCTTTTCAGCGGCACCAGCTTTGGTTAGCACTTTGAAAAATCGTGTCCCCGACAATTGAGGGGCGTTTTTAAGCACAGTTATGGCTAAGTTGTTGTCACTATACGCTGATTCAAGTTTGTCGTAGGTGTGTGTATCCCATGATGAGACAACACGGACACTCTCTAGGGGAACACTGCTTGTTAGGGTGTAATTGGCTGTGACTTCTTTTTGTGGGTAAATCGAAAACTCTTTATATTTATCGCTGAGTTTAATGTCATTTTCAGCAGCTGACTTACTGAGATAAATCAGTGGGATTTGTGATTCGTGCACAACACCTGAATTATATTCAACAGTATAATACACAGTGTGGAACTTTTTGATGTCGTCAGTTGGTGGGATCTCTATGGTTAACTGGTTGTGCTCTTGGGTATACATGGCTTTATCAAAGCCATTGTCAATATCCCAAAGAACAGACTTTACGTTTGTGGTGTCTTCTAAATTACTTGTGATGATCACCGTCTGGCCGACTGTTGCGATCTCATGTGAGCTTTTCAGGGTCAATGTGTTATGAGCAGGTATTGACTTAACTTTTACCTGTGTCTTGGCTGATTGTTTTACATCCCCTTTCATTGTGACGTTTAATGTCACGGTAAAGTCGGTGTCTTGCTCAACATTTGGCGCAATGAACTGATAAATCTTTTTGTTGGCAGTTGGCTCTGTTGGTTGGGGGTTTGGCTCCCATAACCATTGGTAAGAAGTTATCTCGTCAGAATTTGAAATGGTAGGCACAATACTTAACTGGCCTTTCGAGGATACGGATAAGTTTTGTGGCAATGAAACGGTTAAAGAAGGGCCATCCGCTGGAGAGACTTTAACGCGTGCAGTTTGCTTGTGTACACCAGCTTTGGTTTTGATAGTAATCGTTAAATAAAACTCTAGCACTTCGTCAACCGCAGGAAGCTGAAGCTTCAATGTTGAGTCGCCATGATCAGAAGTTAGGCTATTAATAACCTCCTGATAGTCTGGTTCAAGGCCCTCTATCATCCATGATACTTCCTCAATTTCTGAAGTTGTCTTAAAAGGTACATTGATACTGACGTCACTCCCTCCTTTGAACTGATATTCGTCAAGCATTTGAATTTGAGCACCGACAGTCTCAGGGTATAGCGTCACGTTGAAATTCCTTGTGACAGCGGGGTTCACGCCATCTGATACCTCACAAGTGATCACCACTGATTGCTTTTCAGTCACCGTAGGGAATGAAACGACGGTTTCAGCAAGAGAGTTTTGTTGGAAAGCTACGCCAGCAAGAGAACTTTTCCAGCCGACAGTTAAGGTATCTTGTTCCGGATCTCTAAATTGAGTCGTTAAGGTGATTGATTCTTTTGAAAGCGCGATGCTTTCTCCGGCTAAAGTAATTGTAGGTGCTTGATTTACATTAGTGTTAGGGCGGGATGGCTCACTATTGTTTGAGCCTCCACTTCCTCCGCCGCCACACGCACAGAGGATACCGAACAATGGAGCTATGAGTAATTTACGCATTTTTAATCCTTAATATATGCTGTTTTTGTTTTAGGTAATACTATCTAAATATTAACCATATGCAAGATAGGGCCAGCGAATTGAATGAAAACTGAATAGCTAGGTTGAGAAGTGTTTAGAGATTGTAATTAAGTGTAAGAGCCGGCCTTTCGGCCGGGCTCGTTCAGGAAGGGAAGGGGGTTAGTTTATATTAGATTGTACTTGTGGTTGCTCCGTTTTGGTCTTACCTAATACTCTTCGCACTAGTTGTTTAATGTCCTCTAACATCACGTATTGGCAAGGAATTAACAACAAGGTAATGACAGTGGCAAATAACACACCGAACGCCAATGATACTGCCATTGGAATAACGATTTGTGCCTGCAAGCTAGTCTCCATGATAATCGGCACTAAACCGATAAAGGTTGTTAGAGACGTTAGCAGGATAGCTCTGAAACGACGGCATCCTGCTTCAACCACAGCCTCTTTGATACTCATGCCTTGTTCACGCGCTTTGTTGACAAAGTCGACCATTACCAGTGAATCATTCACTACAACACCGGCAACAGCAATGATGCCAAACATTGAAAGCCCACTCATTGTCATACCAAGTACCATATGGCCAAATACAGCACCCACTACACCAAATGGGATCACAGACATAATTAATAGAGGTTGTGAATATGAACGAAGTGGAATTGCAAGTAATGCAAAGATGATCATCATTGAGATGGCAAAGTCTCTAAATTGCTCTGCAACGCTATCCATTTCTTCTTGAATACGACCAGCAATATTACCTGTTACACCCGGGTAACTTTCAAGCAGGCTAGGTAAGTATTCTTCGTTAATTTGCTCCGCAATTTTAAATGGCTCAGCTTTATCGGTATCGATTGACGCCCACACACTGACCGTACGTTTAGAGTTTTCACGGCGAATACTGCTTACGCCTTCAACGCGTTTAATGTCAGCAACTTCGATCAGTGGTATCTCAGCACCGGCAGGCGAAATGATACGTACATCTTGAATGTCGCTAATGGCATCACGCTGTGCTTCAGGGTAGCGGACCATCACTTTGATCTCTTCACCATTTCTGAGTATGCGCTGTGCTTCGATACCGTAGTAGCTAAAGTTAACCTGAGAAGCTACATCGGCAAGTGTTAAACCCATGCTGTAAGCAAGCGGCTTTAATTCAAGCTGAATTTCATCGGTTGCAGATTGCATTGAGTCATTCACGTCACCGACACCTTCGATTGTTCTGAGTTTGTCTTTTAGCTTTTGTGCAACTTCTTTTAAGGTGTCTTTGTTTTTACCTTCTAAGCGGAAGCTAATGTCTCCGTCATCACGACCACCGTCAGAAATACTATCTTGAATAGTTAAGCTCTTGACGCCCGGTAACGGCGGCATGTTTTCACGCCACATGGCACTTAACTCAAATGTATCTATGGGGCGTAAATGGGGCTCAACTAATACCGCACGAATCGTCGCATTGGTTCTACCATTCATGTTAACGGCGAAGTTTTTAACCATCACTTGGTCGTATTCTTCTTCAATTTGATGTTCAACCTGATTCAACATGGTTTCAATCTTATTGATTGTTTCAAGTGTCGCAGTTTCTGAAGACGACAGGTTCATCTCAACTTGAACGCTCGGAAAGTCATGAGGAATTTTCGGGTTAGCGACAAATTTGATAAAGCCACCCATAAACAGACCAGCACTGACAATTAAAATACACACAAAACCGACAATCACTGTATAGCGGTAATGAATGCACTTTTCGATACAGGGTCTGTAGATGTTTTCAATGAAGTGTTTTAGGCCGTTGTCTAATGCTTCACGCAAGCGGTGGAATGGATTGTTAGGGTTACTCGGCTTGTCTTTCATCGCTGCAAGGTGAGCAGGTAAAATGAGCTTTGACTCAATCAGTGAAAAGATTAAACACAGGATGATGACGCCACCAATCGCTTTAGAAAAAGCGGCTTCAGGTCCAGTAGAGAGTGTTTGTGGAAAAAATGCAGCTATGGTGGTCAGTACACCAAAAGTCGCTGGGACTGCAACTCGTTTAACGCCACGCACGACATTGTTCAAGCTATGGCCGTGTTTTTCTATTTCAGCATGCGCGGATTCACCTACTACAATCGCATCATCTACCACGATACCCAGTACGAGAATGAAGGCAAACAAAGAAGCCAGGTTAATAGTAATGTCAACGGACCCAGCAGGCATAAGTAAAAACGCCCCTAAGAAAGAAACCGGTAAGCCCATCATGACCCAAAACGCCAAGCGAATTCTCAAAAATAGCGCTAGCATAAGCATAACCAGTGCGCCACCAATGATCATGTTTTCAATCATCATGTTGAGGCGACCTTCTAGGTAGTAGGTAAAGTCTAAAAATGGTTCTAATTTAACGCCTTGAGGTAATTGTCCCTGCTTTTCTTGAAGGTAGTTTTTAATGATGCCAGCGATGTTGGTGATATCTTGATCTTTCGACGCGCGCACTTCATAAATAAGAGAGTTTTTGCCATTGTAGAGAGAGTACATCAAGCCTTCTTCAAAGCCATCAGATACCGTAGCGACGTCACCTAATCTAATTTGGGCGCCATCTTCTAATGTAATCAATGGCAGCTGCTCGAAATCATGTCCGCGATAGGCTTGGTTTTCCACTCGCATTGATATGTAGCCATTATCCGAGCGGATCTGGCCGGCAGACATATTTGCTGAGTAATTACGTACGGCATCAGCAATATTTCTAAAAGTCAGACCATATTCACGCAATTTATCAGGGCTTACTTCGATGCCGATTTCATAATCAAGGCCGCTGTTAAATGAGATTAAGTTGACGCCGGGTAAAGCCAGCATTTCATCGTGTAAATTGTTACCAAGGCGTTTTAGCTCCTGAAAGCTCATGTCACCATTTAAAGTAAGTAACATGACTTCTTGTTCATTTTTCTCATTGCGAATAACTGGGCGTTCCATACCTGCAGGAAACGTTGAGATTGCATCAACTTGCATTTTGACTTCATCTAGTACTTCTTTTGGTTCGTACTGATGGTCTACTTCAATCCAAGTTTGAGAGAAGCCTCTATTCGAGTAGGTTATCAGTCGTTTTATCCCTTCAAGGCCTTCCATCGACTCTTCAACTTTGATGGTAATCCCTTCCTCCACTTCTTGTGGGGCAGCGCCTGGGTAGACTGCTTGAATACTTAGCCAGTAGTTTTTACCTTGCGGAAAAAGTTGTTTTTGAATTGTAAATGCAGTTAATAACCCACCTACAAGGATAAAAATCATCAGTAAGTTTGCCGCAACAGGGTTGCGTGCAAACCAAGCTATTAAGCCTTTTTCTTGTGTCTCCATTGGCCATTACTCCTCTTTTAATGCAAGGGCAGTAGATGGTGATGCAACTTGGCTATCATCAAGGCTTAGCTGCATGCCCTCTGTAGGAAACTCTAACGAGGAAGTGATCAGTTGTTGACCCGTTTCAAGTCCCCGGTTGGCTACAATGAGACCGTCGTACTCTCTAACAACATTGAGTTTCTTGAATGATAAAGTACGATCTTGATTAAGAATGGCGACTTGTCCATCGCGTACTAAATGATGAGGGATCTCTACAGCATTGGTTAGTAATTTACCTTTGATCTGGGCATTTAAATATGCGCCAAATCGCAGTGGTGCTTGTGCATTATCGTAAGGGCGTTCTACCTGAGCAACCAGATAAGTCATGCGACTTCGGTTATCAATAACACCTTCACTACGGACAATTTTACCTTTCCAACTTACGTCTTGGCCCGCTACTTTAGCGGTCAGCGTCACATCCGCATTCAGGCCGTTTTCATTGAGGTGTTGCAGCTCATTGTCAGCTACGGGCAAGCGGACCTCAGCTACCGAAATTGCGTTCAATACGCCCACTGAGCTACCTAAATTGACCACACTCCCCAAGCTTAATGCTCGGTTTTCGATAATTGCATCATAAGGAGCTTTTACATAAGTGCGTTCTAAATTTCTTTTGGCTCGTTTTACACTTGCTTGAGCAGCTTTGAATCGAGCAAGCTTTTCGGCCAATTGCGGTTTTCTAAGATATAGTTCAGACGGTATTGTAGAGTTTGCGTTACTTTTTATACGTTCCCACTCGGTTTTTGCAACATGCGCTTGTGCTTGTTCGATTTCTAATGCTGAACTCGCTTGAGCGAGTGTCGCTTCGGCATCGATTAGTGCTGCTTCGTAATCATTTGGGTCAATACGCGCTAGCACTTCCCCTTTTTTGACAAACCCTCCTTTAACAAATTGTTCGGAAAGTTCAATGATTTGACCACTAACCTGAGCGACTAATTGGGTGCTGTATTTAGGTTTTACAATGCCATAAGAATTAACAGACATTTCTATGGGGGCAACATTAATGGGGGTTACTTCAACCAGCGGGTGGATAACTTTTTTAGGTTTTTCAGCTGGAGGGGTCTTCATTGACGAAAATGCAATTGCGCTTGCAATGCCGCCAAGTAGTACCACACCAGGTAAGATAATTTGTTTTTTACTAGCCACGATGTTAATTCCTTCCTGAATTGACAAATTAGATACGTAGGCACTGACCGTGAACGCATCGGTTAGTTAGAATAATACGTCAATAGTTATTTCAAGGTGTTTTGATCTGTGCTCAATATGTAACAAAGCATTGCGATATAAATAACGCAGTTACAATTGCAAAAAATTGTACATTTTTTGAGTTGAGATACATACATCGTATTATACGCAGAGTATAATGAAGGCTTTTTGATGGTTGGTTCAAAATGGACTGTAGATTAGGTTGTGGTGCGTGCTGTATAGCCCCGAGCATCAGCTCGTTAGAAAAGGCTGCTAATATCCGCTGTGAATACTTAAATGACAACAACTTATGCTCTATTTTTGGGCAACCTGAACGTCCTAAAGTTTGTAGTGATTTTAAAGCTGATAAGGAAACGTGTGGGAGTTCCAATGAAGAGGCAATGGCAAATTTAATCTATTTAGAGGCCGTTACCTAAACTGCATTAAACCCAATTTAGTCGGTAAAAATCACTCAACAGGTTTAAAACTATGGCAGTAAGTCGGCTTTGTGGTTACTACCATATTGCATTGTCGTTATTGGTTTCTAATATTTTTTAGATAATGGAAATTCAAAAAAAGAAACTCGCTTCCAACCAAACTTCATAAAGTTGCGAATGTTTGCATGGTCATTACCATCAGTGTTTTGCAACACATCTTGTCGGTAATAACGTCCAAAGCAATGCAATGTGGCTTGCTCTGATAAACCATGTAATTTGGCGAATGCTAAAATTTTACAAGAGCCTAGGTTGGTTCCTGCTTCATTTTCTTGCTCACCGTTTGTAAAACTTGTTGGCGTAAATTCAAAATGGGTGTCGATGAGTGAAATGGTCTGCTCAAATTCTACCGATTCCCCTTGCTCAGTTACACGACTAATAAAGCGCTCAACACTTTCCGGTTGTATATTTGCCATAACGCAAACTCCTGCTAAAAACCCATATTATCCTTTTTTAGGGAAATGAAGCATAGTGAATTTTCGTCTTGTTCACTTTACTTTTAATGGCTTAAGCCGATGTTAGCAAAGGATTTGTGTTATACTTACGGGGTGTTAGAAAGAGGAGGTAAATTATTCGAGTGAGCACCGCAAAACTAAGCCAAGACGAAAGCCTATCATTTAAAATCAATTATCAGCTCCTACCAAAAGAGACAAATCAACTTGACCTATACTTTTCCATCCCGGTTGATATGGGGATCAATGCTAATACACTCAATGAAGTAGACTACTTCAATGCAAACATAAAATGCCATAGCGCCTATTACTCTGAGCAATTGCATTTGCCATTGGTTCGTAGTCGTTTTATCAGTCAAAGCAAAGGGCAAAAAAGTGATTATCGCGTCAACTTAAACTTATTTTGCTATCAGATCAGGATTGCACTGGATGCCGACGTAAAACAAACCCTTAAACTTAAACAAGCGGAAGAATTTTACCCAGCAGCGATAGAGCTTGTGGAGCAAACATCAAAGCTGCTAGTGAAGTTGCGCCGTTATACACCACCGGACAACCGGCTTAAATCTTATTTTCAAAATGCTGATAACTATTTAAGTTGGCATACCGAGCAAGCCTTTTTGAAGTTACTTGCCAGAGGCCCTAAATCAAGTGATTTCAGCAAAGAGCGCGGTGATGTTATTGATTTTTGTAAACAAGAAAACCGCTATCGAGAAAAACACAGTTATAACTCCCAAGTTACACTTGAGGATCCCAATCGCATTACCAATAAAATGCGCTTACTTGAAAGACTGATAGAGTATGGTGTGGTTTTCAACAAAGAAACGGTTAATCTGGGGGCAAATCTAAAGCGCCTTGCTCGAGGGGCTGTTACTGCGGTTATTATGGCGTTTGTGATGTATTTGGTACTCAATGCACGCTCAAACTTTGAGGAAATTACCGTAGCTTTAATTGCGCTTCTCGGTGTGATCTATGGTCTAAGAGAAACGTTTAAAGATGATTTAACGCAGTGGGCGTGGCGTAAGGTGCAAAAAGGCCGGCCCAAATGGCGCAACAAATTCAAAAACTCAGTCAATGATGAAACAATTTGCACCCAAACGATTTGGCTAGAGCATATTAAGAAAAAAGACATTCCGGAAGACGTTGATATACTTCTCAAAAAGCGTGGTCGACAAAATCGACAAGAAGCCAATTTGTTGCACTTTAGCTGTAAGAATTCGGTGCAAATAGATGAGTTTCTACCTGGATATGAAGAGGTACAGCAACGTATAACGTTTAATATGAGTTCATTCGCTCGCTACCTTAAAAAAGGGGCTGGGAAGTTATACAGTCTAGAGGGCCACAAAGTTTCTAAAAACTCGGTAGAGCGCAGATATCAAATAAATCTTGTAATGCGTTTTAAATCAGGCGAAGACATACAACTGGAGCGTTACAAACTGACCATGAACCGCTCTGAGATTGTTGCGATAGAGCAAATGAAGGACTAATCAAAGCTATAGCTATTGTTTGTGCTGTTGGTGCCTTACCTGTTTTAGTTCGACTGGAAAAATATAAGCTTATTGCCAAATGGATCTGAAATAGCCATTTCTATCCCCCAGGGCTGCTCGCTAATTCCAGGTCTTGCATGTTTGAATTGTTTGGCGGTTAACTGTGTATGGTAGGACTTAAGATCGTCGCATTCAATGCGAATGCTTACCCCAGGTGACGCATCGCCATAGTGTTCTGAAATATGCAATATGCAGCTGTCTTTGGAAATTTGCATGTATACGGGTAAATCAGCTTCAAACTGGTGTTTCCAGTCTAACTTGAACCCCAAAAATTCAAGGTAAAAAGCGTGTGCAGCATTTTCATCAAAGCTGCGAATAATGGGGATGATCGAATGAAGTGCCATAGTAGCCCTCTACTAACAGAATCTAAATGATCCGCAACAGCTAACAGCACACTGTGCGGCTTCGACTAACACAAAGTTAGACGAAGCCAACACAAAAAGATCAAGGGGTTTGTTGTTTGTTGCTGTGTAGTAGCTCAATGATGGCTTTAAAGTTTCGTTTCGACGTTTCTTGTTTTAAAGCCGATTTCAATGTTGCTTTTATACCATCTTGATGCTGTTGATTAGCAAGTGCTTGGATTGCTGCGAATCGGTTTTCTGCGGTGGGGTTGTTGACGGCGATGGCTAAAACGGCATCACTGGCAGCGGGTTGCAGTTGATAGTGAGACAGGGCTTTTAGCAATGCGACTTGGTTCTGATGAACTGGTTTAGCTAGCTGCTTCTCTAAGCTGTTGTATGCGCGCTGTGTTTGCATCATGCCAAGTGCGCGTATAGATGCCTTTTGAACACTGTTATTGTGATAGTCAAGGTAGCTGTCAATTTGTTCAAAATGTCGTTCGTCGCGACTATTGCCAAGGGCCGTTACCAGTGCGGATTTAGTCGTGTTCTCGCTGACCAGTGACAACTGCTCTGATAGTGCGTCATGCAATTGAGATGATTGCAAGTTGGGCTCACGGCTATGCAACATAGCGCCTATCGTCATGTAGAAACTGCTGGTTACTTCGGAGTCTAAACTGCTAAAGCCATTTTCTATTTGTGTCACTAGCAATGTGCTTAATTGAGGACTCAGTGGCTGGTGGCCTTGAGATAGTGCTCGCAGGGCACGAAATTGCATCAGTGGATCTTTGTCTGCCTTGATAAGTAAATTACCCAGTAATAGTTGGCTATTGGCACTATCAAGTTGGCCTAACGCATTAAACAGACGCATTTGCGCTTCATCAGAGAGCGCTTGTTGTAAAAAGACACCTTCTAAAGAGCTTATTACGGCATCAAATTGTACTAACTGTTTTGCCAAATCATAGGCTGAAGTGTCGGTTAAATCGGGCTTTTTAACCAAGTTGTGGAGCGATATTTTAAGTTGTTTTAGCGCTTCTGAGCTCAGTGGTTTATTTGTATTTGGCCAATTGTCTAAAGTCGCTGGAAGCGAAAAAAGGGCAGAAGGGAATGCAGTTGCTGTGGGTCCAATTTGGTATTGTTGCTTGGTTTTTAAGTTTAAACTCTGCCCTTTGCCAGAAAATAGCAGCGTTTCTTGGCCTTTACGTGATTCGAAAAAGCATGCGTTAGGGGTAATAGTATGGCCTGAGGATGCAACTTGAACCGTTTGCAATGCTGTTTGTTCGGCATCGCGCAAGAGGTAAGCGTGTTTGTTTAAGTGAATGCTCGAATCTTTAAACTGATAAGATACCGTATACTTACCCAATGTATCTTGCTCTTGCTGGTGTAATTCACTTCTGACTCGCTGGAACTGGAAGTAGTATGCCAGTCCCTTCAGCTGTTCTTGATTTTGTTGATTTAGCTGCGTAGGAAACCAGAAGTCACTGATAAGTCCATTCGATGCAAGTCTAAAAGCAAAAGGTAGGGTATAACTGGCCAACTCAGAAGCAAATTGGCCTTGTCCTGCGGTTACATTGTCGGCTTTTATAGCCCACCAACCAGACTCATCGTTATGTTGGACAGCCTTTATGGAAATGAAGCCACTGAGCTTCAATTGGGTTTGCTGACCTTGTTGACTCACTTGGTCGTAATTAAATGTCGTTCGTGTATCGATTGCAAACTGATACTGTGCAGAGCAATCCGCATTTGCAGTACCTGAAACAGCCAGTGCACAAAGTGCACTGGCTAATGTCGCTTTACTAAGCGTGATCATAGGTTAATTTCACCTTCTTTGGAGTAAATTGTCCAAGATTTATCAAACACACTTTTGGTTTGATACAGCCACAGATCATAGCGCGATGTTTTCTTACCACATGGGTATGGGATCCCCCATTTTTTACACCATTTGACGCCATACGTTTCTGCGTATAAGCCGAATTTTCCTGAGATAACATCTAGGTCATTTTTCAGTTCAATGCCGTAATAGATATGCGGGTTGCTGCTGTTGTTTGTAAGTAACGCAAAACCAGCATTTGATTCCATGGCAAAAGTATTGTCGATTAAAGTCAAAATTGCTTGTACACCTGCTGAAGCAACCAGTAGGTTAACGCCACCACGACCAAATGCACCGAAATCTACGTGGAATAAGTCACCTTCAGCGTATAGCTCAGCGTTATAGCCGACAGTCAGCTCAAACCCTAAATTACCAGTGACGCCAGCTTCAACCTTGATAGGAATTGGGCCGACGGTAAATGTCGCTTGGGCAAGCGTTTTGTCTTCTTCCCATTTCTTTTCCCAAGACTTTTCATACTTGGCTGTGAACTTTTCATCTTCAAAAACCACATTGTTAAAAATGATCATCTCAGACTCATAGCCCGTATTTTGGCCACTGATGTATGCACTGCCGTTATACGAAATACTAAAAAGGGTGTTTTTAGCTCTGAAAAAATAGGCTTCAACTGTACCTTCACCGGTAATACGGCCACCTGGATCGCCTGTTGGTACTATGAATAATTGGCCCTGTAAGTCTACACCAACACTAAATTTAGATTTGTCTCCGTATGATTTGTCAAATTCGCTTTGGAAATTGATATTGGCAAGGCCAACGGCAGCAGGTGCAACCGCTTGTTCAGTAAAGTCTTGTCTTGCCAAGCGACTAGCAGGTTCATCGGTTGCATCTTCTTGTTCGAAGAAGTATAGCGGTATTGATGTCAGAATTTGGTTGTTGTCAGTATTGGTCTCTGCATCTTGTGCCGCATCAATTAATGTAAAGCGCATTTCAAGTGTGTTATCGACGTCTGCATTATAGTTATCATGCAAGCTTTTTAACAGATCAGCTTCTAGAGCGATATCAAAACCGATATGCTCGTTGTGCAGTTCAGCAGTAAATTCATGAGCAAGTGTGTCTGTATATTTGCCAGCCGTCGCGTCCCAAAAGTGTGTGCTAACCCAGTTACCAGCGACCATTACTTCTGCTTTTATGTGGGATAGGCCTAAATTTGCACCCTCATAGTCCGCTTCGAAGTAACCAATCAAATCGGTGTGATACTCACCTGCGCCATTATCGGAATTTGGTGTATCTAGGATCAATGCAGCTTGACCGAATTCTGCACCTAGAAGCTTGTAGTCGTGGCCAGCTTGTTCTCGTACCACAATGTCAGCGTGTGGGAAATTACCTTCCAAGTGAGGGTCATGATCGACAGAAGGGTGGTTGTCTTCTTCAACGTCCTCGACATGCAGATCATGGGGATCAATTTGCGCCAAGATGTGATAGTTGCCACCTTCCAATGAATTGGGCAGGGTGAGTTCAATCTCATGTTCAGAAGCACCTTGCGCAATCCCCGTTAACTCGACAACTGCAATTTGCTGAATATCTTCAATGGCTGTTTCTTGGTCGTTTTGAATATCTAGTTCATCTGAGTGCATTAGATAAAAATGAACTTCGACATCGACGTTATTAAAACCCGTCACATCGACTGTGTAGTATGTTTTCACAGTGTCATTTGGTTCCAAAGTATCCAAAGGACCAGTTGAAATATCAGTTATTTCTAAATTACTTTTAATCTCTGGTGTAGGTGTTACAACGGTGATTTCCGGGGTGTCGTTATCGCTAAATTGGCACCCGGTCAAAGTAACCAAACCAGCAAGAGCAAATGGGATCAAGCGCATGTTATTTCTCTATCTTGTCTAAAACATCTTAAGTGTATCGTAAGATTATGGATTGAGTGTGGACACATGTAGCCGCTACATTTGTATTATAATTAAATAGGCGCTCAATCAGCTTTATCTGCCATTACAAAACTGTTAAGGCTGTGATATGAATAATGAAACCAACATTTTTATCGCAAGTGCTGTCAGCGTGAGCTTGATAACCCAAATGAGCTTTGCGTTATTACTAGAGAGTCGCAGTTTGCTGCCACAGTATGACCCCGCAATAGATCCAAGAACCATGTATAAGATGAGTGAGCCACTTTGTAAAAGTGTTGACGAAAGCATTGCAAAAACAGGCACTTTTGCCAAATGGCTGAGAGTCATAAAGACAGCACTGGTGGCGATGATTTCATCTTTACATTTGAGCTGTTTAGTAAGTACAGAAAGAGACAAAGGCCCGGTGGCACCTACCAATAAACCTAAGCCAGTTTGCAGCACGCCGATGACATAATAGTTTTCGAATTGGCTAACGTAGTTTGCAAATGGCTTGTACCAAATGTTGAGCAACAAATAGAGGCCAATTGCCGCAGGGATATAAGTCGTAGGTAAGTTGTATAGAACCAAACCAAATAGCAAAGTCCCAATGACTGACCCAATGAAGAATGCAGGCAATAGTGACCACTTCACATAAGAAATCGAAAACAGCGCTCTTGATGTGTTGCTGGCTATCTGTGTAATACCATGAATGGGGATGATTAAAGCGGGACTTAAAAACATGGGAAGCACTGCGATAAGGAGCATTCCGCCACCAAAGCCAATGATTGCAGCTATCAGTGACGTCGTGAATGCGATTATGCCTAGCAACAATTCCATGTTGGCGACCTTAACTAATCCTGTTTATGTTCTGGTGGCAATCGTCACGCCTGAGGCGGACAGTAAACTACCTGCTAATTTGTTAAATATGTTCAAACGTTTTGAGTTTGAGACCAGCTTTTTGGCTTTGGCCGAGACATACGAATAACCTAAGTTAACAGAGCCAAATGCTAAGGTTGCGCAGGCAAAAATACCTAAAATATCTGCTGTGGAAATGGTCTTAAAATCGACAAATGCCGGAAACAGTGCAACATAAAAAATAATGGCTTTTGGATTGCTCATTGTAAGCAAAAAGCCCGTTAATATGTCCATATGGTGCTTATTGTTAGGAACGGTTTGCTCTGCCAGTGAAGGTTTTGAGAAAAATAAGTTGACGCCCATCCAAATTAAATAGCCCGCACAAAGATATTTGATAATCGCAAAAGCGTTCCCCATTGACTCTGCGATATATGCCAAACCAGAAACCGCCAATAAAATGAATACATAGTCAGCGAAAATGAGCCCTACGGTTATCGCTGCACCACGACGGAATCCTCCAGTCATTGAGGCTGTTGTTATTGCGATAACGGCAGGGCCGGGAATAATGCCAACAATGAACATGGCAAAGAAGAGGGCAATATAGCTTTCGATAGTCATGAATGGTCCTTGAATGCAAAGCGGGTAGATGATGCCAGTAGCATATCATAGTAGCAGTAAGAAATATTTCTCTTACTAAACAAGAAAGCCTAATAAGAGAAATAGATAGAAAGCCCTAAGGGGCTTTCTGTGTAACCAAATAATCGCTTAAATTTGTTATGTTCAAAGACTGTGTTCTACCATACAAGACACCTTTTTGGCTGTAGTCGAAGTTAATCTTAACTCTGTATTTAGTATGGATAGGTAAACACCCCAAAGACACATATTTGTTTCTTTCAATTTGGGTGTCTAAATACGTCGATGATATCAAGGTTCCATCACTTTGGTACATTTCAGCTGTGACCGTTAGCTCAGAATAAGCTTGATGTCGCTTTAAATGCAAAGGGGAGTCAATCACAACAACAGAGCAAACAGAATTATATTTTGCCTCAAGTTTGGTAGTTGAAATACTAAACGCTTCGCTATGCGCCAACTCAGTCGTTAGCTCCTGTGCAAAGGTTGCAAGTGACACAGTGGAGCCCACAATAATTAAAGCAATATCACGCATTATTGACCTTTATTTGGATTTAACGTTACCCATGAGCCACCGTTTGCCACGCCATGCGAGCCATCAGGATAAATTTCGAACAGGTTGTTGGGAGCCGTTACGGGTTGTCCAGCTAAGTTGGCCAATTGCTGTGCAAAAGAAGCATCACCGCCTTTACCTGTTTCGCAAGCATATAGTTTAATTGGTTGTTTACCATCATATCCTTTCGATTTCATCAATGAAAGAAGCTGTGCAGGTGTGAGAGGCTTACCTATTTCATTAATTATTTGACCGGGGTTGCCATGTGCACCAATTGAGAAATCATTTGGACTGTTGTCAACATGTCTGAACATTGCTCGCCAATGTTTAGTTTGTGTCATTGGTACTAAGTTGATATCTGGATTTAACCCCAGTAAATCGGTAAATTTGACAGGGTTACCACCAACGTACACATAGGTGTTTATGCCACCAGACATACCAATTGGATCAGATTGAATATATCGGCCCGTTGTCGGGTCGTAGTATCGGTTAATGTTATACCAAAGCCCAGACTCCGTATCCAAGTATTGACCAGGAAAACCGAGGTTAAACTCGCCAATTGTGCTGTGTACAACAGTACGAGTGAAAGGCTCTAGATGGGCGCGCCATACAATGTTTTTTGCGCTATTTGTAACTACTTCAGGTCGGCCAAGGTGGTCATTGTGAATATAGTAAACCTGATTATTTTTCAACATCGCAACAGGCATACCAAATAGGTAGACATAGTTTACATTGCCATTCTCAGACAGCAGTCTTGACTCTGGTGTGTAAATAAAGTGAGTTTCTACACCCGAAGATTGCTTAATGGCTCTGATGCTATATGCATCATAGATATAATTCCCTTTGTTGCTGACACCTGTTAAGCGGCTTTGGATGTCATATTGATACGAGTTTTGGTTAATATAATTGAGGCTTTGCGTCTTGATATTGCCATTCGCATCATAACTATATCTAACCGTGTTGGACCCTTTTGTGCGACTTAACAGTCTATTTGAACTACTTTGATAACGGTATGTTTCTAAAGTAGTACCTGAGTGGTTCACACTGGTTCGATTACCAGATTGATCATACCTGATGGAGGAGTGAGGTCGACCGTTTTTCAGTATATCTGTGAGTCTGCCTTTCGAGTAAGTATAGGTCCAATCATTTGTTGAATTGATGTGGTTATCTATGTGTGTGATTTCGCCCTTTTGGCTTGTATAAGTCAAAGATTGGACATTCGGCACCGTTATACTTCGAACTTGACCATTTGCGTAAGTCATATTTCTTGTCAGGCCGTTACCATATGTGAGCGATTTTAGGCCAAGGCTAGGTAATTTTGTGATGTTGCTCGCAATTGGGATACTGCGGCCATTTATTGTTGCGGTAATGCTAGATATACCGGCAGCGTTGTAAGTGTAGTTAGCTTTATTACCATTTGGGTAAGTTATTGAAGTGAGCCTGCCGTAGGCGTCATATTGCCATTTGGTCGTGTAGATTGCATTTCTGCTTCCACCATTTATGACCTTGCGCATTTCAATCAATTGATCAAAAGCATTATACGTTAGGGTTGTATTGCCTGATTTATCGGTATAACTTGTCGGCAACTCTCTTGAATTTAACTGGTATGACTCAGATCCTCCGATAAATGATTTGGTTACTTTTTCACCTTGATTGATTTTGCTGTATTGAATATTGATGGTACCGAGTCCAGTGATTAGCTTTTTGAGTTTTTGACTCGGACTGTAGTACTCGTATGATACATTGCCTCGATCAGGGCTAGACTCTTTGAGCTCTTTACCAAAGCCATTGAGAGTGAAGCTGGTGAGTTGATTGTTGGCACCTCTAATGTAGTCGAGGCCGACAGTGTCATATCCATAAGTCATTGATGTATTTGTTACATCTACACTTTGTAAAGGCCTGCTAAATTCATCATAACTTAAGACATATTGCTGACCGTCAGCTTCGGTAAAACTAACAAGTCGGTCAATTTTGTCATATTTATATCGATTGTTATTGTTTCCTTCTGTCTTAGATATTAAACGACCAAGTTCATCATATGAATAGTAAATAGTGCGATAGGGGGCTGTACTGTTTTTATAGTAACGCACTGTTTTGGCGTTCCCCATATTGTCCAGCGTATATTTTATAGTTGAATTGTCCGCACTGTTACGCTCTTCAATTAGACGGTAAGCACGGTCATAATAATAGGTGCGTTGAGTGCCGTTTGGTAAGGTCACATTTGTTAGCTTTCGCTTTTCATTGTAGCTATATTGAGTAATTCGGTTAATACCCGGACCTGTTTCTTTGATTGATTTAACATCTCCCCTAGGTGTATAGGTATAGGTTTTTACCAGACCCGACGGCAATGTTTCTTTGGTCAATCGGCCATTGGCATCGTAGGCGTTGAATGTGTGCGCAGTGCCAAACTGATCGTTTGTTGTGGTTAGTTGTCCTTTAGAATTATAGTTTTGCGTTGCGCTTTCTCCGCTGTCGTTAACTGATCGAACTTGGCGAATATTACCGTTGCTATAAAAAGAGTAAGAGTTATTGATTTCATAGGAGCGTATTGGCTCACCATCAGATCCAGTTGTCCTGAATGTTTCTTTTAGGACTTGGTTTTTGTCGTTATAAGTAAACTGTTTGATGAAGTTGGGGTTTTTCTCTTCCTTAATTAACCCTGAGTCCGCATGCCAAAGGTAGTGAGTTGTAAACGCATTGCTCGTACCATATGCTTGTGTTTTACGTTTTAGCTTGCCAGTTTTGTAGTCATAAAGGTAATCGGTTGTGATCCCCTCTTCATCAGTTACTTTTGAGACATGCCCTGAATTGTCATACCAGTATTTTTTAGTAGAAGCTGCGCAATTTGAAGTAGGCAAGCCGTTTTCAAGTTCTACGACTGGGGTCCCACTTTTGTGAAGGTTATCAATAGAATAGACACTCTTTCTACCTAGCGGGTTGGTTACGGTAACACCGTCTATCCCTTTGTTGTTTTTAGTATAGCTAAATGTGTACTTATCGATACCGCCATAATGGCTCGACTCAACGGCATGTTTGCCAATACCGCTGTCATATTTAAACCATGCATATTGTTTATTGTTATAAAAAACCCCTGTCAGGTCTTTATTACTGTCGTATTGATAGCTTGTGTTATTGCCATCAGGAAAAGACACTTTGGTGAGCAAACCCGTAGAGTTATAACTATATTGATACGTTTGATTCAGTCCATCTTTAATCGTGTTTACACGGCCATTACTCCAAGTAAAAGTTAAACTAGAACCTGAAGAGTGGGTGATTTTTGTAAAGTATCTGGATGAATTAGAGTAGTGAAACTGGTGGGAACGACCGTGTTCAAATTCAAGCTTGTCTAAGCGACCGTCCGATTTAAAGTAGGCAGTTAAGTTATCCGACATTTCGAGCTTAAATCCACTGGCGATTTTTTCGAGATATACGGTATCAGGAGATCTATCGAAATAGTAACCACCTGTGTTGTCTTTGACCATATGATAGTCATCACCAAAGTTATTGGCATGTGGCATATTAAGCTTCGCCGTATTAAACCGAGTAAACTCAACATGCATATCAAGTATAGATTTCCACCTTTTACCAAATATGCCTACTGTGATGCCATATCGGTCAACGCTTTTGTCATAACTACGTTGAATAGATAAGGGAGAAAAATCACCACCTGTATAATCTGTAAACGTTTCGACTTTTTTACCCCATCTAAAGTCAATTGGGTTACCGCACAAGTTATCGTCGGAAGCATGGTCTTCGCCTTCATTTTGAGAGCCGTACGAGTCATAATCAATGGCTGGCCCAGTATCGATTGTGCGCATGAGTGCCATCATAACCTCAAGTTCGTTTTGGCGGCGCGCGGCGTCGGGATCCCCATATACTGTCATTCGATCGTGAATCGTTTCTAGAGACTCTCGAGCATGTGCATCATATGCTTCTTGATTCTCTTCGCATCCCCCAGTTGCATCAGATGAGTCGCAGTCGGTTGTTGATGCATGGCTTTTACTCATGCCCCAGCCCCATCCAGCACTGATCAGGCTCTCATTGTCATCTAAAAACTCATCTGTCGGGTGCTCTTGCACACCACCTAATAAAATTGCACTACCGAGTAGTGCTTTACCTAATGTTTTCATAATATCCTTTTTACTTAAAAAGTAGTTTTTCAACATTCTTGTACAAATTAACCAGTGCAACATTGTGATATACAGGCTGCAAGGTTCGCTTTTTTATACGACTTGGTTGCAAAATATTATATGAAACAAGCGTATTGATAGACTTACCAACATCATATATGGGTAAATCTAAAGTCTGAGATATATATGCTTGGGTAGTGATTGGCTGTTGCCAAAGGTGTTTAATGATAGAGATATCTACCGAATTCAAGGGAGTTAATAACGTTTGGGTATCGAGAATGTTTTTTGCGTTTTTTATTAACCCTAGGATTTTTTCTGTTGCAAAGTCTGACCAATCGTAAGCACGTTGCCAAAATTCTGTATTGGTTAGATAGGTTTTAGGGGAGGCTTTAAAGTTATGAGCTTCACCTATATATAATTCGTTTTCGCCGTGTTTATACCGATAAAGTGTGGCGGGTACCTGTATCCCCATTTTACGCTCTTGTGCAATATGAAAAGCACGGGCGACTCGGCCATTTGCATCTTGAAATGGGTGTATGGATAGCAATTCCATAAATGAATATACGTGCTGCAATGGCTGTAAATGACTGCTTGAGTTGTGGTCATCTACCAAATATGAAAGTGCTTGGTCGATCTCTTTCACAGAAGCGACTTCGGGGTATTTGGATGACGCTTTATCTGGGCCAATCCAGGATTCATTTTTTCTAAAACCACGAGTATCATTGCCAGTTAGCGTGCTATGCGCTTCCAATAATGTGCTTTTTGACAACGCTAGATTTGAAAATAGCTCGACTGCATGAGAGAAGCGGTTAATCCTCATATCCAATAAAGCGCCTTCGGGGTAATCAAGCCCTAATCTTGCTAGTAAAAGTTCGGTACGGCTCACGTGTCTGAGTTGGCGCATTGAATCACCACCACATAAGTATCGAATACAAAACTCAGAGAGTGGGAAAGGATAAAACTCATAGTTAGTTTGGTTTGTAACTGGCAATTTATTTCCTTGTTTTTATTTTGAAATTTATTATTTATTTAATATCTTGTTCAAGAGAATATTTGTAACAAAATTATTTGTGGTATATGGCTATTTTAATTTATATAAATGGTGGTTTGTTAAATAAATGATAATGTGCTTTTGGTTTTATTGAGGGGCTAGGTTTGCTTATTCTGCTGTTCAATGCCGTAGATAAAGCTTTTGTGCTGGAGCTCCTTGTTTTAAAAGCTAATAAATATGTAATTTCAATGTTTGTTCAATTATAGGCCCTTGTCCAAGGGCCATAGAATAATCCTGCTTTTTTAAATTAACCCTCAAACTAAAAATATGGTGCGGTTATTGCTGAGTATTACTTCTAAATAAGAGGTTACCACCTTACTTTACAGCCTTCGTGCAATAACAAGAGCACTAAAGTTTGGCTTCTATTACTTGATTTTGGAGTCTTTGAGGCGGTGATAAGCCATTTAACAGTGCAGACATCAAAAGGAGATGACAATGCAGGTTTCAAATACAAACAGCACGCAGTATAGCTATCGACCCAATACTGCAAATAAAGCACAAACCACTCAAGGTGAATTTAAACTAGATGAGTCAGGTGCGAACTCTGCTAAAGGTATCGATGTCAGGGGTAAGGCCAATCTTATTTACCTGCTTGAGAAGAAGGATATCGTACAGCTTTCGAAAGATGAGGTGAGCTGGCTAGCAGATATTAAAGAGTCTTTCATGTCAGTGCAGGAGACTGAAAACTATTTCAAGTCAAATGGCCAGAAAAAGGAAATGAATGCCATCATATATGTCGAAGGTAATGTTGTATCTTATCAGACTCAAGACGGCGGTGTGTATTACACAGATAGTAAAGCGGAAGAAATTTTCCGCAAAGCGGGGTTTGATGCTGAAAAAGTGAAGGGGCTAGTGAAAGAAATGTATCCAGATGGTGCCAAGGTGCAATTTTTTGAGGCAGGTGAGGGACCTTCAAATGCACAACTGTTTGAACAGATGCATGGCTATTCTTACAACGAGTTTGTTAGAAAACAAGTAGATAGCTTAAAGCAGTCAGAGCTTAATCAACAGTTGCAACAAGAAAAATACTATCGAAGTAAAGTTCTGTTTGAGCAATCACCTCAAACCGAGATTTTCAGTGTGGGTGGTCAAGTAGTCGCGAGCCGTGGCGAAAATGGCTATATAGATGTGGGCCAGCACTTGTTGGCGCAGGCGGATGCAAGGGGTATTAAAAGGAGCGAGCTAAAAGAGATATTCACAGTATCACCTGAGCGCACTGCTGCACAATATCAGGCATTGCTTCAAGATGTTTTCGGCGATGAGGTTACACTTCAATCATTTCACTTAGGTGATGCTCCTACTCGTGCCGAAGTTAAGTTGATGCAGGCTAATAATAGCTCTGTTTAAAAAGTGTAAGCCGCTTAAGTTTCTATAGTAATTCAAACATGGATCCTGAAACAAGTTCAGGATGACGAACTTTGGTTCAGGATGACGGCCTTTGGTTCAGGATGACGGCCTTTGGTTCAGGATGACGGCCTTTGGTTTAGGAGGGTGACCTTTGGTGTAGGTGAGGGCCTGTCGTATGGGAATGGCACAGCTTAAGGAGCGTCACAGCTGCCAAGGCTGTCATTGTAGGCTTGCCCCGCAATCCATTTACTAGCTAGGAACTACGTTAATTGTTCGGAATTAGTTGACCACAACACATGGATCCTGAAACAAGTTCAGGATGACGAACTTTGGTTCAGGAGGGGGGTCTCTGGTTCATGGCAACGGTTTTTGGTGTAGGTGAGGGCCTGTCGTATGGGAATGGCACAGCTTAAGGAGTGTCACAGCTGCCAAGACTGTCATTGTAAGCTTGCTCCGCAATCCATTTACTAGCACTGTCTCGTCATTGTGGGCTTGCCCCGCAATCCATGTTTATTAATGCAAGATAGGTTTTCAAGGTGGCAGCTATAGTGACTGTTAGGATAGTTCGCTTTACCTTGTGCAAAGAAAAATGAATTTGCTGCGCTCATTGTCATTAACACTTTGCACTTCATTCACCTTGCGCAAAAGAATCGTACTTACAGCGTTTGAAGTCGGTGTCTTTTGCATGATAGCGCTACAAACCCATGCATGAATCGATAGATTCTTGAATACATTCTTTTGACAAATCCCCTTTATTTAGAAATCCTTTTACAAAATCATAAGCCTCTGTTTTTCTTTTATCTTCTTCTATTGCAGAGGACGTGAACATGATAAATATAGAGGATGTATAGTTTTTATTGGCTTCTCTGTGCTTATAAAACGCGGCTAAGAACTCAAAGCCGTTAACACGAGGCATATTGATATCTAAAAAGATAAGCAACGGCGGAAAATCATTGGCAAACCTTTTATAGTTTTCTTCATAATCTTCAAGAAAATTCAGCGCAGTTTCACCATTATCTGCTTCAAATATTTGCGTTGAAATATCAAGCTTTTTGATGACTCTCTTAAGCAAGTAACGGTCATCTTCACAATCATCGATAATCATAATTGAAAATTTTTGCATATGGCCTCTAGGTTCAGGTTGGAAGTTCAATAATAAACTTTGTCCCACTTGCAGAGCTGCTAAATTGAATGACACCATCCATTTTCTCAATGTGTTTTTTGATAATATACATGCCTAAACCGCTTCCATATGCGATGTTCGGATGGAAGCGCTGAAACATGCCAAACACTCTATCTGCATATTCATCGGGAATACCAATGCCATTGTCCTCGACAGTGAGTATTGTTTTATGCGGTTTTTTCATCGTTGTAATTCTGACGTAGCGTGTGGGTTTGTCTTTGTCTGAATACTTTATGGCATTGGAAATCAAGTTTTCTAATACTTGTAAAATGCGAGCTTTAGGTGCCGTAAGTTCTAAAGAGCAATCTACCTGTGCTTGAATCTCAACATCATTGCCGATATAAATAGCCTGCAAACGAGCCTCAATTTCACCGAGTAGTTCAGCAATATTGATCTTTTCTTTATTACTCAACTCTAGTTCAGCTTTTGCTAGATTGAGAATGTCAGTGACTAAATCCTCTAACTTCTTTACATGTCCTGCGATATTGCTGGCATTTTTTCTCACGTCTTGATAATCACCATCATCAATGTCTTCACATATCGCTTTTGCAAGACCCCTGATAGTGATCAAAGGCGCTTTTAAGTCGTGAGACGTCCTATAAGAAAACTGAGAAAGTTCATCATTTGAAGCAACAAGCTGTTTGTTAAATAGCTCTAACTTTGCTTGATATTCAAGGTTATTTCGCTCTTTTTCGTAAAGTAGGTTGGTCATGGTACGCAAAGCAGTATCTAGCTTCGCATCACCACTTGAAAAAGATCTGTCTAGGTCATAATTACCGTGAGCTATGGTTTGGGCCAACTGAATCGTTTGGTTAAGAGGAATAAAAACGGCTCGAGCCAACAGAATTGATAAAGATACTCCTCCTAACACGCTAAGTAGAAGAAACATCATGGTCGTGTCCTTTAAAGTACGTTCTTGCTCTTCTTCCTTTAAGAAAGTACGTTGCATCTCCCAGTGCTGAGGCTCCGAAATTTGCCTGAACTTTTCAACAACGCGTTGCTCGAGAGGTGCCAGCTCCTGTCTTAACACTTGAATGGTAGCATCGGCGGAGTGCGCATGTGTTTTTGTGAGGAGCGTTTGCTGTATGTGTTTGAGTTGTTTGAGGTCGAATGCAATTTCGTTTAAGAGTTCTAGATGTTCTTCTCGTTCCCAGCGCTTTGAGTGGTTCTTTAATTGCGTATAGTTCTTATTGATAACGGACCAAGTGATCTGCCATTGATGTTTGTATTTTTTCTCTTTGGTTAATATCCATCTTTGCAGGCTAATTATTGATGTATTAAGCGCTTGAACGACTTTTAAATTAGCTTTAATAGATGGGTCCAAAACATGTTGGATGTGGCGAGATGATTCAGTAAGTTGGTTGATTTGGAGCAAGGAGAATACGGTCATTGACAGAAACACCAGAGTTATCGCTCCAAAGCTAAAGGCTATCTTCTTTTCCAAAGCATTCATGCGGCTTCACTCTTTTTGGGTTTTTGGCGAGTTACTATCAAGGCACTAGTCACGGTGAGCAGCAGCAAACAGGGAAGAACAATTAGGCCGATTTGCAGCAGTATTTTTGTTGCTTGTTGGTCCACAATATCTAATTTGGTGTGTACTGAAACAGCCCAAGGTTTGGTGCTTATTGGAATTTGATAGTTAATATCTTTAGACCCATCATTTCTTGTTTGAATTCCACCAAATGGAACACCTTCACCAGCTGATTGCGTAAAAGTTTTAACCTCGACGCCATTATCCATAGTCCAACCAGTTGTATCTTTGTTGATATTTGAAGGCTTAGGGTGCGCGATCACTTTATTCTCGTGCTCGATGATACAAGCAAAATGCTCACTACTTTGTAGTGTGTTTTCTAGCATATTCTGGACATCACTAAGTACCTTAGCTGAGTCTTCGCCTCGTTCCAGTTCAATAGATACAAGCGTTGCTAACCTTTCTGCCTGTTCTCGATTTTTATCTAGATTGAGCTTGAATAACACGTGATATAGTTGGTTGTGAAGGAGGGGAGTTGCAACAACGACAACAAAGGTGGTTATAATAAAAAACGTACCAAATACTTTTAAAAAAGAGAATTGTGTCATATGTTCGGCTCTTTAAAAGTCCGTTCCTAATTTGCAGGCAGATAACTGGCTGCGGCCCCATTATTACTTTTAATACAAACAAGTACACCAAACAAGCCTATGTTTATCCCATATAGGTGGTTACGCGATTTACCTTGATGCAGATATATATAAATGATGCGCTAAGGTAAATAATTGTGTGGTGCAGTGAACTATTTATATCTAACCAAAATAAAAGCGCTTATATACTTATAAGTGCATTGCTTTTTGATTGGAGAATAATTGCTACTAATTATAATCGGCTATTGAATAATAGCTAATATGTCCGTTATTTTTGCTACAAAGCCATATTTTGACTGTGGCAACAGTCCAAGTCCTAGCGCATATATGTGGTTAGAATAATTATAATGATGTTTAAATTATCGTTGATGATTGACTAAAAGCAGTGTTTGTTTCTTTGAGATACGTAGCATAGAGGTGTATTGTTAAGATAACTTTCTGTGTGCTACATGAAGCGAAGCAGCCACTAATAAACCTAGTGTCATAGCTAGGGGTTAATACCAATCAAGCGGGAGTGATTGGTATTTGCTACTGAGCATTATAAATGCCAGATGTTTTTGTCATCGGCTAACACCTGGCATGCTTCACCTGATTTGTAACGCAGGTAAAAAGCGTCGTCGTAAAGCACTTTACTGCTACAGATCACATCTTCATACCTGTAACAGATCAGCAGATGATCTTGATGGCAAATCAACGTATTACACAGACGTTTGTCATGAACAATGTTAACTGAGATAACCTGACACGCCTTGCACTTAGCCTTACTCTTGAACCAAGTCATAAACAAGTTTCGCCGTCACTAAATCACTTAAAGCTGTGCCCACAGATTTAAAAAGCGTAATTTCACTTTGGTTAGTCCGTCGATAGGTATGACTCTTGGCCAGCTCAGTTAATTCTGCCTTAACCTGTGATTCACTAAATACGCCCTCGGAAATTGGGAGTAGTAACTCACCAGCTTCATTTAACACATTAATTCGACTGTCTACATATACTGAGCTGCGGGTAACAGTGCGAGTGTCGCACTCCCTGTATTGTTTGTGATGATTTCCAATTAAGTCAATATGAGTACCAGGGGACACCCAGTTACCATCAAAAAGAGGAGTATGGCTTCCTGTGGCACAACTGATCACGTCGGCAGATGCAATCAAACTTTGGCATGCTGTACCAAATTCAAATTGTATTTTCCCGTGCTGTGCAGACAACACTGACAATAAGGTTTTTGCTTTATCAGGGTTTCTGGCGACGACAGTGACTTTTTCGTAGTCACGTACATTCAGGTGTGCATTGATCATAAAAGGTGCGAGATTACCTGAGCCAAAGAACACTAAGTGTTTGGCATCCTTTTTTGCTAAATAGGAGGCGGCGAGCGCAGATACAGCAGCCGTGCGCCAAAGTGTCACTTCGGTTCCATCAATAAGCGCAAGTGGCTCCCCAGTTTGACGAGAAAATAGCATTATCTTTGAGTAGAGACTTGCTTTGTCCTGTTTAAAGTTTTCCGGAAAGTATGTAAAGGCTTTCACACCAATGACTTCGTTGTTCCAAGCTGGCAGCACGGCAAACGCATCGTGATTATCAGCTGAGTTATCTAGCTCAAACACTTGGCGCATCGGCATATTGGCGTCACCCGAAAAGCCTTCAGCAATGGTATCAATTAAGGCTTTAAAATTGAGTGCTTGTTTTACTTGTGCGCGATTAATTAATTGCATAACTTTGCTTCCTTATAATTCAAAATTTTGCGCAGAGTGAGTCAGCTGTTGATAGCCGTTTGGAGTGACCACTATATCTTCTTCCAGTCGTACTCCCCCGACATGAGGAATATAAATCCCTGGCTCTATTGTGATCACATTGCCGGCGCTCAACACATAGGGGTTATTGGGCTTGATAAATGGATGTTCATGTAGAGCAAGGCCCAACCCATGACCAAGCCCTTCACCTGCGAATTGAGCGAATTCGCTATTATTCAATACTCGATGCGCAACCTGATTCAAGGCATCGCAAGACACGCCTTGCTGTACTTTTTCTAATGCTGCATGTTGGGCACGTTGAACGGTGTTAAACATGGCTTGTTGTTGAGCACTGGGTGTGCCGTAAATATAGGTCCGTGTCATATCTGAGCGGTAACCACCAACAACAGCACCAAAATCGATTAAGATCAGATCACCATGACGTAATGCACGTTCACTAGGATCGCCATGGGGTAGAGCACTTCTTTCGCCAAAAAGTAAAATAGTATCAAAGGAAACCCCTTGGGAGCCTTTTTGACGCATTTTGTATTCCAGTTCCAACGCCAGATCTCGCTCCTTTACCCCTTCACGGACGAGCGTTAAAGTTTCACAAAGGGCTGCATCTGCAATGTTGGCAGCCTGTTGAAGAAATGCTATCTCTATGTCATCTTTCACTTCTCGTAGCGCTTCCACCCAACCATATGCACCTTGTACATACGGGTAGGTCAAGTCAGCGGCAATGGCTTCCCACTGAGCTACACTGACATTTTCTGATTCATAGGCGATTTTATTGAGCTCTGGAAATAGCGCTAAAATACACTGGCCTAGGCGCTGGGCATCTCGGTCACGTTTTATCACGTGTATATTTTCCGTTTCCAAGCAAGCCCGTTCGTAATATCTATAATCGGTAATTAAGTAAGTGTTGCTCTTGGATATTAGTAATGTGGCAGCATTGCCACTAAAACCAGAGAGGTATTGAATATTCTCATGGCCTGAAACTACCATCATATCTATGTCATGCTGTGACAACTTTGCTATCAATTGTTGTCTTCGAGAGTTATGGTTCGCTTTCAACTACGCCACCTATTAGAAATTGAGTGATGTACTTCACTCTGTTAACCAAATTCAATGTCTTTGTTGTGAAATATATTGTATACAATTATGATAAGCAAGCTTTAAATAATTAGTGACGGAGTGTTACAACGCGCAATGTTGCAATAGATGACTTTGATTTTTAGCTAAAACTTAAACCCTAGCTATAGAGCTTGGGGGGATATAGTGACAGCAAGAGGGTGAAGGTGTTTAAAGTTATAGAATGTGGGCTAATTAAAAGCTTTAGGAGTGACTACTAGAGTAAAAAAATGCATTGGCAACCATCAAAGAAAGCGCAGTGTTTCTGCGCTTTACAGGTTCAGTGTGTTGTTATAGCTGTTCTTTTATATCAATGAGTTGAATTTTACCTGAACTATTGTCTATCAGTTCAAATGAGTGAGCATTTCGCACCAAAACACTTCCACTGCCATCGTCTATAACTACTTTCCCGGATACGTTCTTAACGACTATTTTCCCTGAGCCATCTTCAATGGACACATCGCCGTCAACCTGCTTAACAACAACCTTGCCTGAGCCATCACCAATGGCAATTGCACCATGCACACCATGGATGTTAATGTTTCCGGAGCCGTCTTCAATCTCTACCGACGAGAGGTTATTGCTGATCCTGATTGACCCTGAGCCATCTTCAATTCGACTTACGCTGGCATTTTCGATTATGATCGCGCCTGATCGGTCTTTGATCTCGGTTAGTAATTCACTAGGTACGGTTATGGTTAAATGGAGCAAAGTGTGGTTGTACGCTCGGTGACAGGTATTGGCGGTCAGCAGTGCGATGTTTTTTTGCTTAATGAGTTCAAAGCAGTAGTCTGTGCTCGCCTGAGATTGATATATATCAGCTTTAACACTTATCTTATCGGTCTCTTCGCCAATAACCGTTAGTTTTCCAGAGCCTGCGTCAATTTTTAATCTATCTAAATCAGCTACGGGCAATGACAGAGTGCGACTTTCCACAAAATCAAAATCATTTGAAAACAATTGCATTGCAGATAGCTGAGTGCAAAAAAAAGCCACAGCTGTCAAAAAGTAAATTTTCATCTCAATGTCCTTAGATACGCATTTTTAACTGTGACGCAGTAGTCTAGAAAAAGGTTTAAAGGCCATTTTGAAACGCAAGCTTTTTGGCGTTTCAGCTACCTAACTTGTCGGCGTTAAGCGAATTTACTTGGCTCTCCCCTTAAATTATTGTATACAATATACATAAGTTGATAATGAGAAGCTCCTATGCGTAAAACTTGCTTAAGTATCTGTCTAGCCACCTTGCTAAGTGGCTGCGCTGCGACAACACCGATCAAGACGTCGTCTAAAATATTACCTCCATCAAAAATGCAGGTGGAACTTGACGTTTCTGGCCGCACCAGCACCTTAAAAAATATTGATATTCAATATGTTGGGAAAAACATTCCGCGTACATACAGTGACGGTAAAATCACTAACAGCCGTGGATATGATTGGTGGGTAAGCAAGCATTTTGCTCTAAAGAGTGATCTTCCAGAAGAAAAGGTTCGCTTGTATTTAGAGTTACTAGAGATGTCATACCCGCATTACGTTGAATTATTCGGTATGGAACCCAGTAACATAGAAAACCAACGTATCGCGGTTGTTTATGGTAGCTCTAGAGCCAGAGTGCGAGAAGCGATGCTAGATGATGGCTTTTTACGTGGGGTGCATACACATGCTGGTGGCGAAACCATGTTTTACAATCGTGCTGGCTATAGTTTCCCAAGCCATCGGCAGCATCACCAACGGTACATTGTTATCCATGAAACCATGCATGCATTTCATATGACGCTTAATGGTCACTCAACATGGGCACCTAATTGGATCACCGAGGGAATGGCTGATGCGATAGCCAGTCATACTTTTGATCCACAGAAAAAACAGCTCAATGTAATGGTTTTTGACCGAGCGCCGATGAACTACTTAACGTCAGGACTTGCCCAATATCATCAAGGGGGACAACCAAGTTTTGAACAAATTAATGACAACCCGAGCCTTAAACGCGGATTGAATTTTTTTATCGTACACTTTTTGTTGAGCGATCCGACACGTTACCATTACTTTAAACGCTATTTGAAGGAGTTAATGCGTGCAAATCCTGACTCGCAGGAGACATTACCGACAGCCAATAAACTACTAAAAGCAACTTTTCCAGATTGGCCGACTCTTGAAGCTGAGTTCAGTCAATTTGTTAAAACTGCACAATCTAGCTTTTATATTGTTCAAGGGCCTTGGGAGCAAAGTGGAGCAGGTTACTTCCTAAGAAGTGATAAAAGTGAAACTCTGCACCGTCTTGATATTATTGCTGACAATGACAGCTTGCAAACGACTTTAGACTTTCCCGCACCGTCTTCGCACCCCTTGATCATGCCTGTGAGTAAAAACAGCTTGGCAGCCTTAATACATTTCGAGCCCGAACAAGTAGGGCGCGGCGAAATTGGTATTGGTCTGTTAACTGAGCTTAGCAAAGACAGCAAGAAAAAGCGCTTGGGGCTGCTCAAAGAAGCTGATTTTAGTCAAGATAAAATGCTGACTTTATTAATAAAAAATGGCAACAAGCTTGAGTTTAATGGAGCCGGTTATGACGAATCAAGCCAGTATGTTTCTCTGACTCCTGAGGCCATCGAAGATATTCAAAAGTATCAGCAGTTGGCACTTAATTTGACCAAGCTAGATGATCAACTTGTGGTGACGCTCAATACTAAGTCTCAAAGCCAAAAAGTGACTTTTAATATGCCTAAAAATGCGCAAGATAAGGTTAACTTGCAGCAAATTGCAATCCTTGGTAAAGCGATGAACCATACGCTTACGCCATACGTTTTTGGCCACACAGCGTCTGTAGTATCATTAAATGAGTCTATCGCTAATCCTTGGTTATATCGAGATGCTCCACTGGCAATGCGAGCATTCAACACCTGCGAGGAGTTTACTCACGATATACCACAGTGCCGAACCCAGTTAAAAAACGCCTTTGATAAGCTCACTGATCAAAACAAGCATGATGAGTTGTCTACACAATTACGACAATACTTGACGCTTTGGCGTAGTCAAATTCACCGCCCAACGGCAAAAACCCTCAGCGGTATTGAGCTTCAATTGAGGTTTGACAACGACCAGCCTTTTGTCAAAGCCATTAACCCAAGTGATAGTGTTGCTGAGTTAATACTTACTGGCGAAGGCGGTAAAGCTGTAACCCACTCACTCTTACCTGGAAAAAGTCGCTTTGATTTGACAGATAATACAGCCACTTATGGCTATAAACTGAACTGGCAAGATATACAACAGTCTGGGCTGTTAGATGTCGAAAGTCAGCGCTTTGACGGTGTGTACTTGAATGCTTCGTTACAACAAAAACAATTGAAAATAGCGCTAACCGGGCCTTATTCAGGCGCTACGTCTGGCGAATTAGCCGTTCAGTTTTTACCATTTGAAAAGCCAGTAAAGAGCGCTCACATTTGGCAGGAAAGTGTAGACATATCGCCCTATGAGCAAAAAATTTGGCAACCAGCTATACATGCTTTACCTAACTTAAAAGATGGTATTTTAGAAGTGACAGCGACTTTGGAAGTTGACGGTGAACCCGTCAAATTACAACAGCGAATTAAACTTTAAATTCATGCTGAGCATTTTGTATATTTTTTCCCTTTGTAAAACTTGATTGTTTTAGTCAATCCAAAGGTTAGCTGTAATAGCTAACCTTTTTTTAGTCATATGCCTCTCGAATTGACCCAATTATCTTCTGGTCTATAGAAAGTAATGAGACTAAACGGCAAGTCTGTGTTCCCCATTTTGCATTGCCTATACGGTTCTTAACAGCAATAAAAATTCCAGAAAAGTGTCATAAAAAAAGCAACTTAGCGCAATCAAACCGACATTAAAAATGATTATTTTCATTGCTGCGAAATTTTCACCAGTTCTCTGCGTCTTGAGTGTGCAGTAGCAAGTGAATATCTCAATAAAAACCAAAATAATAGTGATGTATTGGAGAAAAAATGAAAATTAAACATGTCCTGCTGTGTGCAACAATGCTAATGAGTATGCCAAGTGTGGCTGATTCTCTCAAAGTGATGGCTTACAATATCATGCAGCTAAATGTGCAAGATTGGGATCAGAGTAATAGAGCGCAACGTTTACCCTTGGCGCTTACTTCGCTTAATGACAGGCCTGATGTCATTATTGTCAACGAAGTATTTAATAGTGATGCTGAGCAGGCACTCGCTGCGTTATCTTCTATATATCCTTATCAAACACCGAATGTTGGACAGGATTGCAGTGGCAGCGGCTGGGACAGTTTGACTGGTAACTGTTCCAATAGCCCGTTTGTTATCCGAGGGGGTGTGGTGATTATTTCTAAATATCCAATCATTTCGCAAAAAGCGCATGTTTTCACTCAGAGTTTGAGTGGTAGTTGGGACTATTTGGCAAACAAAGGCTTTGCTTATGTTGAAATAGAAAAAGGAGGTTTGCGTTACCACTTGATCGGCACTCACTTGCAAGCAACACATGATGGCAATACCGAGGAAGAACATCGTGTTCGCATGGGCCAGTTAAGTGAAGTTCAAGCTTTTATCGAGGCACAGAATATACCTAGAAGCGAACCCTTGATCATTGGTGGCGACATGAATGTAGAGTGGAGCAAGCGGCAAGAAGTGGCAGACATGCTCACTACAGCAAGAGCGAAGTTGAATTTTGAAACGCCAGTGATAGGCTCATTTTCCGCAAAACACAATTGGTTTACCAAAGCCAATGCATACTATTTTGATTACAGCTTAGAATACAACGATACCTTGGATTATGTATTTTGGCATGCCGATCACAAACAGCCTAAAAACAATCCGAGTATGGCTGTGCGTTATCCAAAAGCTGACAAAAATTGGTACTGGAGCTATTTAAAGGGCAACTGGAACCTCAGTAGCGGCCGCCATTATCACAATGGTTATTATAATGAGCTATCAGATCATTATCCGGTGCAGGTAAACTTTGAGTTTTGATTAAGTGCTAAGTAGGTGCTTGATTACGACACTCAAAAAAGAGTGAGCAGGGGATAGCTTGGCTATTTCAATCAAATTGACGTCGATTTTTGTTTCAATTGAGCACCGTTTATCAACGACATTTATTTCCTTTAAATAAGGTTGAAGCAGGGTGGAAGAAAGAATCCCTAAAGCTTAAGTTGTATGAGCTTGCAGTTTTTAAGCTTAATCCGAGTTACTATTTCTTCTTTCATTAAATTTTAAATAATCTGTTGTTTACAATTTGTTCTCAATGTATAACGTTAAGTAGCTGTACTAAAAGTAAGCACATTTTGGGTTTCACAATTAATTAAGGAAAGAAAAATGATAAAAAGTATCTTAGCCGCAACGGCACTGATTGTTGCTACATCCATCCCGACTAATGCAAATGCATACGAAGAAATTTTGGTAGAGTGTTATAAAAATGGTCGCCTATTATGGAGCGATGTTTTTGAATCATATAATGAATCTCGTACTGCTGAGAAAATTTGCAGAAGAATAGGCGGCGAACCAATTAGCTACTAAAATCGAGCATACTAAAACAGTAAGTTTGTATATAGCACGAAAGAAGGTCAGCACGATAGCTGGCCTTTTTTGTAACGGTCATAATCAATTTTGAAGTACATGTGTGCGGGTAGTACATGACCCGCATATTTAAGTATTTACACTAATATCCCGTATTTTATGATGTGGCCGAATAGCTAGGGAGTGTATTGTGGCTCAATTTCAGAAAGTGCTTTGATAAACCAGATAAAGTGCTTTAAGGTAACTATTCAACTGCTGTTTATTTAAACTAGAATATAGAAGCTGACAGATGTTTAGCTGGGCGATTCACTTCTCATTAAAGGTTGCATATGGATATTGCACTCCCAACACTCATACATTTATTCGTGGTTATTCCAGCCATAGTTTTAGGCCTTCTAAATTTGGCAATGGAAAAAGGCACTCGTATACATAAGTTCATTGGTAGATTGTGGGCTGTGCTTATGTTAATCACCGCTTTTAGCTCTTTTTTTATTCAACCAACAGGCAGCCTAACTTGGCTACATTTGTTTGCTATTTTAATTATCGTCTCGGTTGTTGCTGGAACGTACGCCATTTATAAAGGTAATCGAAGGGTACATATTGATTGCATGTGCGGCGCATATATTGGCACTGTGATCTCCGCTGTTGTTGCCGCAAGTATCCCAGGGCGCTTATTTCACACCATGTTGTTTTAACAATATCGTACTAATTTACTCAGCTCTCTGTTGATACTGTGACTTACATTTTATGCTATAAATAGCGAAAAAATAAAAGGTGTAAAGAGATTTGTATGACAAAGGAGCCATGGGTTAATAGTGAAATTTTGGCGGGAGAGCCTCTGGTTGGAAACAAAGAAGGCTTAGAGCAGCTAAAAATTACCATTGAGCAAGTACTGGATGGCTCATCAACTTCTCAGTGTCAACTCTCACTTTGTGACAATATATCGGTCCATATACAAGAAACCCAACAATACTATACGGCGCAGCAGGAAGATAATCGCACCTGGCTTCAAAAGCTGCGTGATAACGTAATCGCCAGTTTATTATTTAGTTGGCTTTTTCTTCTACCCCTAGCTGCGCTAGCGCACATTGTTTATGATATATACGCACAGCCCAAGCCAGAACCTCGGTGCCTGATCCCAAATCCGCCATTAAATAACCACGATAAACTTGTTAGATAGCGATTATTCCTGTTAGCCATAAAGTGAGTTGTTTTTGAGCGATGTGGATAAAACAAATATATCGTGAATTATTAAGGCTAATTCCATTCATCTCACAAATTAAAGGAAATCTATGTATATCGGAGAGGTTGCAAATAAAACCGGATTATCAATAAAAGCGATTCGATTGTATGAAACGCGAGGCTTGATTAAAACACCTTTGAGACAAGGACGCTACCGCGTATACGAAGATTCGCACATAGAGGTGCTGAACCTAATCAAAGAGGCCAAGTCGTTAGGGTCTACTTTAGCTCAACTTGACGAGGTGATTGTCTATCAAAATGGGGAAGTAGATTGGCTACGAATAGAGCAGTTTCTGGTTGGGCTTAAGTGTCAGTTGTCACGTCAGGTAGATTCGTTAAATAGCAGGATCTCTCGGATTGAAAATTGTCTGTCTACGATAAAATCTTGTCCTTCTATGCTTGACTCTACCCCTAGGGGAAGAGATTAGACTCGTCATCAAACTCAAAAATAGGAAATGAGTAAAATGACGAAAAAAATACTAGTTCTAAATGGTAATCCAAAATCAAACAGTTTTGGTCAACACTTGGCAGATATCTACAGTTGTGAAGCCAGAGAATACTTTGAAGTAAGACGTTTTAATTTATCTGACATGACATTTAATGCAAATTTGCAGTATGGCTATAATGCAGCACAGGTGTTGGAGCCTGATTTAGTCGAGTTTCAGAAGGCAGTTTTGTGGGCCGAGCATATTGTAATTGTTTCACCGATTTGGTGGGGTGGGCTCCCCGCTAAACTTAAGGGCTTGTTTGATAGAACATTTTTACCAGATTTTTCTTTTAGATACGAAAAAGACAACCCTGTACCTGTACAGCTTTTATCAGGAAAGACATCCCGGCTTATTCTAACAATGGATATGCCAGCGCAGCATATGGAAGAGCAAGCCGCGCCAGTTATTGCTCAACTTGATACGTATACATTGCAGTTTTGCGGTATTCAAAAAGCACAAATAAACTTATTTGGTTCTTTGCTCTTAGCGACACCCTTTGATAAGCAAAAGTGGGAGGGATCGGTAAAATATTTGGGAAGTAAAGGTCTATAAAAGCAAACCATTCAATGTATGAAAACAAGTTGGCTAATCGTACTAAAACAGTTGGCCGACTAACGACCTCTTTTTATTGTCTGAATATGGTTACCTCAACACACTCTAATTCTGTTTAATTGATAAATAGCTGGTTGAGTATTACCTCTCTCGTTGCGTCTAGTTTATTTAACTTGATTAAAGTAGAAGCACTCTTTTGTGTTCTCGTATTCAAAAAGCTCTGGTATTTGGTAGGTTTTGATTAATTTTTTCATGATAAATTAATGATTTTATAGAATTTAAATAACAGTGGTTTTTGCGTTTTATGGTTGTTTACAGTCTTTTTTGTCTATTATATATTCGACTTGATTTTAATCTGTTTAATTTAAACAAGGGAGTTTATAAAAATGAAATTAAAATCAATGTTGTTTGGCTTTGCTACAGCGGCTACTTTATCTTTAAGTAGTCATGTAATGGCCTCTATTGGTAGTAATACCATGCTTATTACGTGTGTAGACCAAAGCGAATCCAAAGTGCTGTGGTCAGATCGCGCCTCTAATCCCAGAGTGCAAAACGCTTTGTTGACGAGGTGCTTATATGAAGGCGGTTTCCCTGAGGTTCGTTTTATTACGTATTAAATACATCAGATGTGATGTATGGCGATAGGGGGTACCTCCATTTAATCTTTCTCAGCAATACTAGGTAAAATAGTGGGTTTTAGCATGAAAATCTATATTAATAAGATTCATGCATTTATAAAATCTAGGTGTTTAAAATAAACCTCGATTTTGTTGTTCTATTTAACTGTGCTGCATTGCTTATTTTAATATTTATATCAAAGGTATAAAACAAGGGAGTATATAATAATGAAACTTAAATCAATTCTATTTGGCGGCATAGCTGCAATTGCTCTATCACTTGGTGTGCAATCAACTGCTCATGCATATATGACGATTTTGGTTACTTGCGTAGACAAAAATAACTACAACATCTTATGGACTTCTAAGTCTATTTTCCATGCCCAGTACAGAGAAGATGTAAGGCGCTGTATCGCGGATGGTGGTTACGCTGAGGTCGATTACCTCTAAATATTGAGTTGACCAAGTACGTTTGCGTTAAGCAAACGTACTTTTTAATAAACCTAAAACTCTTGTTTTTAAAAGGTTTAGCCTGTGAATTCAAACATCACTTTTTTGCAGTGTCTAACACATCCCCTTCATAATGTAGTTTGGTCCCGCTGGACTGCCCAAATATTTTTCATTCGTGTCTTCAAAGCCTGCTTTTTTATAGCATTGGTATGCGAGGTTGTTACGGCAGTTGACGGTTAAATAAATTTGCCTGTACTCGGGGTAAAAATCGCTTACGTAAGGGAATAGAGCATGCACCGCTTTTTTGCCATAGCCTTTGCCTTGTTGGCGTTTATCAATCACAAATGCTCGGATCCCAACAGCATCTTTTGGGCAAAAGTCATATTTCTGTGCGTAAGCGAGATCAAGCTTAAAATAACCAATGACCTTGTCTTGATGTTCAATTACATGCAGGTGAGTGGTGTCGCATATATCATTTAAAAACTCGGAAGCAATGCCTGCAAATTCAACCTGATTATCTTCAATCTGAATGGCTTTTACCTGTTCTAGATGTTTTTCAGAGAGCTTAGTTATCGTTATCATGATGTGCTCTTAAGTGTTATAAAGTAACAAAAGAATAATTGATATCTTCCAAAATTACCATATTCGGGACGAAGTTCTATTCACAGCGACATGAGCTGCGTTTTGGTTTGTTTATCAAGTTTTTCTAGTGCATATCGAAATGCCACTCGAGGCATGTGTTTGTGGTGAGTTTTGAGGTAATTAATAACGACATCCGGCGATGACTTGGAAAGCACTTTTAGCAGCCAGCCATAGCCCTTTTGCACCAAATCATGTTGATCATTGAATAACAAGTTTGCCGCGTTTAAAGGGGCGTTTAGGGGAAATTTTCCTTTATTTAATGGGTAAATCAAAATGACGGCGACGGCTCTTCGCACAGCGAAGTTACTGTGCGTGGCCCAAGGGTGGGTTTTATCAATTAACTCTGGGTATTGCACCATCAGCTCGCCAAAGGCATGGGTACAAAAATCGTCGCAGTCGTACCAGTCGGTGATGTATTGCAATAACCAACGTTCGAAAATATCAAAGGTACTTAGGGTATATTGTTTTTTGACTCGAAACGCCCAGTCATAGGCGATTAAACTGAGCATCCAGTCACGCTCTTCAAGCAATTGCTCACACAGGTGCAATACAGATTCAATCTGGTGATCCGTTAATTGTCGGTAAAGCGTTGCAGAAAGTTGCCGAGCTTGGGCTGTTTTGATTTTTTGCTTCGGATAGCCAAGTTCAGCCAAAGCGCCTAAAGCAATGTCTTTTATATGCATAGCATGTATCGATGCGTTGTTTTAAAACACGTTAGCTGATTTATGGCAAAAGCTCAAAGCTATACAGAAAAACAGCAGCTTTGAGCTTTGGCTTTAGTTTGATTGCGATGCTTGATCTGGCCAAATTATTTGATAATGCGGGTCTTGTCGCCACTGTTTAAAATAGGTGTTAAACAGAGTTTCCCATTCACCAAATCCAATCTGGTATTTTTCTACTAGAGATAAATAGTTGTCTTTGTCATACGGCGACATTGGCATCAGATAGGTTTCGAATAAGTACTCATCATAACCAGGGCGCTGAGTGAGTAATCCGTTCATAATGACTTGGGTATTCCCCTCCGTTGCATGTTCAATATAGTGTTTGCACGAAGCAATGAAGTCATGTTTTTCACCTTGTTCAAACTTCAGGTTGTGCGCTTTGGCCAAGTCGTAAAACTGACTTACTGGCAGCGGGGTGTTGTTTGCTACATGAAACACCTTATTGCGCTTTTGCTTATCACCCATTCCTAGCACAATTGCGGCCGCGGCTTTATCAACCGGAATGATATCCAGCAAATACGGTACGTCAGTGGGCTGTATAGGGGTGCGCATCATCATTTTTAGAATACGGTGGAAAATATCATCAGTGTTACCAATCCCCGTTTGTGATGACCCCGAAATTTGAGCAAAGCGGTAAACTGTGTATGGGACGCCATGCTCTGAGGCTTGACGGATATTCTCTTCTTGCACCCACTTAGATTGACCGTAACCGCTACAGATAAGCTCAGCATCTTTAATGTCAATAAAGTCCTCTACTGGGTTGACAGAAAAGTGGGAGTTTTTTACCTGTGTGCTGGCAGTCGTACTCGACACAAAGTGGAGCATTTTAAGTGATAGCGTGGTTGCCATTTTTAACAGCTGATTGGTGCCTGCCACCGACTTTTTGAATGCAAAGTAAGGCTGAATATGATTGACATAAGACGCCGTGTGGACGATGTGCTGTACCTGAGAGCATAAAGTTTGCCAGTTTTTGTCAGACAACCCGAGTTGTGGTTTTTCCATGTCGCCGATCATAGGCACGATGCGCTTCATGTTCGGTGTAAGCCGGTAGCTTTGGGCTGAGTGCACAATACGTTGCTTTGCCTGTTCTAGGTTACTAGCACGCACGATACAGTAGATGGTGGCGTCTGTTTCATCCAGTAACTGCTGCAAGATATGACTACCTAAAAAACCCGTTGCGCCGGTAAGTAATACTGATTTAACCGCGCCGTCATAGGCCTTTTCTAATGAAGGAGTGTCGTCTATTGGGGTAAAGCCAGCATCCAAAATAAAGTCAGGTTTTTGCGGTTTTTCTTCACTTTCTTTGCCAGTACTCTCTGCGATATAGAGCTGTTCAATGTCATCGATGAATGCGGCGATGGTGTTCATGTTTTTAAACGCATCTGCTTGCAATTCGATGTTAAGGGTTTCTTTTAATTGTTGAAACGTTTTTAGCAAAGAAATGGAGTCAAACCCATAGTCGTACAGGTCGCAATCTAGGTCAAGATCATCGGCAGAGACGCCAATCACGTTACTGACGATTTGGATCACAACAGCCCGTATGTCTGATGTTTTTACGACTTCAATTTGAGTTTCTGTTGTGTTTGTAGTCATCTGAGTAAACACCGCTTTTCGAGTCATTAAGCGGGCAGTGTTGTGATAAATTTTTTCTGGAACTGAGCTTAGCAAGGCGCCTATATTTGTCACTTCGGTGCTAAGTAAACTCTGCATCAACATAAAAGCGTCGGGCATGTTAATCAGTTGGTAGCCTTTTTTCTCGGCAAAACGATTTTCGATGCTTTTTACCGGATCAATTGAGTGCCAGTAGCCCCAATTAATGGCCAGCGTTTTACCTTGTCTTTGGCCTGTATTCACCAGCTGTTGACGGGCATGTGCAAAGGTATTTTGAAAACCATTGCCATATGAGTAAGACAAATGATTTAAGCTACCGAATACGGCCATAGATGAGAACATCACAAACATATCTAGTTTTGACTCGGCGAATGTTTTATCTAGGTTTATTGAACCTCGGACTTTCACCTGCATGGCTTGTTCAAAGTCGGCCCAGCAAGTTTCATCCTGTGAAAAAGCGGTGCCTAAGTGCATAACACCATTTAGCGAAATACCTTGTGCATCAATAAACTGCTTAACCGTCAAAAGGTCTTGCTCGCAAGAAACATCAGCGCTGAAGTAGTGTATTTGCCCTTGATTATGTGTTTTGAGTTGCTTTAACGCTTCTGCACACTCCTGTTCACTGCGCCTGCCGATTAGGATAAGTGTGGCATTAAACTCAGTTGATAACTGCTTGCTCAGTGCCATGCCAAGTTCTCCAAGTGCGCCTGCAATTAAATACACCCCATTTTGCTTGAAGCTGTGAGTGCTTAGCATTGGCGCGTTTGAAGGTATCGAAGCTTTGTTCAGCGCCAATGCAAATCGAGTTTGGTTTTGGTATTTCACTTGATTTGGCTGAGTGGTGTCGCCGCTTAAACTTGGACAAACGACCTCCTGCAGCAATTTATCAGCCCAATTATTATCCTCTACGGTAAATTCAACTAGGCTCCACACATGTGCTGGGCTGCGCATGGTGTAGCTTCTCAGTAGCGCGCTCATATCTTCACAGTGGGCATTTGCCAAACACTCAGGCAGTGCATAAAACAGCTGCATTGTGTGTTTATCAAGCTTTGAGATGGCTTGCATAAACTCATACAGGGGTTTTACCTGCGCTGTTTTTATATCAGTTGGTTCAGCGATAAAAAAGACTAAGTCCGGCAAGGTATCTTGGCTAAGTGTCAATGTGCTCAGTGCACCGTAGTTCACTGTTTTAACATCGAAATCAGCGAGCTTTTCTTGCAGTGGCGCAGCGCTTTGCTGGTCTTTTGCGACGATCAGCACATTTTTACCAGCGAGCAGTGGGGTTAACTGAGCGCGCCAATCTGATGGGCAGGCCAAAGGTGCAGGTTGCCATTGATTCTCAAGTAGTAGCCAAGGCGCAGAAGGCTTTTCAGTTGTTACGAACGGCGTTGTTGGCAGACTGATTTTTTGCACCGCGGCTTGATAAAGTACAGGCCAATTTATAGCGTGGCCTTGAAGCCAAAAGCGCAATAGCGCACTGGGGTTTTGCTTGAGGTTTATGGCATCCTTATCTTCAATAACTGGTACTTGTGCAGTTGGTACTTTTTTGATCTCCAGAGTGTCGTTTGCAAGTGTGTGCTCCAGCTTTTGTTTTAAAGACTCGATAGAGGACACAACCCAACCTGTGCGGTATTTATGAGCCGTTCTACCCACTTGTAGTGTGTATGCAAGTGACTCCAAAGACACATTGGAATGTCGATCTAGGTACGCATTAAGCGCCTCTGTCTTTGCTACTAGCGCAGGTTGACTGACCGCAGAAAGTACAATGGCTGTCTCATTAGGCGATGCGTTTGCATTGAGTGCAGGCTTAGCTGTGTACTCTTCGAGCACGATATGGGCGTTCACGCCACTTATGCCAAAAGAGCTCACACCGGCGCGGCGCGGTTGCTCACTTTGCCAGGGAGTGAGTGCTGTTTGCACTTTAAATGGCGAGTTATCGAGCCCCAAGTAGGGGTTCAATTCGTCCACATGCAATGACGGTACAAGGGTTTGGTGCTTCAGCTGCAGTAACACTTTAATTACCCCGGCAATGCCTGCGGCTATTTCAAGGTGGCCAATGTTACTTTTCACAGAACCGAGCGCACAGCCTTGCACACTGTTTGTTGTCATACTCACTTTTTTATAAGCGGCTTTAAGTGCATCTAGCTCCACCGGATCACCAAGAGAGGTTCCCGTGCCATGACATTCAACGTAACTCAGCGTACCTGGGTCAATGCCTGCATCTTGCCAAGCTTTGTCTAACAAGCGTGTTTGCGCCTTTGCATTTGGTACTGTAAAGCCCTGAGACTTACCACCATGATTGATTGCGGAGCCTAAGATTGTCCCATATATATGATCTTTATCTTGCTCCGACTGCGTGAGTCTTTTAATGAAGATCATGCCAACACCTTCGCCACGAACAATCCCATCGGCATTTGCCGAAAAAGTACGGCAGCGGCCCGTTGGTGACAGCGCGCCAATGTCATGCATGGCAATTGATGCGCTTGGCGATTCGATGACATTCACCCCCCCAACAATTGCTTGGTCACACTCACCATTTTGAATTGCTTGCACAGCTTTGTGTATGGCAACTAAGGACGATGAGCAAGTTGTATCGACGCCTTCACTTGGACCGTGTAAGTCTAAGAAGTAACTCATCCGGTTTGGCGCATAAGCAGAGGAGGTGATTAACCCTTCATGGTATCCCGCCTGACAGCCAATGAATAACCCAGTATTGGTGCCCGCCAGTGATTTAGGGTCGTAACCTGCGTCTTCAATACACTGCCAAACATGGGACATCAATAAGCTTTCTTGCAGCTTAATACGCTCGCTCTCTGCGGGCGCTATATTGAAAAACAACGGGTCAAAACTTTGATTACGTTCAAGGCGACCAAGCCAGTTAATGTCAGTTGGTAGAGGTTGCTGTGAACGGGTATCACAATTGGTTTCTGACCAATCAAACTCGGTGACACAGTCCGTTTGATTGGCAAGGTTTTGCCAAAATTGTTCGATGTTGTCAGCTTGTGGGAATTGCGCGCTGATCCCAATGATCGCGACGGGATCTTCGCTTTCATCAGACTGGCAAGAGGCTTGTTCAAGTTTGAGCTGTGAGTTTTGGCAAGTGTTATTAACTAGCTTGTCACTGTGCTCATCTAATATATGCCCCAATATGCTGTTGAGTGTGGAGTGCATAAACAGCACGCTAGGTGACAGCTCCAGTTGGTACTTGGCGTTAACTTGATTGATAAAGGTGATAAAGGCTATAGAGTCTGCACCAAAGTCGCCAAGATCTGTGTCAGGGTCAAGCTCTTTGGTATTAACACCTAGAATGTTAGCTGCGAGCTCGGCAAGACCTGTTTTTAGCTCATCGGTTAGTGCATCAATACTGTCGAACTGACGGGTCTCTCGTGTGCTTTGCGTGGTGTCAGGTAGCGCATCATTTGCAAACTCAATTAATGTTTGTGGGTTTTTAAGCGCGTGATAAAACGCCTCAATGCCCATTTTTGTTGGCATAGGTGCGAAGCTGGTTTGGGCGAGTATATCTGCAAAATCAGGGTTGATCTTCATGCCACCATCTTGCCAATATGGCCAGTCGATACTAACGCTTAACCCTTGTCGTTCTCCACGTTTTTGTAGTGCGCTGCGATGATGCATGTAGCTGTCTAAAAAGGCATTGGCAGTGGCATAGTCTATTTGCGTGAGGGCTCCATTAACGCCACTCAGCCCGGCAAAGCAAACGAAAAAGTCCAATGCGAGCTCTTGGGTGGCTTCGTCCAACGCCACCACACCTTCCACTTTTGGGGCAAGCACTTGAGCAAAGCTTGCCCGGTCTTTTTTGTTTAACAGCGTGTCTTTAACAATGCCAGCAGCGTGGATGACGCCACTGAGCTTACCATGCTTGGCAAGGATATCGCGCACCATCAACAGTACGTTCATTTTGTGTGATACGTCCACACTGTGGTAATACAATTGGGTGTTAGCGGCTTTTAGTTGGGCTAACTGCTTTTGCACATCAGGGTGATTATCGGGTTTACGACCTGTGATAACGATGGTTTTATTAAAAGGCTGTGAACTGATTGCTTTGATAAAATGGCGACCAACTCCACCAAGCCCACCAGTTATAAGGTAAACGCCATCGGTTTTGAACGGCATCTGCGGTTCAGTAGGTACGATTGTTTGATACGTTAAAACTTCTCGTACACCTTGTGTGTAACGTACAAAGTTATCGTCAAAACCACTTTGCTCCGCGTTAAGTATCGCAGCAAGGTTGTTTTGAATTGCCGCATCATCTAGCACAACTAGCTGTGTTTTCAGCGTTTTGCATTCAAGGCTGGCGGTTTTTAAGAGTGCGTGGAAGCAAGTATATAAGTTGCTTAGCGTATCCCCAGAGCCATTGTCGGCAATGACTAAGTGCAGTTTTATTTGCTGCTTAGTTGCTGCTTTTTCCTTAATAAGTTGAAGTAACTGAATGCCAAAGTCCGAGATTTTTTGCTCAATTGAAAAGTGCTCAGATTGTAACGAGTGTACTTGAGCATCAGGCAGCTCACTGACTTGCGCATGTGCTGGAAAGTCGCAAAAAACTAGGTGATGTTCTTCGTCGTGGCGTTGTGATATTTGTTCTTGATGTGCTATGGCTTTTTCAATCCAAACAGGGGTTTTAAGCGTAGTTTCACCTGTAGACTTCGTTGCGCCGTCTAAATTTGGTGCTCGCACAGTATTTTCATTACCAAGGGCAATCGTTTTTAATGCAAACGGGTAGGTGGGCAAGCTGAGTTTTTTAAGCTTAGCGCCTTGGTAGATGAAGTCCCAGTCAGCAAAGCCAGATGCCAACCAAGTGGCTAATATGCCCTGATAATCGCCTTGATTAAATGCTGAAGCCAAATTAAGTGGATGCGTTTGAACTGTGCCTGCAAGACTCGGTGTTGGTGCATTCAAATACTGGGTGAGTTTTGTCTTTAGTTCATCAATTGAAACGACAACAAACCCTGTACGCACAGGCATAACTGTGCGGCCAGTTTGCAATGTGTAAGCCATTCTAACCAGTGCTTGTTGAGATAACTCATTTGTAGTTAGGTAATCGCGCAATTGGCTTACTTGCCTGGTCAAGACTTCTTCATTTTGTGCAGACAAAACAATGATGCAAGACTTGCTTTGTAACTGACTTTCAATTTCATGGTCGAACAATTCGTTCGCTTCTTCTAACACGGCATGGGCATTGGTACCACCAATGCCAAATGAGCTGACAGCCGCGCGCCTCGGTAGTAGCGGTGTATTCCAGTCTTTTGTACGGTCGACGATATAAAATGGTGAGCTGTTCATGTCGATGTGCGGATTAGCAGTGTTGTAATGCAACGAGGCGGGTATTTTTTTGTGATACAGCGCCAGCGAGGTTTTAATTAAACCAGTTAACCCAGCCAATGTGTCGGTATGGCCAAGGTTTGACTTGACGGCTCCTAGACCACAAAACTGCTTGTCACTACTGTGCTGCTGGTACACCTGCTGTAACGATGAAAACTCGATAGGGTCGCCAAGAGCAGTGCCAGTACCGTGAGCTTCAACATAACTGATTGATGCAGGTGACACCTTGGCAGCTTTTAGCGTTTGCTCGATAACCTGCATCTGGCCTTTGGTCCCAGGAGCGAAAAAGCCCGCTTTATCTTTGCCGTCATTATTGATTTTAATACCACGGATCAAGCTATAGATGTTGTCTGAATCGTTGATGGCATCATCGGCGCGTTTTAACACAATGACAGAGACGCCGCTGCCGCCAATCATGCCGTCGGCTTTTTCATCAAACACTTTACAGCGTGCATCAGCAGCAAAATTTAACCCTTTTTCGTACTCATATCCGGTATAACGCTGCGGATATAAGCAAGCTGCGCCAACAATTGCATAGTCAATTTCACCAGCCTTTAGCGCACTGCATGCCAGCGCGATGGCAGACATGGACGATGAGCAGTTGGAGTGCACAAACAAGCTGGGACCAGTAAAACCAAGGTGATACGAGATAGTAGTGGGTAGTGTCCCTGGTTGATTAATGGTTGAAGCCACATAGTCTTGTGCATTTAAAATAAACTGACCATCTTTAAACTTGTTTTGCAGAGCCAAGTCTGGGTTGTCAGCACCTGAAGATGAAACATAAACTCCGGTATTTGGCATAGTTTGAGCGCTGTAGCCTGCATCTTCTATTGCTTTCCATGCGTGCATTAACAGCTGGCGCTGTGAATAACTCATGGTTTTGGCATTCTTTTCAGAGATATTGAAAAACTCTGGATCAAACTGATCTTGGCCTTCTACCCATGAGTCTAGCCATGTGACGTCACCTTGCTCGGAAGACTCGCTAAGCCTTTTGAGTAAGTCTTGTTCGTTGACTAAATTTTGCCAAAAAGTGGCGTGATCAGGCGAGTCTGGATACTGGCAAGATAGTCCTATCAATGCCACATCTTGATTCTGTGCGCTACTGGAAACCTCGTTGTCTCGTATGATTGCAGAGTTTGATGGGTTATCTGCCGATTGAGCTTGTGCAATAAAATCGGTCATAGCCTCTATGGTGCTGGACTGAAAAATCTGCGTCAGCGGAAATTCAACATTTAACTGTGATTTAAATTTTGCGGTCAGTACATTGGCCAGCAGCGAATCTCCCCCCGCTTCAAAAAATGGCACGTCAGAGGCGATATGATCGACTTCAAGTACTTGTTGCCAAATTTGCGTCACGGCTGATTTGAGCTCTGGCTGCGCCAAAGGCTTAGCAAACTGTGGCTGAGTTTCACTGATACTGGCGGCACTTTGTGTATTCAACAAGGCCGTCTTTGGTGCTTGATTAAAAGGCAGTTGTGTCAGTAGTGCTTGTTTATCAATTTTACCATTTGCAGTTAGTGGATAGTGAGGTACTAATACGAAATAAGCTGGCACCATGTATTCAGGTAGCTTGGTCAGTAAATCTGAGCGTATTTTTGCAGTAGATGGTGCATCTGGTGTAATGATATAGGCGACCAACACTTGACCAAGCTGCTTCTGTGCAGCAATGACGTACGCGTCTGTGATATAGCTAAGTGATTTGAGCGCGTATTGCACTTCACCAAGCTCAATACGGTGACCGCGGATCTGGACTTGGTCGTCGGCTCTACCCATGTATTCAAACAGGCCTGATTCATTTAAACGAGCTAGATCTCCTGAGCGGTAAAGGCGTTTACCTGAACTATGTGTAATAAAACGCTCATCAGTTAGGGTGGTTTGATTGTGGTAACCTCGAGTCACGCCGCAGCCTGAGACAAAAATCTCTCCTATTTGCCCATGTTGGACTGAATTTAATTGCGCATCGAGTAGCAAAATATCGTAGCCGGGGAGTGGACGGCCGATGATGCTGCGTGCGTCTGTGTCATACACCATGTTGGCATCAATGGTGATTTCAGTCACGTGCACCGTAGTTTCGGTGATGCCGTACATGTTGACAAGCTCTGCCTGAGGTTGCGCGTGCTCAAACCAAGGTGTCAGTTTGTTTAAATCTAACGGTTCACCACCAAATATCACTTTGCGCAACATATTGTGTGGGCTTGCCAATAAGCTATCCATCAACGGGTAAAACGCCGATGGGGTTTGGTTCAAAATAGTCACTTGGTTATCTATGACAAATTTGGCAAAGCTCACCGATTCTTTGCGAGTAAGCTCATCGGGGATCAACAGCCTGCCACCGTGCAGTAGCGCGCCCCAAATTTCCCACACCGAAAAATCAAACGCATAAGAGTGGAATAAACACCAAGTGTCTTGCTCAGTAAAGCCAAATTTAGACTGAGAGTTATTGAACAAGTTGGATACGTTGTGATGCTCAACCAACACGCCTTTTGGCTTACCTGTGGAGCCCGATGTGTAAATAATATAGGCGAGGTTTGACGGCGAGGCTCTATTGATATTGGCAACTTGCTTATTTCCAGTCAGGGCCGTTTGTAAGTTGATCACCTGATTGTGCTGGTTGACCCCCGCGTCAGGCAGATCAGCGCCAAGGACCAAAATACTTGGTTTCGCGTCTTGTAAAATATGGTTAATGCGCGTCTTTGGTGAATTGGCATCGAGCGGCACATAGGCTGCACCTGATTTCAAAATACCGAGTATAGCGACAATAAGTTCAATCGATGGCTTTGCACACAGTGCAATCAGGTTTTCAGCGCCATGTCTAAACTCCGGGTGGTTGAGTAGAGTGTGGGCGAACTGGTTTGCCTTATCATTGAGCTGACTGTAGCTGATAGACTGCATACCAAAACAGACGGCAGTGCGCTCAGGGTGCTGCATTGCTTGTGCTTCAAATAAATCTACCAGAGTTTTCTCAGAGGGGTGGTTTGCTGAGGTAGGTATTGATTTGAGCTTCGCAAATACAGGCAAGTTGCTTAGCATCGGGTCGTTTGCAAATATCACATCATCAAGCAGTGTCAGATAGTCTTTGGCAAATGTATCGACTACATGATGAGGGTAAGCTGCTGCATCAAATTTAAATGCAATCTTAAAGGTGTTCGAAAGCGGCGTGACCTCAAGGCTTAAGTCCAATTCAGGCTCTTGTAAACACTGGCTCCAAATGGCGTCAACCAGCGCTTGATTGGACTCAATCCAACCTGGTTTCAAGAAGTTATGATAAGCAAAGCCGATTTGGAAAATGGGGTGGCGATGCATAGTGCGTTCAGTGTCAGTCACACGAACAATTTCGGAAAATGGATAACTGCTGTGTTTTATTAGCTCACCTAACTGGCGCTGATTTTGAGCGGCAAGATGTGCAAATGACTGTGCCTTATCCAGCTTGGCCCTCAACGGTAATTGATTGACAAACAAACCTACAGCATTGGCCATTTCACTGGTTGGGCGGTGCAGTACTGGCACGCCTAGGGTGATATCTGTACGGCGAGTGTTGGCACTTAAAAGTGTTTGAAATACCGATAAGAAAAATGCGGCTGGGTTTATTTTATTGCTGCTGCAATAACGGTGAATCCGCTTTACGTGGTTGCTATTTACCGGCAGCTCAATACGTTGAGCTTGTTTTTGATTCTGAACTGGCAGCTTGCCAGCAAGCGTTAGCTCAGGCTCAACTCCTTGCAGGTGTGTTTGCCAGTAGTGCTTTAATGGCGCGCTTTGTTCGCTATTTAGGTGCTGCTTTTCCCATTCAAGGTAGGTGAAAAACCCATTGTCTTCAGACGGTTGCGCAAGTGATTCATTGGCAACAAGGGCATGGTAAGCTCCCCATAACTGCTCAAGCAACAAGGTTGCAGAGACGCCGTCGATGATCAAGTGATGGAAAACTAGCACCACGACATTAAGTTCGTTATTCATTTGCCAGTATTTTGCACGCCATAACAGCTGGGCTTGCGTTGAATGTGTCTGCATCAAGGTAAATGGTTGCTTGATATCTGACTGGATCAAACTAACCAACGCTGACTTTGATGTGACATGAGTTTGGCTTTGCATCAATATAGGTGTTTGGCCTGTTGCTTGCTGCTGTGGTAACCCCTCTACTTCAGAAAGTTGAACCGATAAAATCGGATGCTTTTGAGTAAGCCAATTGAGCGCTTCTTGCATGCAAGGCACATTCAAGTTATTCACTTCAAACACCATTGGTACGTGATAGTTGCTCAACAGAGGGTTTTGTTTGTGCAATAACCACAGACCTTGCTGGGCCTTGGATAGCGGCATTGGAGCAGTGAAGGAGTTTGGTGCTGACGACGGAGCATTTTGAGCTGCGTGCTCATCTAACTCACTTGGTGATTGATGTGCTTCTAAATAATCACACAGTGCTTCAATGGTGCTAATTTCAAACATCAGTGTTGGCGGCAATGTGTCTATTGCCAAAAAGTCATCTGTCTCTAACTTGTGTACCACAGACATCAACATGATGGAGTCAAAACCCATGTCTTTAAAATCGGCCTCATCATCTAAGTCGTGACTGTTTATTTTGGTAATGTCGGTGATAACGGACTTAACGTAGTCGCGGATCTGAGCGCGACTTTTTCCACAACCCCGTGGCATTGTATAACTATGTTTTGGCGTTGCATTGAATTGCTGCCAAAGGCCAGTCAATTTCTTTGTATCACCATATAAAAAACAGTGTTGGGTGGGAATATGTGGCAATGTAAAGATGCGATAAAAGGCATCAACTCCCACTTCATTAGGCATCACTTCTATGCCTTGAGATTGCAAAATAGAGGTGGTTAATGAGTCAACCAGCATGCCGCCTTCTGACCACAGCGGCCAGTTGATGGATAGGCTTAAGCCACTGCGTGTGCCTTGTTCTACCTGCGTTTTGCGATTTGCTATAAAGCGGTCCATAAAGGCGTTGGCACAGGCATAATCTGCCTGTCCCATATTGCCAAAAACGCCTGCAATGGAAGAGAAACAGGCAAAAAAGTCTAGGTCACATGTCTTACTCGCTTCATCTAGGGCAATCACGCCAGCCACTTTTGGTGCAAAGACGTCGGCAACTTGTTGCGGTGTTTTATTGCTGATGAGTTGGTCTTTAACTATGCCTGCACTGTGTATGACCCCAGTAATGGTGCCGTGTTTGGCTTTGAGGCTATCAAATAGCGCAGTGACTTCATTGCGGTTTGAGATATCCAATGATACATAACTCAGCCTATTTTGCTCGGCGCTGAGGGTATCGAGCTGAGATTGAATAGCTGCACTGTGAGCGCGGCGACCAATTAATACCAACTGTGCACTTGCTGTATGTTGAATGATTTGTTTAGCAAAGGTTTGGCCGAGCTCACCGAGACCACCAGTGATCACATAGACGCCATCCTCTTTCCAAGGCAATGTCGTGGTGTCGACTTGCTGAAAAGCTTGTAAATCAAAGTTTAATACCTGCCTTTGACCTTGTTTGTATCGTATACAGGTATCCTGCTTTTTCGCTTCATCCTCAACAAGGTGTTCAAGGTTGTGGGCTTCATCTACAGCGATAAGCTGGGTTTCGATGCTGGTATATTCGATGGCTGCGGTTTTAAGTACGCCGTTTAGTGCTGACAGTAAATGTGTTTGATCTTTGAGTACCACTTGTACCAGCAGCTTATTGGCTGTTTTTTGAGTCGTGGCGCCTTGCTGTACTTCAAGTTGCTTAAAATAGTTAATTAGATCATTGGTGTATGCTTCAAGTTGATCTTGAACTTGGTTTTCAGAGCTGTTTAACCGAGTACTAGATACCGAGTAGATCTCAGGTAAGTCACTGCCCAGTAAGACAACTTTGCGATGATAAGTGGCAGGCTCTTGAGACGTTAACGCTTTATCAGCCCAATTGGCTGTGTAGTGCAGCAGCTCAGAAGGTGTACGGGATACATTTTGGGCTTGCTCTTGTGGCTCGAAAGCGTGCGTACTTTGCACCTTAAAATCTAGCGCAACGTTTGCAGCTGTTTCTGCTTTGCTAGGTCCTTGTTTTGGCTTTGCTGAGCTTGCGCCTTGTTTTGGTAGCCAAAAGGATGTTTTGGCAAACGGATATGTTGGCATGCGTAAAAGCGCAGGTGTTTTGTTTGCATACAATAACGGCCAGTCAATGTCAGCGCCAACCACCCAAAGTGCAAGTAACTTGGTTAAGTCACCTTGCTCTATCCAACGGGCAAAGTCGCTGCTATCTAAGGCACTTAAGATCTCTTTACCTTGTTTGACTTCTCCCTGTTTATATTGACCGCGCGCTTTGTCTAAAAAGCGCGACAATACTGTACTTACATCTGAAAGCGAGCTTGCTGTAAACGCCACTCGGTGGTCCATTTCTTCACGGGCACATTGCAGCGTGAAGGCTAAACTTTCCAGTGCGCTATCTTGTACATTTTTATCTACTATCCATGACTGCAATGCGAGTGCTTTGTCTTTAAGTGCGTCGGTGCTTTTGGCACTGAGCGCAATGATCACAGGACGCATAGATACACTTTGCTGCTGAGCGGGCTGAGGTAGATATTCTTCCAATACAACATGGGCATTGGTACCACTAAAGCCAAATGAGCTAACTGCTGCGCGACGTTTTTGCTGATTGTCGGTCTGCCATGCAATGGCCTCTTGATTGACAAAAAACGGCGTGCCTTGCCAGTTAATATGGCTATTACCTTGTTCAAAGTGCAGTGAGGCAGGGATTGTACGGTGTTTCATAGCAAGTAGCGCTTTGATCACGCCAGCAACACCAGCAGCGGTAAGGCAGTGGCCGATGTTGGTTTTGACTGAGCCCAACGCACAAAACTCGGTGTTGTTGGTATGCGCTCTAAATGCGCGAGTCAGTGCTTGAAACTCAATGGGGTCGCCAAGCTTAGTGCCTGTGCCATGAGCTTCGATCATTTGAATTGAATCGGGTGCAATATCAAAGCGGGTATAAATATCGCGGTGTAGTTGCTCTTGTGACAATGAGCTTGGCGCTGTGATCCCACTGGTGGTGCCATCTTGATTGGTGGCAGAGCCCAAAATTACGCCGTAAATGTGGTTGCCATCACGCTCAGCGTCTTCCAGTTTTTTCAGTACTAATACGCCTGCGCCTTCCCCAGGCACAAAGCCATTGGCGCGATCGTCAAAGGTGTAGCAAGTGCCATCCGGGCTAAGCATGCCTGCTTTACCTGCATGAAGCGAGAACTTGGGGGTGCATAAGGTCGCAACTCCGCCAACGAGCGCACTACTGATCTCATTGTTGTTCAATGCCTGACACGCACTGTGAATGGCAACCAGAGACGATGAACACGCAGTGTCTATGGCAAGGGCAGGGCCTTTTAAATTCAAGAAGTAAGAAACACGTGCGGGGATCACAGAACCTGCATTACCCCAAAAAATTTGCGCCGGCGCATCGTCTTCAGCCAAACCTGCATAATCGCTTTGCGCGCACCCCAAATATACGCCAACATTTTGCCCGGCAACCTGAGTGACCATATTGGCGTCTTCTAATGCCTTGTAGGCCTCTTGCAAAAATAGTCTTTGCTGCGGGTCCATGTACATGGCTTCTTGTGGCGTGATGGAGAAAAACGGCGCATCAAAGGTGCTGATGTCATTGAGTAAACTGGCGTATTTGCTCCAGCTTTGCTGATTGTCATTGAGCGCAGTCAGATCCCAGCGTGTTTGTGCTTTGACTGAGGTTCTTTTTTCAGCCAGCATTGCCCAAAATTCATCGAGGTTATCTGCATCGCCGAATTGGCCGCTCATACCAATAATGGCAATTTTACCGCCATTGGTTGTGGTCTCTAAAGATTTGTCCTCATCAGTCGCAGGTTGCGAGACTTTAGTGTGAGCTTGATGCTTACGTAAACTTTGAACGCTGTTAGTATTTGTCGTTTGTTCAACCGCTTGGCTTGATACATTTGATTCAGCGGGGCTTTTAGCTGGGAGCGATGCTATGGCTTTATCTTTGTGTTCGGTGAGGATATAGGCGCTGAGAGTCTCAATTGATGGGTAGTCAAATAGCAAAGTAGCAGGCAAGTTTAGGTCAAACTTTGCATTTATTTCATCAAGCATTTGAATAGCTAAAATAGAATCTACGCCGTAGTCGGCGAACGACTCCTCTGCATCTAATTCATTGGGCGCCATATCTAATGCGTTGCTGGCAATGTCAAAGAGCGCATTTTGAACAAACTCAGAAAGTTCGGATAGATCTGCGTTGGAATTTGTCACCTGTTGCTGATTTTGCGTTGTTGTCATGCTGGTCATATTGTGCAGTTTTGTTGTTTTGTCACTGTCTTTGTTCTGTGTATTTCCCCCACGCTTTGGCATGCTTTTTTGCAAAATAAAACCGTTGCTTTGAGCGCAAAATACTTGCTGTTGGCTTGTGGAGTCTGCCGCAGCAAACACATTATTGAACCCTGATTCGTTTAGCGCTTGTTGCCAGCTCTCAATTGATAACATAGGCGAGCCAGATAAACGCATGTGCGAATCTTGGCTTAGCCACCATCCTTCCAATAAGCCGAATGTGAGGTGGGTAAATAAGGATTTTTGTACCACTTCGTTAATGAGCAAAATGCCGCCCTGCTTCAAACTGGCTTTGGCATTTTGCAGGGTGTTTTTTATATCCGCAGTGGCATGTAACACATTGGTGGCAATCACTACATCATAGCTGCCTATCTCAATATTTTGAGCTGCAAGTGGTTTACTGATGTCGAGGTATTTGGTGTCAACAAACGGGTAATCAGTTTGGTACTGAGCTTTGGCATGATTAAAGAACGCTTTTGATAAATCGGTATAGGCGTACTCTGCAATTTGCCATTTCGCAATAGCAGGTAATACAGAGCGAGTCGTACCGCCAGTACCCGCGCCAATCTCTAACAAACGCACTGACTTTGCATTGCTCAGTGTAAGGTATGCTTGAAGCTGCTCAATAAGTACTGCGTTTGCATAGTCAGCAACAGGGTTGTTTTGATAAACCGCTTCGACTAAGGCCATGGAAGCATTGGGGAAAACTGCATCTGTGGCTTTAATATCACCATTTAAAATGGCGGGTAAACTGGCTAAGCAGCTGTCTAGCAAGTTTGTAGAGGGACCTGATATTGGCTCAACTTCAACATCTTGGATAAAACCGTTTTGTAGCAGTTGCTCAGCTTCTAAATAACGCGCAGTTTCGCTCCACCATTTACTGAAATAATCAGGTAGTGCTGCGAGTGCTTTTTCACGCTTTTCGGGGGGCTGCCAACCGGCTTTGTTGAGTGCGCTGCAAAGCTGCTTTAAATCGACATCGGCTTTATTGTCTTGCGTTGGCAGTTTATGCTGAGAATCTTGTTGGTCGAGCGAATAAGACATGCCTTGTGAGCTAAAACTTTGTAACTTAAAGACGTCTGTGGATGCGGCTTGTGTCATTTTCAACACGCCTGCTTGCACTAGGTTTGAGTCCATAAATGTTGCAAGTGCTTGCATGCCTTGCTTTGCTTCTATTGAGCCAATGCCAATGGCGCGCATTTTCTTTTGGTAATATTCATCTTGGACCACGCCTACAGAGCCCCAATAGCCCCAGTTGATGATTTTAACCGGGCATTTTTGTTGGTAAGTGCGTGCTAAAGCATCCAAATAGGCACACCCAGCGGCATAATTACTTTGCCCTGCAGCAGGAGAAAACGATTGCATCGAAGAAAAGAACAAGAAAAAATCTAAATCCGCTTGGCTAAATACTTCAAGGGCCACTTCACCAGTTTGTTGTTTGGCGTGATAGCTGCGGTGCAGCTGCGCTTCATCCATGTTTGCCAGCGCTTGATCTTCCAGATGTAAAATAGAATGCACTACACCATTTAAGTTGCCGTACTGGCGGGTGATGTCTGCAAATGCATTTTCCATCGCCGTTTTATCACCGGCATCACACTGTATGTAAACAGGGGCTTTTCCAAGTTTTGCTAGGCGGTCGATATCGCTTTGAATGTCTGTGTTTATTTCTCGGCGGCCAAGCCAAATAATCTGCACATCGTGGTGTTTTATCATCCACTCACTCCACACTTGACCAAGACCGCCTGCGCCGCCAAGGACTAGATAAGTGCCTTGGTAGGTCATGCTGGTATTTGGCGCATGGTCTAGATATGTATGCTCGGCGAGTTCAAACGCAAAGTATTGAGCGCCGCGATGCGCGTACAAGCCAGCAGGTAGCGCTGTGAATGCACTAGGAATAGCGGCTAACTGCTCTGCATCTATGATACGCACAGTCCAGTTTAGGTATTCCTGTGAAACACTTTGCAATAGGCCTATCAGGCCAGCTCCTTCGCAGGTACTTGGTTCATTTTGGTCAAAAACTGCTTGAGTATTTTCTGTCACTAAGGTGATTGATAACGGCTTGTTGGCAAACCCTTGTGCAAGTAGTTGCTTCAACTGCCTAAACAAGCTTAGCGGTTGGGCGTATTCCTCTTTTGCAATCCAAAGTAGCTGGTCAACAGAGGCGTCAGTGCACGCTTCTAGCCAGTCTGGTTTTAATGCTTGTGGACCAAAGTAGAGCGAGCGCGTACCAATTGACTGTGCAAGAACAGGCGTTATGGCTTGCCAGCATGGCGTTAACGTTAGTAGTTTTTGTGCGTTTTGTTGGCTCGGTTTTAAAGCACTCATAGGCACATCTCGGGTAGAAAAGCCTTTAATGCGAACTAATAAACTGCCATCTGTGGCGAAAATATCTAGGTCACACTTTTGTGTGCCGTCTGTGTTTGTGCTTAATTGCGTGGCCTTTACCCATATCTCATTGTGTTGGACTTGGCTTAATGGATTGGTGTTGTAATAACTGACTTGCTCTGTGGCAAATGGCAGTGCCGCGTTTTGTTGCTCAGCAAATAAAAGTAGCGACTGCAACGCGGCATCCATTAAAGCGGGAGTTAGGCTAAAACCTTGACAACAAGATTCCGGCACCCTGACTTTGGCCGTTATTGTCGTGCCTTTTTTGCTTAATTGCTGAAGTCCCTGAAAGCTTGGGCCATATTCTATCCCCATGTTTTTAAACGTTGTGTAGATATCTGAAGGGGTAAACTCAGTATCAAATTGGGTGGTCTGTTCAAACTGGGCGTTAGGTAAAGCTTGCTGCGAGATGCAAACCTCTCCAGAAGCACACACTAGCTGTGTGCCATCGTGTTTTTGCCACACTTTAAATTGAATTGTATTGTCAGCTTCCCAAAGTGATAGATAAACGGTTCTTTGTTCTTTTGTTGCTAAGGTGAAGTTGATCGGCCGCAGCCATTTGACGTTTTCTATTTGAATGCTGTGCGACTCATCTAAATCATGAGACAGCGAGATTGCGGCATGGACCATTTCTAAGGTGCAGACCCCGGGTAATATTCGCTCACCGTTTATTTGGTGGTCAGCTAAAAAGAACTCGTCACCACTAAAAGTTGAGCTAAAGAGTAGCTCATCAAAAGCTGGCAGTGCTTTATGCACAAGCGGGTGCAACAGCGTCGCTTTTGTTTCTTCTTTTTTTGATTCAATCCAGTACGGCTTTGGGTTAAATGGGTAGCCGGGTAGGGCAAGCCTATTTGGCAAAGCGTTTTGGTAAAGCGTTGTCCAATTGACATCGACACCAGTGAGCCATTGACGCAGCATGTCAGCGAGGTTTTTATTGTTTGCTTCAATACAGGTGTTGGCTTTGTCCTTGTCTGCTTTACCTTGTTGCCAATTTGCCTCGTTACCTGCGACAAATAGGTTGAGTTGTTTGGTCACTTCAGCGATGGAATTAGCTGTAAAGGCAAGGCGGTGAGTCATGTTTTCACGGCCGACCTGTAAGGTATATGCCAAGTCGGTCAGCACATTGTTTTGTAAGTTTTGTGCGGTAATAAAAGTACTTAGCTGTTTGGCGCGCTCAAGCAAATCTTGTGACTTTTTAGCCGACAACACAATGGCAACAGGGGCATTGAGCTTGATTGAATGAGTCACTCTTTTAGGTGGTGATTGTAAAATGACATGGGCATTGACCCCAGCAAAGCCAAATGACGAGATACCAACAAGCGGGGTATCTTGGTTAAGAGGCACACAGTCAGTGGCCAATTGAAATGGCGACTTATCGAGGGAGATCTTCGGGTTTAAGGTCGCAAAGTTTTGCAGCGGTGGCACTTGCTGATGTTTAAGGCTCAACAATACCTTGATGATGCCTGCTATTCCCGCTGCTGATTCCAAATGACCGATATTGGTTTTTACTGTGCTGAGGTAGCAGGTGTTGTCACTGGCGGCATTTTTAGATTTGGTTGCACGAAAAGCGCGTTTTAATCCTTGAATCTCGATTGGATCGCCGAGTCGAGTGCCAGTGCCATGCAGTTCGATGTATGATAAATCATCACTATGAATTCCAGCATTGTCTATGGCTTCTTGGATCACTCTAGATTGAGAAAATGGACTTGGTGAGGTGAGGGTATTGGTGTGGCCGGAATGACCAACGCTACTGCCCTTAACTACGCCATAAACAGTGAGGTTTTCTTTTAAAGCGCGCTCTAATGGCATTAGAAGTACCATACCGACGCCTTCTCCACGCACATAACCATCGGCGTCGGCATCAAGGGTTTTACAGCGTCCGTTTGGCGATAAAACACCAAGCTTACTGAATGACACATAGCGACTTTTAGTGATAAGCAAGTTGACGCCACCGACCAGAGCTGCGTTGATTTCACCCGCATTGAAGTCGTTCATGGCTTTATGTAGTGCAACTAATGACGATGAACAGGCAGTATCTACGGTCTCGCTAGGCCCTTGGAAATTAAAATAGTGGGAGATGCGATTGGCAAATACCCCAGTAGACATGCCCGTTAAAAAATGTGGGTCAATATTGCCTGTGGCAAGCTCTTGATAATCTGTATTACTGCAGCCTAAGTACACACCCGTTTTAGTGTTTTTGAAGGTGCTTGGAGACAAACCTGCATCTTCAAAACATTGCCACGCCAGTTCCATGCTCAGGCGTTGTTGTGGATCCATACTTTGCGCTTCTTTAGGCGAAATGGCAAAAAATCCGGCATCAAAACCGTCAATATCATCAATGAATCCACCCCATTTACTGACAATTTTTTGTTCATCTTTTTTCGGGGTTGGATCAAAGTCATCTTGCCATCGCCAGCGCGCAGCTGGGATCTCTGTGATACTACTTACTTTATTTGTTAAGTTGTGCCAAAACTGCTCTTTGCTGCTTGCGCCGGGAAAGCGCAGCGATATTCCGACAATAGCAATATCTTGTTGAGCGTTTAATTGCGTTTTGGCCATAGTATCTTGTTTGTTTTTCATGGTTTGTCTCAGTAAAACGGATGTATAACTTATAAAGTGACCGCCCACCTTGGCGGTCGCCCCAAATCAATGTTGATTTAGGGCGCGTGTTGCTAGTTTTTCTCGTAGATGGTGTTATTGATCACCAACACATCGATACCTGACATCAAGAACACCGCAAGCATGTCTTCAACAGAATGCACAATGGGCTTACCCATGATGTTGAAGCTGGTATTGAGTAGCACAGGTACGCCTGTGATCTCTTTAAAGCTACTGATCAAGTTGTAGTAAGGTTCGTTCCATTCTTTTTTCACTGACTGCAAACGACCCGTATTATCAACGTGCACCACAGCTGGGACTTTGTCCCGCACAGCTTCTTTAAACACCAAGGTACGTTCCATGTAAGGAGATTCTTGGTAGTTTTCAAAGTACTCATCGCCGTATTCATGCAAGATGGAAGGTGCAAAAGGCCTGAATTCCTCTCTGAACTTAACCCGGGCGTTGATGGTGTCTTTCATATCCGGCAAACATGGATTTGCGAGGATTGAGCGGTTACCCAAAGAGCGAGGGCCAAACTCTGCGCGTCCCTGTGCCCAACCGATAATTTTACCTTCGGCTAAAAACTCAGCGGTTTTCTTGTAGACTTCATCACCATAATCTGTGGCTTTTAGATGGCCGTACTGCGCCAGTTTTTGCAGCGACTCTTGTTTGACTGTGGAGCCTGTGTATGGGGACTGTACAGTTTTACTCGGCTGCCAGTTTGGGTTGTCTTGTTGATAGCTCAAAAACGCAGCGCCAATGGCATTGCCGTTGTCAGCAGGCGCAGATGGCACAAAAATATTTTCGAATTTAGAGCGCTCAAGTGCTGTGCCCATAAATGATGAATTCAGCGCACAACCACCAGAAATTGTGAGATTTTTAGATGGCGCATAGTCATATGCTGCATTGATCAAATCCATGAAGATTTCGCCAAATACCAGCTGGCCTGTGTAGGCAAAGTCTTTATAGCGCTCAACTGATTCACCTGGCTCTCTTGCCATGCTTTTGATCTCTTTCATGATGGCGTTGAGGTTTTTAGGCACCGCAAAGTTACCGTTTTTAACTTGCAGTGATGAGCGTAGTAAGTCATAGACCTTTTGGTCTTTTTTACCATACGGAGCAAGACCCATTACTTTCCACTCTTCTCCCTTTAGCGGGTCAAAACCAAGGTTTTCACAGATAATGGTGTAAAACAGTCCAAGACTTTTAAAAGAGCGTTTTACCTTGATAGGAGCTGGCTTTATTTGGCCATTTTTATAGCTGTAATAGGCAATACTGCTTTTTTCACCCATGCCATCTACGACGATACAGGCTGCATCGTCGTACGGGCTGTTAAAACACGCATTGGCTGCGTGAGTTAAATGGTGATCGTGATAGCGGACATCGGTAGGCTTTTTGGTTCTGTAGTTGCCGACAATAAAGTTACGGCAACCTGCTTCAAAAAAGCGTGACAGGGTTCTGCCCGCAGCAGCTTGAGAGGCGCGAGCAAAGTAGAATTGATCTTTAATATCGCGAGTGTTGACGTCGATATTAAATGAGAAGGTTTCTAAAATACTTAAAACCACATTTTCTAAAATATTGGTGCTTTTTTCGCGGCCCTTGCTCCATGTTTTGGCAATCACTAACTCAGTGCAGTCAGCGCAGTGGGTTTTGAGCACTTCCTCAATGTAGTAAGGGTTGTCTGGTAGACAGTATAAGCCGCGCTTGTAGCCTAAAAAGCGTTCCGCGTCTTCAGCGAAAATCAGTTCGCCTTTTTCGTTAACGATCGCAATTGCAGGATCGTGAAATGAGGTTGCTAAGCCAATGTAATATTTCATCGCTGTGGTCCAAAAGTATTGTTAATGTTTATTCTGTTGATGGCCTTTTTCAGGCCAGTGTATTTATTCATGTTGTTTTAAGCCGTTGCCGCTATGTGAGCCTTAATAACTGCTGGACTTACGTCATTTAAATGGAAGTATCCGCTGTAATCGTGCAAATAAATTGTAGGGCGGTGACCAAACTGTAAGGTGGCTTGAGAGCGTGTTTTACACGGAGTTGTTTGGCCTTTTACCATCACCTCAGTACCAATTGGGTAAGTATTATTCCAGCGTGTTACTTGTTGTTGCGGTGTGGCAACTACATGATTGACCTGAGAGTTCGTTACTGTGCTGAGTATTGGGATTTTGGCAAAGTTTTGCTCAATGGTTTGTACTAGTTTGGTCAGGACCTTTTTTGGGCCAAGTTCCAAAAAGCACATATCACCTTGTGAGAGCAAAAATTCGATGCTTTTTGTCCACTGTACAGGTTGGGTAATTTGGTCAATTAAAAGTCTTGAGATGTTTGCGGCTTGGTACGGTTTTGCGGTCACATTAGCAATCACTGGCGTATGCAGGGGAGCAAACTCGATGGTTTGAATAAAGTCAGCAAATTCAGCTTGAGCTGGGGCCATATAGCGAGAGTGAAAAGCACCACTGGTGTTGAGTTTGATAAAGCGGCCTCCTAGTTGTTCAATACCGGGTTGGCTTTGAGTGATGTCATCGGCAAGGCCGGATATCACTATCTGCTCTGGCGCATTCAAATTAGCAATATCAATAGACTCTAAGTTGTTGTCTAGTAAAACGCTTTTTAACTCAGACTCAGTAATATTGAGCACCGCCGCCATAGCGCCTGAGGCCGCATTACTCATTAGCTCACCGCGTTTTTTTACCAGCTTTAAACCGGTCTCAAAACTTATTGCACCTGCGGCAAACAGAGCTGTGTACTCCCCTAAGCTGTGACCAGCTAAATAGTCTGCTATACCCTGTTGTTTCTGCTGCTGTAAAAAGGCGAGGGCGCTGACAGTGTAAAGCGCAGGTTGAGTAAATTGAGTGTGATTAAGTTGCTTGTTGGGATCTGCTAAGCACAGCTCGCTAATTGAGTAGCCCAGTAAGTCACTTGCTTGCTCGGTATACGTAGGAAACTCAGCAAATAGCTTTTTGCCCATGCCGACGTATTGTGATCCTTGTCCCGGAAATATGTATGTTTTCATATCTACTCCGTTTTTTATTTGTAAGCGAGGTTAGCTGCCAGTAGTTGTCGAACCTTGGCATTCATCAATTCAGCGGTGTCGCGCATCAGTTTGTCTGCAATCTTATCAACGTGACGGTTTTGCCATGACTCCAGCTCTGTGCCTTTCACCCATTGGTTAAAAGCACCAAGGGAAGGGCCGGTATGTACCTGAAAGTTCACTCGCGCTTGTTCATCACCGCTGAAGGCCAGTTTCATACTGTGGGCAAAATACCAGCGAAACACCCGCGCCATTTTGTACTTGCTGTCTTGCTCTGCACGCGTTACATCTTCAGGGCGGCCAGTTGCCAGCAAGTACGCTTTGGTTTGTCGCCAAATGGCATCAAAGCTCATGTTGAAATATTTGTCTTGTAGTTGGGTTTTGAGCTTGTCAGGCAAAGCATCGAGTGAGTCATACTGCTGGTACAGTTGAAATAGCTTGTTAGCGCGAGCCGCAAAAAATACACCTTTTTTAAGTACTTGTACCTTGGCTCCCGACTCAAACATATCGCCAGCTGGGGCGTAATCAGTGTCTTGTACATTGATGTTTTGCAGCATATTTTTAACTGTGTCTGAGGTGCCAGCTTCGACGGTGCATTGGTTAATCGAACCGGTAAGAATAAAGTCAGCGCCCATCATAAATGCAGCAGCTGCCGAGCTGGGCGTACCAATCCCACCTCCAAGACCTACACGAGGCACATGAGCAAAGCCATATTCTGCAACTTTTTGGTTGCGCAGACTTTGTATTGAAGGGAGCAGCACTGCAGGTAAGCCTCTGTCTGTATGGCCTCCTGAGTCTGCTTCGACGCAAATGTCATCACACATAAATACCGATTGGCTTAATTGCGCTTGCTCAGTGGTGATCTTGTTCGCTTCGAGCAGTTGTTGCACGACCCGCATAGGTGCAGGGCTTAAAAAGTGACTTGCAACCTCGGGGCGCGAGAGTTTGGCAATCACTTTGTTGCTAGAGCGCACAATGCCTTGCGCGTCTTGGTATAGGCCTTGAAGGCGATATAACACAAGCGCAGGTGTGATGCGGATAAATGCCGCCGCTTCAATACAGCGTATACCGTATTTTAAGTACAGCTCAACAGTGGCAAGCTCAATATCAGGCGAGTCTAAATTAGCGACCAAATTCATGCCATAAGCTTGGCCTTCAGCAAGTGTTTTTTGAATATGAACAATATCATGTTCAATGTCTTTTATGGCTCTACCGCCAGTTCCTAAAAAACCCATCAATCCAGTATTAGCAAGGGCAGTCACTAGCTCTTTAGATGCAATACCACGATACATGCCCCCAGCTAAGTAGGCATATTTTAAACCATAGTCCTTGCGAAAACTGGCACAGCCAAGACTGGATGGCAAAATGGCTGTGGGCTCACTACTTTTCGTGTTTTTAGTACTTTCTTGGTTTTTATTGTTATTTTTTTGTTCACAAACGACACCAAATGATTGGAAGTTTTCCTTATCTAGTGTGTGCGGCATATCTATTCCAAGCGAGTTTACGGCTAATTATGGCAAATAGTGATACATAATTATGAAAGCAAAATGGAGGAATAAATCAAAATCGTATAGTACAAGATTATTAGATTGTAATTTAATCAGAGGCATATTCAGCACTTTTTAAGGAGTTTTAGTATTTAATCTACTTTTAAAGGCTTGTTACCGGCTAAGTTATTACTTTTCGTGCAAAACGCGCAATAGATTTATTCGCTTTTTTAAATGTGTGACAAGGTGGTTTTTTCAAGGAGATTCATTTGAAGTTGTTTAAATATGTATTTTTAACCCTATTAGTTGCAATAGTGATTGGGGGGCTGGTCCCGCAATCTCTACATATACCTGTACGAGATGCCACTGTAAATGATTGGCACCAAAACACCTTCTGATACGAACCATGGGGCACATCAGGGGTGCACAAAGGCATAGACATATTTGGTAAAAAAGGCACAGAGGTATTATCGGCGTCGAGTGGTGTTGTGCTTTTTGTCGGGCAGGCCAATAAAGGTGGCAAAGTTGTGGCTGTGCTTGGGCCAAAATGGCGTATTCATTACTATGCTCACTTACAAAGTTACTCAATCTCCCAAGGGCAGTGGCTTAGTTCAGGAGAGTCAATAGGTACACTTGGCGACACTGGTAACGCCAAAGGCAAACCCGCACATCTGCATTATTCAATACTTTCTCTAATCCCTCTGCCTTGGCGCGCTACACTAGAAACACAGGGTTGGAAAAAGATGTTTTATTTAGATCCTGGAAAGGCGCTGGTGGAGTGAATTTGTTTTGGCCTTTGCTCTGTGCAACGTATCTAATAATTTTAAATGCCATTATTACAATTCAATTAAACTGTGGGCGCAAAATAGCTTGCTTGCGCTTATTCTTCGCTTAGTTTAGTCTGCTATTCTTAGCCGATTATTAAGGCGTTGTATTCTCTAGGAGCATCGTAGATGTACGATAGAAGTTACGGGATTCTATTTTCTGAGTTTTCAGACTCAACAAAATATGACGACTTTAGGTTTGTTATTCCATGCTTAGAAGCAATTCGCCTTCAGCTAGAAAGCTTATCACTGAAAAGCGATGGGGTTTTTGAATTCTATCTAGTGTCAGTCTGTAGCCATTCAACCGATAACTGTTATCCGGAAATTGGTGTACACACTAAGTCGGGTAAGCTATCAGACTCAGATTACGACCTCCTAGAATCCATTGTAATCAAAGAAACTCAGTCTATATCTGCGGAAAGCCAATATTCTAACCATTCTAACCTAGCGGCACCATCTTGGGCGAGGTTAAAAAAACTAGGCTCCTATCCAGAGTGAGCATAAAAAACGCATCGAACATAAAGAGTGCAAAAAAAGCTTGGCTTGCGATCCTATAGCCAAGCATTTTCCGCCTCTTACGGCGGCGTTAGATGGCACAAATATGGTCCGGTGTTTATTTATAATTATTGCGTTATTCTTTTGGCAAGTTAGTTCAAATGAAATTTGTGATGCTAATTCAAAAAAATGTGCTCAAGTGGGGAGTGCTGCGGCTTGGATGCTGTCAATTATTGAAACCTCAAAAGAGTCGTGTGACGAAAATAATGAAATAAGCCAATGGTTAAAATCAAATCATTGGTTAGTTGAGCAGGTTAAAGCTAACGAGTCTGAATATGATTATTTAGCTCAAATGCAAAAAAGAATGTATTGGAGTTCGAATAATCCTAAGGTTGCTCAACAGTGTAGAGAAATAATAACCTTAATTAAAAGTGGCTCACCTCTAACCTCTGAGTTAAGGTAAGTGCCATATAAAAAGTTAATAAATAAGGACAAAAAACAGCTTGCTGTTTTCGTTCCTCAACATTTCAGCCAACAATTTTTGCCTATTATTAGAGCGTTAGCAGCCGTGAGGGATTATGCGTAAAATTGTCATACTGGCATTATTTTTTAGTTTTTCTTGTTTTGCTCATGATATAACTAAAACTTGGGCGAAACTTGAAAGTGATTATGTGATTGCTATTCAGCAGCAAGAATACAAGAAAGCACTGAAATATGCTCTTGAGTTAAACAAAATCGACCCTAATGATACACAAGTTCTTTTGTTTATAGTTTTCGCCTCAGTTAAATCTAAAACTGAATTACCAAATTGGGTAATGGAAAAACCATGGGGTTCCGCGTCAATATTAGATGTTTTTAATAAACAATTAGCAATTCAGCTGTTAAACGGCAGCTAACAAAACGCTTTGACCAATGGTCGCAAAACAGCAGGCTTGCGCTCCTTTGTTGCTAATTTTAGCCTGCTATTTTGCGCCGCTGTGCAAAGCGTTAGAGATACCATGAATATTGAGTTACTCGGAATAACAAGCGAACAATTAGAACCATCAACTTCCGGTTACCCTAGTGATTTGGAAGAGTTTGATGTTCTCATGGAGCTAGACTTGTGCTTTGATAATCATCAAGCCGATAGCGTGTTTTTTGAATTCTATGTAGCCTCTCCCAAGGCAATTGAAAATCGGACAATTAATTCATTTATGCCGCCGACATTGGTGCTCGAAGAATTTGATTGGAATGTTATTAAGTGTCATATTTCAAAGTTACTTTTACATGCAAATGGCAGTAATTCGTGGGCTGAAGTTGCAACAAGGCTTTCTGGCCAAATTAGGCCAACTAGTTTGAGTTGCTTTCCGTTCTAGGTATCTTTAACAAACAAGGCAAATTAAAAAGGGCGGCAAATAACCGTTGGCTTTGTTCGTACCTCACAAATTTTAGCCAACTACAACGGCGTTAGGTTTCCCTTAGACTATGGAAGAACTTGAAATTAATGGAGTAGTACCCGAACTCAGTGGGAGAGAACTAAAACAGTTGATTGTGCAGGAGTTCTGGTATGAAGGTGTCTGTGAAGAAGAGGCCAATGTCGTCTATCTCAATGTCGGAAATACTTGGTATCGACTTTACTTTGATTGCGGCATCGTTTTCTGGCGTCACGATATTACTGATTTTGAAAATGAGCACATAATTAAATTTGATGAAACCTCATATAAGTTTCGTGACCTCGGTAACGAGTTGAATATTGCGGGGTCGCAAATAATATCTTGTGAAACGGAAGCCATTGAAAATGGGTCTAAGGTTACTTTCAGCTTAAATGGTAGGTCAGGCATCGTCTTTAAATGTATAGGTGATGATACGAGTTGGGAGACATAACAAGTCAATTATGGCATGGACGCAAAACGCATGGCTTGCGCTCCTTTGTCGCTAATTTTAGCCTGCTATTTTGCGCCGGTTAGGCAAGCGTTAGGGTTACAGGGTAGATATGTCGCATATTGAACAATTTTGTGAATCAGCAATTGCCAAAGGTGATGGCACATCTTCAAACGACCATGAATATTTTGAATCTATGAAGGAACCCATTCAGAACCTCACGAATACTCCGAATTACTTTCTTTACTTAAGCATAAAAATGATTGGGTAGTTTGCTGGTCTGCCTGTCACCTTCTAGCAACAGAGCATAAATCAAAAGCCAATAAAGCTCTAAATGCTTTAGTTCAAAAAGGTGGTGTCTCTGGTTTCAGTGCAGAGATTGTGGTTCAAGAGTATGAGCGTGGTTCCATTGCATCTCCTTTTGTGCAAAAGTAACCCTAACAAACAGTTTAAAGGCGTACAAAAAACAGTTGGCTTTGCTCGTACCTCACAAATTTTAGCCAACTATTTTTAGCCGTTTATTTTCGGCGTTAGCTATTGAGGGAGTCAAATGAAGTATAAAATAGTACCTGTAAGATCGGATTTCTTAGATAAAGTTAGAAATGTTGGTATTGACGATCAAAATCAACCTGTAGAAGTATTGGAAGCTAAAGGTGGTGAACCATGTCGAGATGTGCTTCGTGGCGCAAAGGCTGGTGAAGAACTAATATTGGCCAGTTATTGTCCGTTCACAAAAACAGGCCCGTATAAAGAATATGGTCCAATTTTCGTACTGGCAAACTCTGAGAGTGGGGAGTTTGATAGTAACAAACTGCCATTGCCAAATGGATCTGAAACCGATTATTTAAGTCATACATTTGTACTAAAAGCATATTGTGCTAATGAGCGTATATTAGACGCAAAATTGACATCACCTGAGCAAGCAGAATCAGATCTTGAAGAGTTTTTAACCAATGAAAAGGTAAGCTTTGTAATTGCAAGATATGCTGCTTACGGTTGTTACAGTTTCAGAGTTGATCGTGTGGCATAGCTAACAAGTTGATTAATGAGACTAATCTTACTGTGTCGTTTTATGCTATTGCGCTTCGCGCGCAAAAACTATCCCAGCAAAATTTGCAATTATCAAGGCGTTAAGTTTTAGGAAAAAATAGTGGAAGTATCACTCCGTTCAGTAACTAAGGGTAATTACGAAGAGGTTTGCGAGCTTGATGTTACAAAAGAGCAGGAAGAATATGTCGCATGCAATATGTATTCGTTAGTCGAGTCGATGTTCAATGAAGGGTATGAAACCAGGGCAATCTATTTAAAAGAAGAACCGGTTGGATTTTTTATGTGGGTGCAAGAATCCAATGAAAGAATATCGATATGGCGTTTCATGGTTGATAAGAAATATCAACAAAAAGGAATTGGTCGTAAAGCATTGAACCTTGCCTTGGATGAAATAAAGCAGGAACCAGACCTCCGAGAGATCGAGATTTGTTATGATCCTGCTAATCCAGTGGCAAAGGAGTTCTATTCTAGCTTTGGGTTTGTAGAAATTGGAATGGACGAAGACGGTGAGGATATGCTTGCCGTTATTGAGTTAACAAAAAAACCTAACAAAAACAGTCATGGGGCGCTGAAAAGCGCGCCCGTGCTGTAAGCGTTTTATGCCTAAGGTAGAGTTGTGGAATTAATCGAAGCTATTTTATTGGGGTTGCAACTTAAGAACCTTCAAAAACCCTTTGTATTTTTCTCAATGCTAATTGGTTTTTTGTTTTTTACATTAGCTGGTTTCGGGATGTTATTCGGTATTTATGAAATCCTTGTTAGTGACAAAGCTGGAAAGCTATTGCCTAGTTTAGGCATAATGGCATTTTCGATATTGTTTTTTGCTCTAGCCAGTGTTTGCAGCTATATGATAAAACGCTGCTTTAGATAGGCTTAATCGACATATAACAAGCCAATAATGGTAAGGACGAAAAAAGCTTGGCTGCGCTCGAACCTCGCTAATTATAGCCATGCATTTTGCGCCCCATATCGGAGCGTTAGTTGCCTAGGGAAAGCATGTACGAAAATATCCGAGTTCAGTTAACCGAAATGATCTCTTTGTTAGAAGACGAAAAATCAGATTGGTGGGTTAAACACTTTAAACGTGCGTTATCAGCTTTTGATTCCAATGAGTTTCTTAATTGTGCCAACATAATAATGGCAGGAAGTGGCGGTATAGGTAGCCTAAATGATTTAGTTCTAGGGCAATCAACCAATGCCAAAGGTGAGTTCTGTTGGAAAGCCAATGCTGATGAACTAAATCAAAAGTACAAGCACTTATTAGGAGAGCTTTACGCATTTTCAAAGTCAGTACAAAAAGGCAGCTAACAAGTTGCTCAAAAGGACGCAAAACGCTTGGCTTGCGCTCCTTCGTCGCTAATTTTTGCCAAGCATTTTTTGACTCGGAGCAAAGCGTTAGTTGCACTGGAGAATTATGAGTACAGCTGGAATTGTCATTTTTGCGTTTCTATTTATCACGTTTATTCTTATTTTTAGAAGTTTCGTTATTTTTACATCGGCTTTAGGGCGTGGTCAGTTTAAACTAAGAGAGCTTAATTGTTGGTTAGGTGGCTCAATTATTTTTGTATTAACTTTTTGTGCTACGATGCATTATCACGAAGAGTTGGGCATCAAGAAAACTTGCGCACAAAACGCAGCTTCTTGCTGAGAAGGTACAACTAACAAAGTCGTAAACGCGGACAAATAACCGTTGGCTTTGTTCGTGTCTCACAAACTATAGTCAACTAATATTAGCCGGTTACAGCGGTGTTAGCTATACAGGCGAGAAACATGAATATTCGAAAATTTGAGCCAATGCCGACGCGCCCATGTAAGTATTGTTTGGCTTTGCAGGATGATTCAGTTTTTACCGACTTTGATGTAAATCCAAATGGCTGCCTTTACTTGGTAAGAATATCTTTTGATGGCTATGGTTGTTGCGAACCACAAACAAAAATTAAAGAAATGGACGCGGTAAGTTCAGAAAATTTAAAAGCCTACATAGAAAACAATAGTTTTCAGTCTCCTGAAGTAAGTAACCTACTGAGTAAGTACTTTCGTGAGAATAAGTCAGCTCTGTGGGAAGAGGCTTTAGTAGAGCATGGGCTTATTTAAGAGCATGAGTGTGGTCTCAGCTAACAAGTCAAAGCTCTCGGACTTAGCAAAGCTGCCAGCTTCACAAAGCGGGTGTTTGAGACGAAGGAAGTAATTTGAAAATTGAGTTATCTCCAAAACAAGGCTGGTCTACTTTTTTAGATTCAGCAAAAGTAGAGGGTGTTGTGTTTGAACATATAAGTATCAAAGAACACGGCGGGCGTTGGAATTATTATAATTTCACTAGTAATACATCGATTTGGGAATTAGACAAAAACTTAATAATGATTACTTTTGATGTTTCAGAAGAAGAAAATATTTGTGCTTTATCTGAGTCAGAGAAAATGGAAGAATTCGAGTTAAAAATACCTACTGATATTGCAATTGCAGAGGCTCAAGAAAAGCTAGGTTTCACTTTTCCACCTGAATATGTAGCATTCATTAAATCTGGGTATGACCTAGGTGATGCACCACTTGAAGCATTAGAAATAACCGATCCACCTAGTTATGCTGACATATATGAAACATTGGTGAGTGCTCGACAGTTTTATGACTTACCTGTTGAGCTCATGCCTATTTGTGAAGATAACTCTGATTACTATTGCATTAATAGAAGTGGTGAAGTGGTGTTTTGGTCGCACAATGGGGTGACTGATGAAAAGTGGGCTAGCGTAGCTGAATGGCGTAACCAAATGGTATTATAAGCAGGCGAATAGCGTACAACTAACAAACTATTTAAAAGCGGGCAAAATTCAGTTGGCTTTGTTCGTTCCTTACAAGTTATAGCCAACTATATTAGCCGTTAGCAGTCTTTGGAGAATTATGAGCGACATCGAGATACTAGAAGAGAAGCTATTAGGGAATTTCTATTCTCGTATAAGTATTGGTGATACATTCGATCTATATTTCGATAGTTTTTGGCTTATCTCTCAAAATGTTATTTCTCCAGATGAAGAGGGCTTAAATAGAGTTATTTCTGGTTATCAGCCAGCTAAAGAAGCAATCGACAAGGAAGATATTGCTAAGGGAATAATTCTTACTACAACGCTTCGGCAAAAGATAGCAGAGGTTTTCTTAAATTCTGATTTAAGCTTAGAGCTGAGTTTTGAGAATGGTGTTAGATTAAAATTTACAACAGACACCGAGATAGTCGATTGGCAATGGGCAATAAATGAGAATGCTCAAGATCCGCATATTGATTGTATTGTAGGTGTTTTCGAGGAAGGGGAGATTCGGCATGGCAACGGCTAACAAGTACAAACCTGTCACTCAAACTGTTACGTACGTACCAACTTTGCCAGCCGCTGTGCTGGGCGTTAGGTGTTTAGGATAGCTGGTGTAATGGATACAATTATGTTTTATATTATAGTTTCATTGATGTTTATATTTTGCATAATAATGCTTGTTCTTTCTTCGCTCCTTTATAAGCATATTTTACCGTCAGCACCAGAAAGAGATTTATCTGTTCAAAGTAATATTTGGCCTTTAACGTTAGCTGCTGAACATTTTTCTGAATCAGGGCAAAGAATTAGAACTATAGGTTTTAAGATTCTCTGGTGTTGCGCAGGCGTCATTGGAGTTATTATTTCAGGTATAATTGTTTTTTTACTGGTTGTAACTAATACCTAACAAATCGCCAAAGTACGAACGGAAAAAGCTTGGCTTACGTCACTTTGTTCCTAATTTAGCCAACCATTTTACGTCGCTTAGGGCTACTAAGGAATCGAGGTGCGGAGTGAATTTCAATATTTCTTGAACGAAGGTGATCATGCTGCCTTTGACGATCACCTATGGAGCATCGAGGAGTGAACATTAAACATGGGCAACACTTCGATGAGGTTCTACTAGATGATGGCCTCATCCTAATATAACGAAGTGTACTAGAGGACGGAATCCTTACTTCCGGCCGAATTGCAATTGCTTCAACTGATTTGGATTGGGCTTACAACTGCTCATCTCATCAGGTAGTTGAGTCACTGTACAAAAAATTAAGAAATGGGCTTAAAAAACGTTGCGTCAACTCTCAGGCTTGTTTCAACGAGCAATTAGAGATTCTTACGACCCAAGCTGTAAATCATTTGATACTGTTGGTGGGTGAATGCTTTGTAACAAACTAATTAATAAGGACAAAAACAGTTTTCTATTTTCGTTCCTCAACATTTTAGCAAACAATTTTCTGCCTATTATTAAAGCGTTAGCTGCCAATCCATATCGGAGTATTAAGTGTCTACGAAATATTGTCTGTTCTTTATTATCAGTGTGCTTATTTCTCTACCGAGTCACGCTAAACGCAAGGCTCCGAAGCCAGTATCATCAATCATTTCTGGTAATTATGTTTATACTGTTCCACATTGGTCTCATGAAAATGGAACTAATCAAAATGGTGGATACATACAAGTCTTAGACACTAAAACAGGGAACCCCATATGGGGAATCCAAGTATATAAAACATCTTATGAGCAATCTCAAGAATCTGATGTTCAAGATGTTTTTATTACTTCTACCGAGCTAAATTTTTGGGGCAATAAGTTGAAAGTTACCAATGAATTGGGTCATATCTATACTGTTGATCTAAAAAATAAAGCTGTAAGCTCTGTTGAGTAGACACTTAACAAGGCGTTACACCTTAAGGAAGGCCATGTATAAACTTTTAATCTTGTTTATTTTTTCTAGTTTTGAAATATTAGCTTGTGGTGATGTAAAAGGTTTTTCACCTTTTGCCATTAATCATCAAGCCCAGAATAAATCTGAGCATGAAATGATAGAATACGAAATACTTTCACCAATCCAAAAAGGTGATGAGTTTTTAAGTAGTGTTACAGCACGTATAAAAGGCGAGTTTATAGTTAACTTAGATATACGTGACGATCACAACTATGTAGGCGAGTACTACAGTTCATATTTAAGTATTGCTAAAAAGCACATTAATGATACTGAGATTATACTGTCTTACAATACTACAAAAAAAGATAGGTCCACTGTTATTTTTTGCGCAAATTGGAACGTCTATAAACTGAAAGAACTTCTTGCTTTCGAGCCAGCGGAGGTTGCTCCGCCACCACCTCCAAGACTACCAGATTCAAAGTAAGCGCAATTGATGTTTATGTTTAACACGGTAATGATGTGTGGGATGTCTAAAGCTTTGGCTGGCGCTCATTCTTCGCGAATTTAACGCCTCATATTGCGGCGTTGGGTGTTCGTAAATGACTGGAGCTCCAATTCTCATCATTGCACAACTTTTCATGTTAGGGTGGTCTATGTTTCTAGCTGGTAGATGTGGGTATATTTACTGGCTACAAGTAATCGTTATAATTAGCTCTTCACTTTTTTGCATTACAGTTATAGCGTCGCTAGCTGAAAGCACTCATTGGTTAATTTTTTTTCAAGGGTGTGTTTTTATAAACACACTCTTCGTGTTATTTAAATACCATTGTAAAAACAACTAACAAACTATTTATAAGAGCATGGTGGGCAGTCACAAATTCACTGCTATTTTTGGTGATCTCAGCGTAAATTATTGTTATTGTCGAGCGTAATAAATTGTGTATCTGAATAGCCTTTGTTTTGCGGCGGACAGTACACTGTTGTTATGCGACATGTATCGTAGATAAAACGTTATGTACTAAGGTGATTATGACTAAATCAGCTCAGGTAATAGTTTTGCTGTTTTCCTTTTTGTGTATGTTCTCTGGTATAAATGGACTGACCAAGAACACAAACACTGCTTATACAGTTGAGCGAGTCGCGGAAGGAACCGTTCTGGTCTTGGAGTGTCCAAGAAAGTCTTCTGCTCGTTTGAAGCTAACTAATTCTGAAGACGTGTTCTCCTTACCCAAATCATTTAAAGACTCTACAGGCTGCCGCAATGAAAAGGTTGCTCAATCATTTATCGGTAGGTTAGCTAAGCTTTATATTAGTCGTAATGGTAAGGTAGTTGGTGCGAATATTTCCGGCAAATCGTATTTAACATCGTCCGAGGCCCGCAGTGATTCAAGGACTTCATCAGTCGCCATTCTTTTCATGGGTGTAGCTATGTTTGCTCTTTGGATGTTTAAGCGTCGTACATAACAAACCAAATCACGGGACATGTTTTTGCGTGCTTTTTGTTGTTTAAAAGTCAGAGGTTTAGGTGTAACCTTCAGTTTTAATTATCAAAATTCCCGTGTTTGGGGTATTAGGTACAATCGAGTATGGAATACGATTACAAGAAAATAATTAAAGAAGGATCATCAGATCTGGGATCCATTAAAGGGTTAAGGCTTGATTCGGCTTTAGCTAATGTTGTCGCGGATGAAATAAATGTTGTTCATCTTCTATTTGATGGTGTTTGGTACTCAGTGCATGGTCTTGTTGGCTCAGAGGTTATGGGTTTTAAACGCAGTCTCGAACAGTTTCAAGAAGAAAGTTCCAATGAAGGACGTTGCGTTTGTAGGCTTCCAATGTTAGAGCAATTCATAGGTTTTGAAGTCGTTGAGGTAAGGCAAATCGGTGAGGCGTGGAATGGCCATGGTTTCGAATTAAGCTTCAAAGATGTTCCAGATAAAACCCTAATTCTGCAATCAATATATACTGGATCCGAGCCAGAAGACTTCAATGATTGCATGAGAATTGGTGTTGGTAATTATGTCTATAAAGTACCAGAACTTAACAAGTAAAGGCACCGAATCTCAAAACGCCGCTTTATTCTGGTTTTGGCCCCCGCAGCGGTGTTGTATTTAAATCAGGTAGGGTGCAAGGGAAAAAGAATCAGTGATACTTCAAGAGAACACAATGCAATCTGTGGTTTTTATTTTTGAGTTTTCTACGTTAATCGCACTTCGTGGTGCGTTCAAAAAAGTTCATGAAAGAACTGATTTCGCCGAAAAGACTGTAAAAGAATTAGGCAATGGCAGATATCAACTTCGCATTACCAAACTTATCAAGCTAAACGAAGAAAATATCGAGAAACACAGAACTGAGCTAACGTCAGATGTAAAGGGTTATGGCGGCAGTTTTGTATCCTGGAAAGTACACAAGGTAGTTTCTGGTAACAATATAGATAATAAGAAGGTAAGTAATACGTCAAAGCTGCTGTATATGCTGACTACAGCAGGCGATGCAAGGACATACAGGCAATATAAAGTGCCGCTATTTTCCATATTGTTCACCATTGTTTTGTTTCTGGTTTTATCCTTTGTAGGCGTCGTGTAAATATAACAAACGCCTCAAGCGGTTGATGCAAAACGTTTGGCTTGGACTCCTTCGTTGCTCATTTTAGCCAAGCATTTTTCGCTGTTTAGGCGAGCCGATATGTGTCTTTGGAGATATCATGGACAAATACGAAAAGTGGAGATTAACTAAAGCAGAGATAATGGCTGCTTATGCTCTATTACCAGAAGATGTCATCGAGTCAGGTAACGGTTATTGTGAGAAAGATTTTTTAACTTACATTAGTCACAACGAGTTATTATTAGCCATGGAAGAACTAGATGGTGTAATCGTTGATAATGGCCTTCAATCTAAACAGTTTTGGACTCATTTAATTAATGCGGCGAAATTAATGAATCATCGTCATGTTGATAGATATAGTTCAATCCGTAGCGAAGCCACATAGCAAGCGTATCAAGTAAAAGGGCGTAAAATTGCAGGCTAGTGTTCTATCGTCGCTAGTTTCAGTCTGCTATTTTGCTCGGGTTAAGCTAGGTGTTAGGGCTATGGGGAAATACCTTGTTAGATAAAAAGATAGATAAATTTTCGTACAAGTGTATATCCAATTCGAAATGGAGAAAATTGTTTGGGGTTGTTAATGACTAGAGCTTAGAAATAGTGCATTGTATGTGGAAGCTTGTATGTGAACAGCAATGCCGTAGTGGTTTTGTTCATAGTATAGAACAACTTGGTGACAATTCTATTGGTGATTGCGGTGCTTTTGAATGGTCCTTTTGAATTCAGGCGAATTGAATGGCTGTTGCTACCTCATAGGGTTGAGTTTAAGCCATGTGAAAATGCACCAACTCAATACAAAATGCAGGACCTAACGCCAACATTAGAGTATTTGAGTATGTTCGGGTGTTTTGAGGTCGAGATGGACAAGGTTGGACTGAGAATATTTGGGTACAAGCTTGAACAGACTGTGTTAGAGTGATCCACAACTTGTGATATTTTTACTAAGAGTCTCATACCTTAGTGCGGAATGAGACTCTTAGTAGAGAATTGTGAAAATGTATAAAACTTTCGGATACTTTGAAAAAGACATCTTTTAGCTAACTTAAAGCTAGAGGATGTATTGTGTCTATTAAAAATAAGACATTAGATCGTAATTCAAACGGTCAAATAAAAAGAAAATATACGGGGCCTGAATCGTCATATTGGTTGTGTCAAACTCCAAAGTGGTGGATAAAATTATATATGACGAAACCTCGTAGGAGAGAAAATCAAAGGTTATGTCACGCCAATTTAAAAGGCCAAGATCCCGATGGAATAGCTTTTCCGTTGGGGAATTCTAAGCCGCATATATATTATTGGTAATCATAGCCTAACAAGTGCAGTCATCGGACAAATTTTGCTGTGTCGCTTTTTGCTAACCCGCTTAGCTGGCAAAAACCAATCCAATAAAATTTGTCCATGCTGCAAGTGTTATATGGCAATTGAGGTTAAATATTGGATTCAGGTTTAAGTAAAGAAGCCCTAGCTCATTTAGAGGTTATTGCTCAAGTGACAATTCACCTCCGTTTTTTAGGCTATCAAGCTACAAGTTCGAAAAACTCTTCACTGTTTAGTCTATTTAAGCGGTCGAACTTTTTAGATTCACAGCTAGTTGCAGATTTAATGGATGCTATTCACAATACGCCAGCTCAAATATCACAACCATTTTGCTCAACTGAAGAATATATAAAACTGTACTATCGTAGTTTTGATCAAAAATATCCAAACTCAATTTCTCTCGAAACTATATTCAAAAACTACACTGGTGAATAAGTCATATAACAAGTTAATTAAACAATGGTTGCAACACTGCAAGCTTGCGCTCCTTTGTCTCTTAGTTTAGTGTGCTATTTACGCCGGTTAAGTGAGGCGTTAGCAGTATGGAGAGACTTGTTTGCACCCCGTCGAATTAACTTTCTATAAATTGGTATCCAAAGAAATCGAGTTGTCCACATTCGAGAGTTGGGTGTACTCGGAAACTGCACTCGAACAGACTCTAAGTTCTGATGATTATCTCGAAATAATTTCAATAAATTACAAAACGGCATCAGGTCTATATGAAGCTCAAAAAGTGCTATCAAAGTACTTTTCTATGGGTAAATATTATGATTGGAGTATTCGTAATGCTCTTTGTAAAATTATTGAGAAACCAAACGATGTTCATAAATATGTCGAGCAATGTTATGACCTATATTGTGAAGGTTTCGGTTTTATGGATAACCTCGGTTTAGGTTATGGACTTGGTTTAACTTGCTCAGATGACTTCAATGGGAAGGTTGATGATTTTTACCCACAGATAATTGAAGAAGCTAAAAGAGTAATGCTGTGGTTAGATTCTGGTAAAATAGTAATAACAGGCCATAGTGGTGAATATCATGGTGTTGAATACAATGACAATCGAAGCGCCAAAGAAAAAGAGCCAACGGGTTATAAAATACAAAAATAAAAAAGCGATAGTATTAGGTTTTGAGTACAGTTCACAAACGTATCAAGGATTGACGTAAAAAGTTTGGTTTGTGCTCATTCTTTATTAATTATAATCAAGTATTTTATGCTACTTATGCGAGCGTTATAAATACCTTAAGGAGCTAGTGTGGACGTTACATTTTTCGCAGAAAATGAAGGTTGCGTTCTAAATAGTTTTGAGGGAATTCCTGAAAATTCAATTCTTGGTGGTGGACGTTTTAGCAAAGCACAAATCAGTGATTTACTTGGTTGCTTTAAATGTTCAGCCACTATTCTAAGCAACAACCTTTGGATATTACCAACGAGTTTTTCTAATGAGTTGAGCTGTATTGATGATGAACAATTGAAGAGTGCTGCTGTTTACTGGTCGAATGAGAAATCATGGGTAAATACTAATGTTAATGATATGGATTTAGCTGGGCACTTATTAGAATTAAAATATGCTTATCAGTCTCATTTAAATAAAAGAGTTTTTGTACTATTTGAGTAAATACTTATAACAAACCAATTTAGCGCGAGACTGTTAAAGCTTGGCTCAGTTTCGCTTCGCATCACATTTTAGCCAACTAATGCTTAACCGTTTAATACGGCTTATGCTTCAAGGGTAATTATATGAAATATTCTACATTCTTTCTCTTGGTCTGCTTTTCAAGTTTTGCCGTGGGCAGTTGCTTAGATAACGATGAGTACAAGAAAAAGAGAACAGACATAGTAAAAGAATCCAGAGAGCTTAATCGTTCATACAAAGAGTGTAAAGAATCAGCATACAATAATACTTACTGGAAGGCTGTATCAGAATGTACTTTGAAAGGGTTAGGAAAAGACATAGGTGGTGGGTGTGGGCACATGGTTGGACAGGGAGCTTATCCAATGCAAGAGCCTGATAAAAACCATTGTGAAATTTTCCACATTCCGAAAGAGGTTATTTTAGAATACAGGCAGCAGTTAATAGATGAGCTAGAGCTGCAAAAATGTGAAACATAACAAATTGCTTAAAACATGATGGAAGAACATGGTGGGAAGTAGAAGAACATGGTGGGACAGTCACAAACTTACTATAGCAATTTGGGACAGCTTAAAGCGAATAGATGTCATGCTATTCCTGACTGATTCAGGAGAGAACCGCTAGGAAATAGTTGATTGGGGCATAAGCACAAAAAGGGCTCACCATCTCATGTTCAGGTAAGATTATCCGCATCGAAGGATAAATGCTGTACAATACAATGAAGCTGACTTATTAAGCGTCGCCGGGTCGGCACGAGGTTACCACAGTGCTGTGGTACTCTCCGGTTAGTTTATTGGGGCGCTAGCAGTACAAGAGACACATGAAAAAAATAGATTATTCAAAATATTCCATTTCTGAATTATTAGATGTAAAAGAAAACATTCACCCAAGTTCGAGTAATTACAGTGCATTTTTGGAAGAAATGGAACGTCGTGAAGAAGAAATTCATCAGTTGAATGAGAGTCTTGAAGAAGGTTCTTTTTCATTAGCTGAACGAAAGATACAAATTGTTGGGTATTTTCAATTGGTAGCTGCGATTGCAATTTTTTTCGTTATTGCGTTATCGACTTTTACGAATGGAATGTCAGTACTATTGCTTATAGCTGGGATCCCCCTAATTATCCTGAATGCAGTAGCTGGATACACAGCTGTTAAAGAAAAAGCACAATGGTATTGGCTATCGATTCTCAATCAATCTCTACAGGCTATAGGGTTTTCTATAGGCTCAGTAACCGCCAAATATTCAGGGTTAGGTTTTATCGGCCTGTCAATAAAGCATGCAACGAGCCCAGAGTTGGCTTTTGGTTTTGAGTTTTCACCTGGGTTTTCTTTTTATAAGTATACGGAATCATTGAATACACAGTGGATTCAAATTGATATTGTTGCATTGATTTTCATCGTGGCACTGATAAAGGTTAAAGATGTGAAAGGTACTACTAACAAATCAAGTTAGCCTAATTCGTAGCATTGACGCGTTTTTTTCTAACCCGCTATGGCAAGTAAAAAGACATGTTTTGAGGATATGTTGCATGTATTTGGTGGCATTTGGTGGGACAGGCACAAATTTATTGTGCTGTTTTTTCGCCGATAAGGCGAGCGTAATATTTATAAGGTTGTAGTATGGCTAATGTGACCCCTGAAGAATATGTTGGCAGATTGGTCGGTATTGCTAAAAAGCTAATCGACGAAAATCAGTTTGGCCCTATTGAAATCATTAAGTATTTAAGGCTCGAGGAGAATTGTTCTTTAGGGCAAGCGAAGGAAGTATTTGTAATAGCTGAGCATGATGAAACGCTTGGTCAATATCAAAAGCGAGTAGTAGCCCCGCTCATGGAAGAGTTTTAAAAACTTGTAAATGAAAGTGGTGAAGAGTGACTGTCAAGTACATACATCCCGAATTCAAGTTCCAAGTGCACCACTCATATTTTCAAGTGAAAAGGCTTCTTTCGGCGTCTGATAATCTAAACTTTTTCTGGGCCGGCTATTAAT
>NZ_JAKRFY010000013.1:0-152405 GCF_022347805.1 Pseudoalteromonas sp. Of7M-16 | reverse complement strand
ATCCCAACCTAAATCTATACCCGGCAATCGTTCAAGCTCTTCACCTGTTTTTGGATCAACTTCGGTAAATGGTTTTTGGTATGAGGTTAAAGCCGAATCAGGTGTAACAGTTATTCCCATGCGTTTGATGTCAGCCTCACTCATACTTACGACTTTACATCTACAGTTCCAACCGTTCGGCGGATAATGTGTGTGCCAAAAATTATGTTCAATTGGTAAAAGTATGTAGTTCCACGCGTTATGCTGCGGTCTTACTCGCGAGTCACCTGCAGTTAAATACAAAAGATAAGGCCTACGATGTTTGATCCGTTCTTGCTGCTGCCATCGGCCAGCTGCGCGCGCGGTATTTTTGTTGTTTTGATAAATTACTTGAGTTCGCCAACCGCGTTTTCCATTGTATGACCAACCATGTTTAGCAACGGTTTTATCAAAGCGCGCTCTAAAATCTGTGATCGTCTCGCCATTTTCAATTGCAGCAAGTACGGCTGTATTTAGGTCGTCTAACAATTCAGTTTTGGTAGCACCGGCAACGGTAAAAGCTCTTGCATGTATGTGACCAAGTAAATCTTTGTACGACTCCGTGGGTATTTGAACTTTTGACTTTAGATTTGAAATGGCCTCGTCGAATTTTACGAGTTGGCCATACTTGGTAGGGATATCGGACATATTAGAGCTTAGCTATATCAAGGGAAATTGCTTGATCCGCGCCCTGCTCATCTCGCTTGTAAAACCGGATAAATCGACAGCTATCAATTGTGTTTACAGACTCAGCAATGATGTCCATAGCCTTTTGCCATTTGCCTGTTTCATCATCAATTTCAAGCTTACGAAGACTCAAAATACGCTGTGGGTTTATAGTGCCTTGCTTGTCAGTTGAAAACACTTTATTGACGATGGCTTTGATGTTTTGATTGCCGCCTTCAGTCCAATCACTGATACATTCATCAATCAATTCTTTGGCAATTTTTAGCTCTGGGCCAAGCTCGATACGCTCTTGAATTTGTATTTTCACAGACAACGAATGGTCGAAAGAACGTAGTGTTAAATTGCCTTTTTTGCCACCCAAATTCACGCCATGTTCTTGTGCCAACAGGTCTAAAAAGTCGTCAGCTTCATCCATTTGTTGCTGCTTAAATTCAGCGAGTTGTTGTTGCTGTTTCTCTGCAAGTTCTATCGCTTTTTTTACATATTCGTCCTTTATCAGGTCTGTTTGCTTCACGTTCGTAAGTGCTACTAAGTTGCCTTTACCATCTTTCAAAAAGCCTTCAGGTATCGCATTCATAGGGTTAAATCTCCTGTTGAATTGCCTCGTCCATTCCCTCTAAAACCTCTAATTCGAATGCCTTCACAGCGACTTCAGCTAGTGCTGAATTAGAGATATTAGGGAACTCATCGAGGATGTTTTGTTTTAGTTCGTCTAGGTTGTTTGCGTGTTTGGAAAACTCATAAATCTTCTTAATTTCGGTATCAGTGGCCTGATCAAACTCGTCAAAAACAGCGATGTCAGTGCCTTGTTGAACACTCGAAAACTCCTGTTTTGATGGGGTCGCGATGCCTTGACCATCGTCTTTGATTTCTAACAGTTCTTCGCCTTTTTGGGGCTCTGGTATGCCCAGCATTTTGTACACATAATCCTTTGAAACAGGCACCATACGGGCTGATTCACGAATAACGTTTACTGTTTCGAGGTTGATCTCTTTCTTATCTCGCCAAACATATTTAGGTGGTTCGCCACCGTCGAAATTCACTCTATGGATGGTTTCTAATAGCTGGTTTCGATAACCAGATACAAGCGCCCTATCGGCTCGTTGGTTCTCACCCGCACGTTTAGCGTGAGTCTCACTCGCTGCACGTGCACCGGCTTTTTGCTCTGTGGCGAGCGTTTGGGAAGTCAGCGCTTTACTCATTTCTGAGTTACATAAATTGATAAGCTGCAACTGGACTGGCTCACCAGACATTTTACTTTCTAGAATGTCTAAACTTGAGTCGTCAGGTATCACGGCAATCCCGTCAGTTAGTAGCCTTGCTAAGCCTTCAACTAACTCTTCAATGTCTTTGTCTTGCATTCCTGGGCGGTACTTCCCGACAGGAAATGGCACACCAAAACGCTCGCATAACTGTACAAAAAACTTAAAGCCACCATGCTTGAACATCCAAGGCCAAAAGCAGCTACTGAGTAGTGCAATGCCGTATGGATTTTTAGCCTCTGGCATGTGGCGAACACACGTCCAACGGTCTTCATTTATGGGCTCGCCTTCGGGGTTTTGGCGGGTTTTTACAAGGAGTTCGTGATCTGAATTAAAAGCAAAGCGCCCTGCTGGCCATTGCTCTATGGTGCTAGGTATCCAAGCGTTATCGCTTTTCTCAAATTTGCCTAAATGCGTGACGGCAAACCCGTGTAATATCGCGCTGTAATTATGCCAATCAATGTCCATCCACTGTGTATTTTTGGCAGGGCTTGAGGCCATAAGCGCTTTGGCTATCTCAAAGCTTTTCATGCTTGCTTCGTCATTGCCGCCGGGCACCAATTCCGCATTAAATGCGAACATGCCAGAGCGCAAGCTACGTAATTCACCAATTACATGGGCATCACGGGCTATTTCGTCATAGATAAGCGAGCTTTTTCCAGCTTTGCGTAATATCGGGTCGGGGTTTGGCAATTCGCGCATCATCGCCCATAAAGCGGGGTCTGTTTTACTCATGCTGAAGGCTTTTTGTAATGCGCGATAGCCTTTGTATGAAAGGTGGGGTTTAGACATGGTAGCCCCCTATTGGTTTGGTTACTTTTAGGCTTCTCACCTTTGGAATACCACCCGCGCCTGTGCTGGATATCATCCATAAAATGGTGAGAGCACAGCTTAAATCGTAATGGTGGAGGCTTTGTTTTTCAGGCCAGTTTTCTAGCTCATCCATAAGTAATCGACTTCGACGGGTATGAAATAGAATTTGGGCTGGTTCGTTGATCACAAAGGGCTCTAACCCCTCGATGCGTTCTTCTTGTGGCACGGTTGCCGTAATACCTCTAAGCGGTAATGCAACACCTTGGTCTAATGCATCTTTGATGTAGGTTTGGCGCATAAAATCAAAGGCATTATTGTTTTCAAAGCCCCACACTAAACAGTTGTATTCTAGCTGTAGCTTTATTAAATCTTTCAAAAGGCGGCTGGGGCCACGTACTTTTCGGCTTTCATATTCTAGGTGTAATTGCCCTAACTCTTTGGCCCAAAAACCAACAAGCAAAGCACTTGGGTCGGCACTGGCTGTTTTGCCCATGCTTGGGTCACATGCACCGTATGGCGTCCACAGGTTTAAACGATTGACCCAAGTCTCAAATCGATAAAAGATCGTCTCTTCATCTGACTTGGCAATGCCTTGCATCTCGCGGTTAAATTCACGCTTGTTCGAAGCTCGCATTGCCATTAAATCATAGAGAGAACGCACACTTGGCCAACTGGTTTTTGCGCCTTTAGACATGCGCTTTTTGTTTTTAATCCAAAACTTAAAGCTGGGCTTTTCCTCAAGGGCTACTGCTCGCCCTTTACCTGCGGCTTGCTTCTCAAACTCTTTGTCTTTATAAAGCATGAGCTCACGGCATTGCTCCCAAAGCTCCATGTTTTCAGGTAGCTGCGATATGGCTTTAAAGCGGTGTACGATATGGCCAGCGGCATGCTCTGCCCTTGATATTGGGTCATCATTGTTAAGCACGGTGTTCACACCAAGGAACTTAACCCCTTTGCCGGGTGGGCCAAGGTATTGCACGGCAGCTTCTAAAAATGCCCAGCGGTTATCTCTTTCCGTAGCGGATTTGGCTTCTTTATCGGTGATGATGTCATCAGATAAAAGTAACTTCGGACGGCTTGCGCCGTGGAATGCGCCTCGAACTGATTGTTCCGACCCACGACTTTCAAAACGTACACCTTGAGGCGTTGCAAATTCGCCAATCTTCCATAGCGGCGACTTGGCGCAGACTTCAGGAAAGTCCAACATAAGATTGCCATTACTCAACAATTCGGTTTTAACCACTTCTAATGTTTTGGCGGGCATCTTTGCCTCAGCGCCAAACAGAATAACAAAGTCGATGTAAATATTGGGCTTGGTCAGGCCCAGTTCCTCACATATGGCTTCATCCTGTAGTAGAGCTAACACCGCTATATATACCGGAGCTATTTTTACAGCTAAAGTGGATTTACCTTCACCACGGGGGGCAACAAACCAATGTTTCCAATAGTTATCGAGGTCTATGGCCTTTGGAAACCAATCCATGAAGTATTGTTGGAATTCACTTGGCTTTTGGCCTTCATCCAACCACATATGATGCGGGAAGTACGTATATACAAAGAACTCGAAGTCGCCGCCTAATACGCGTTGTCTTCGCTCTAAAATTGCTTCAGGGCTTGGGTCAATATCGCGTTGTTTGGCTTCGATATCAATTCTCAGCGCTGACGTGATTTGCTCTAATTCTTCTAAGAACTCTTTGTTACTGATATCGGCCATTAGTCGTCCAACATACTACTTAGTTGAGGGCCAAAGGCGGTTAGAATCTCAACCAATTGCGGCGCATAATCGGGGTGATATTTGGATACAAAGCTCGCAAGTTTTTTCATGACATCCGCTGCAACAGCACGCTTTTCAATGGATTTATTACCGCCGCTGAGCTTCATGATTTTTGTGTATGTATCGCTAAGTTGATTTAACGCTTTGATACGGCCATCAATAGATAACCCTTCATCTTGTTTAATGAGCTCAAAGGTCGCATTGGTTTGAATGGTGAACTCTTCAATAAAGTCTTGGGTAAATTCACCTGCGGGGCCAGTTGCTTTGCGTGCGGCTGCTCGGGCTAAATCCCAATCATCACCTGTTGCTTTGGCTTCGCTTTTCCAGCGCCTCGCTGTGCTGTCTGCGACAGTATGTTTAATTGCAGCTACAGACAGGGCCAAAAGCTCATTCACATAACTGTGTCTAACCGCATTCTTTTTATCTTCAGGGTGCGCCATTAAGAGCCCCCACCCAGTTTTAACACTTCAGCTGCCATAGCCACAATTAAACCCGCGCCACCACCCAAAGTGGTGATTTTAATTCGGTTATGTGTGACCTTTTCTTCAACTTTTTCGACACGCACCTCAATGCTATCAACGCGCTTTGTCAGGTCGGTTTTGATATCAGTCACTTCCTTTAAAATCGCTGCTTGGGTCGCTTGGATATGACCAATAGACTGAAACAGCTGATTCTCTTGTTCAGGCGTCATACCATTCCCCTGTTTTCATTTGCTCTGCCAGTTGGTCTGCACGCTCACCAACTTGCACAGCCCAGCGGCTATCAAACATTTCAATGACAGCTTTATCCCAATCACCGCGCTCAACGGCTGCTATGGTCTTTTTAAAAGCTAACAAGCCATGAATACCAAGGTTAAAGGCCATGTTGATAAGTACGGCTTTGCGAGCAGGATTACATTTTGAGGTGTCGATATGCTTTTCAACCTGAGCAGTAAAATAAGCAATATCGTTGTTTAGTAGATAATTGATTTCGTCGTCAGTCAGCCCTCTTTGCTCAAGGTTTCTGCCAACGCCTATTGATTGGTAGCCACCAGGACAAACATAGACTTTATGCTCGTATCCTTCATGGCCAATGAGTTGTTGTTTTAGTTTTTCCATGCCATTTCCACATGTGGTTGATCACATGGCTAGTCTGGCAAATTAGAGGTGGGAAATTAGGTGTAAAGTGTTTTACGGTGCTTTGAAGTGAAGCCGATACATTAGGCTAAAGCAAAAAACGGTCTACTGCAATAATGACCGTTTAAACGATGTTTAAAGAGGGTTTAAACATGCTGTTGGTTTGTAAATTCTGTTAGTTCGCAAATCATACCTTCAATGTTAAAGGTCTTTGGTGGTACACAAGGAGCCCACAAACCGCCGTATTCGTCACAATACTTAGGCTGTGTAAAGCCAGCTAGCCCCATTTGGATAAAACAGCGTCCATTGCTTGCCTTTCCAACATGGAATGCAAAAGGAGCGCTATCATCTCCCCACCAGTGCCAATACATACCATCTTTGTTTGGCAGCTCAGTTGTCCATTCACCAAGGTTTAGCCTACTAACTTTCGCCATGATGTACCTCGTTATGTGGGTGATAAATGTTGCCATTAATAATACCACTGAGTCTTTCTAGTTTTTTGAGCTTCACTTTTTCGAGCTCCTCTTCGGCTCCAAGCATATGTATAATTTGTTCACACATAATCGCTACATCGGCAATTTCTTCAATCACATTGTCTCGGTGTCCCATTCGTTCTTGAATGAACAATTTGTTTAACTCAGCGGTTAGCTCACCACATTCCCCCATAGCCATACTCGCTTGGGTTTTAACTCCCCATTTTTCGATGGCTGAATTGAAAAGCGTTTTCTTACAAATATTCATACATCACCTCAGATTAAGCCTTGAACAACTTTTCCGTGACTAACATCACCCACAATGGTCGACACGCTGCCTCTGACCTCACCACATTCTATGTTGCCAAAGGTGTTTGTTACGGGTCCGTCTACATCACCACATATCACATCGCCGGAGCGGCATATAACCGTGGTGGCATTGTGAACTTCTACAGAGCCGTTCAAAACCCCTAAATTTTCCACGTTGGCATATACATAGATAGAGATTTTTTGGTCGGTATCTATCTTTAGCTGTTTGCCATCAACAATGAGTTCATTGCCTCGGATCTCAATCTCCTTGCCATGCACCAATGTATCGTTGATTTCAAGTTTTCCGTCTTCATCTTTCATTTGAATAAACATATCAATTTCCTATTTCGTTCTTCGCCTCAGCCAAATCAGCTTCGAGGTTATTTAGCGGTAGCTTGAGCTCCTTTCTACCTGCTATGTAATTTTCAGTTATCTGCAGCGCTATCTGAAATTGCACTTTGGAAGGTATGCATTTGCCAGATAGCTGCTGCGCGGTGAGTAACACAAAATTGTGTTCGTGCATTGTTACTCCTACAGGGGTAAATCTATTTGCCTGTGTTTATCACCTAGTAGGTCAAGCTGCGCCTCTAATGCAATTGGGTCGCCCGTACTGAATGTTGTGCCACTGAGAATTAACCAAATACATTGCCTGGTTAATCCATATTGTTCAGCAAGCTCCTGAACCGCTACTCCTTGCTCATGTGCTTTAATGATCTCTTGGTTTCTAAACTGCAGGAGCACTTTATCTACCTTGGGGATCTGATAGCTTTTAGCACCGTGATTCTCACTTAGGTGTATAGCTAGCTCAGTACCAAAGATCTGGCAAAATTCATGTTCAGGTCTCGGGTTTTGTGGGATATACATCATCCTAAGTTGATGCTGCTTTAACAAAGCAACGGCCTTATCAACTCCAAGCACTTCAACAAACTTGCGCACACCATGCGGCAATAAGCTCAAATCAATTTCATGCTCAGCCATCATCAAGTTCCTCTAGTAATGCTTCCAAACTATGTTCATTTGATGCCGCTTTCATTTCCCGAGTTTCATCCCATTTGGTCCTAAGCTTGCCAATACGCCTGATTTCCAGTGGCAAGTTATCGTACTTGGCCTCTTCATAAAGTGGCCTATCAGGATTAATTACGATTGATTCACCTCTAGGCATGATTTGGCCCTCCACGATTTAGCCATTGTTTCAGTATTTCGATAATGGCTGACCAGTGGCCCTCAGCTTTGTACAAACGCAGTCCATTACAATACTTCTCACAAAACGCATCACAGGCTTGTTTCGAATCTTTATCGACTTTTCCCGCACGGGCCAGCTGACCCCAAAGGCTATAAATCAGCTTTAATTGCTTTGGCATTTCTTGCTTGGGGGCCATTTGCTGGTAGCGCTTAAGTAGTGCTCGTTGCTGGTTTGGTGTCAGGCCTGTGCAGCTGTTGGTCATGCCATTGCTGATGTATTTCACGTTTTTAACATGCACCACTTGGTCAATGTTGGCAGCGCGCTGTGCTGCTTTTATCGCTTTAATCATCGGGTTCATGCTGCATTCTCCACGCGTTCTACTTTTTGCTCTGGGAAGACGGCAAACTCTTCAAGTTCAAAATCCCAAGGCTTAGTGTCATCAACACATAAAGTTGCTATGTGCCCAAAACGGTTGGTAAATTCCTTGGTAAAACTTACCTCTAAATTAACCTTGGCTATTTGCTTGCACTCGTATAACCTCTGCCCTAGGAAAATACAAAACGCCGCTGGTACATTGCCGTTTGCGCCATCTAATATGGACCCGCTTGGGTCTTGCATGGCTAAAACATTCAGCATGTGTTGGTCGGTTAGCGTGTCATTTAGGACAAAATGACCGCCAAAGGTATTGTGATATATCTTTACTCTTAACATGGTGTTTTCCTTAATTGATGAGCCCAGTTGCCGCTAGGCTCGTTGCTTTATACAGCTTGTTGATTCAGTACATTGGCGAAGATCGAGTTCACCAAGAGCTTGTCTAACTTTTTGTTTGGGTTTTTCCGGCTGTGACTCAGGATATGAGGGAGCAGGTTTTCGACTAGGAGCCTTGAATTTCCCTCTACCCTTTTATGTAACCACTGCCACCATTGCTCGTCATCGGACTCAAGCGGCACAGTACCTTGGGTAAGTTCATTGAATAGGTTTCTGATATCCTCAATTGGCACCTCACCAATCGGCTTTGGCCAAAAACACACACGAGAAGAGATCAACTCATAGCGTTCGTTGGTTTGAAGCTTATCGACCAGCTGAATATTGCCAATCAAACACACACCAACTTTGGCCGCATCTGATATGGTTCTAAGTGGGTCTAACGCACTTGGCTTACACTTGTCCGCCTCATCTAACAGAATGATGCGCTCTGTGTTTTCGATGGTTCTAACAATATTCTCGATGTTTTTGGCAACACTCGGTTTTCGGGGTAAACCTAACGAGGTGCATAGCGATTCAATCACTTGTTTACTGGTCGTTTGCTCACTGCCAACTATCAGTATTGCAAGTGGGTTTTCTTCGCAGTAGCGCTCTAGCCCTTTGCTTTTACCAATGCCAGCTTGGCCTGCAACAACCGAAAAGCGGCGCCTTGCTTTGGCATGCTCACACGCCATGGTTATCACCTTAGCGACACTGGTTGGCACAAAAGGCACCTCGCCGTATCGGATGGTAATAATCGGTCTGTCATCCGTAATGTTATCGTCTGCGGCATCAGTACCTGCGGGTGCAACAATGGCGTATATGTCATGCAAGTACTTAGTTGGGCTCGCCGCATACTTACCAGAGAGCAACTGACTAACCGTCGAAGGTGACTTATTAATCTTTTTGGCAATGAAAGTGCTGTTTACCCCTTGGTTTGCAATGTCTTCATCCGTCATACGCTTTTTAATACGCGCTACTAGCAACTTATCATTGGCGTTGTAGCAATCCGCAAAGCCGCCCTCGCTGCCAAACTCTTTGGGGTCAAAGTCACCAAAAAAGTGAGCCCACATTACATCTAGTAGCTTTTTAGGGTTTGTTGGTGACTCGCCATTCAGTACTGAATTTACTTGGTTTAAGTCGTAACCTAGGCAATAGTCCTCTGGCCCTAGGGCATAAAACTCAATCTCTTCGTTAATGAGCTTTACTTGAATTTGTTGCTCGTCGCTGTAATGGCTGGTGAACTTATTCATGAATGTCTCCTAAATCTAATGGGTATTCGTTTGCAGCTGGGGTAACGTGTTCAACCTCAAAGTCTGAGAGGTCCATGTTTAATACTTCAGGTTCAATGTCAGGAATGGCTTGAACGTCTGCGGCCAGTTCTTCAACCGCCTCCACATTAATCACACGTTTTTGGTCGGCTCTTGCACGCTTTTCAGATAGCTGGTTTTGAATGCGCTTTTCTTGGCCTTGCAATCGCTTAAGGTCGGCTTCTTCAATTCGACTTGTTGGCAATGCCTCAACCTTGTGTTTAATGCGACAGTTCATGATGAACTCGCCAGATTGCTCATACAGCACAAGATAGGTGTCGTCGTGCAAGTCATAGCCAGCAACCAACTCTTTACCGTTAAATTGAAAGAGATAGTCAGCGGTATAAACACGCTTATGCAATTTGATTTGGCCGCGCGCTACTTTCACTTTGGCTCTGGGTAGGACCACAAAATCCGTAATGGCGGGCTGCTCTTGAATTAGCCCCTCTTCCCAAACTTGCATGCGGGTTTTACCCTTTATCTCCGGGTGTGGGCTGTTGTGGTAATGCTCTAAAAACGCTTTAAACTCCGTTATCCACTGGTCTAGAGATGGCAGCTCACGCTTGCCTTTTTTCACATCGTTAAGCAGCTTGAGCTTTTCGCGCTCGTTGTGGTCTGGGCCGCAGTAGCTTTCAAAGCGTTTACCCACGTGCTCTTCCATATGTTTAAAAAAGCGCTCTATCCACTTAGCGCGGGCATTTCCGGGTATGGCAAAAATGACCTCAATATCAAACTGCGCATAAATACCACAGCACTTATCAGACATCATTTTTGACCTATAGCCACTGCCGTTATCGACATACAACATGCTAGGAATATGCTGATGGGTTTTAATTGAGCGGGTTAACGCCGTCATGGTGGCGATGGCATTTTCAGACGCGCTAATCTCCCAGCCAACAATGCAGCGGCTCGCCACATCTTGAAATGCCGTTAACTCAAAGCGCCATGCTTTACCTGTTTTTGGGTGTGCCACATATACATCTACTTGGTGGCCGTCGCCGTTATAAATAAAGCCAGGGGCAATATGCTTAGTGGAGCGAATGATAAAGTCTTTGTGTTTTTCACGATAAAGCTTTGCACCCATACGGTATGGGCTTTGCGGGCCAAGCTCATGGGGCATTGAATTTATAAAACGCCTAACTTGGCTTGCCGTTGCATCAAAACCGAGTTTTTTTAAGTCTTCAGCAACCAGTGCAAAACTGGGCGAGTTAATACAGTGGTAAAGCTCTAACGCTTTAGCTGCCCATTTAGGTTGCGTGGGCGTTCGGCCTTTGTGTTGTGGCAATAACCCTTCAACGCCTTGTTGCTTGTAGGCACTTATCCAATTAAAGGCTGTTGCACGTGTTGGTACTTTGCCTAGTTCCGTTACGGCTTGGTGTATGGCAGGTGTTACTAGCCCATTATTGAGTGATTCAACAAGTGCAGCCCTTGCTTTATCTACACTTAAGCCACTTGCAAGCCAGTATTTAACCAATGCGGTGCGGTTTTGGGCCGTTTTGCGCGCTTTGTCGCTGGCCTCAGACCATGCCGACTGGCTCACAACCGCAGGTAAGTTGTTAAATCTAATTACAGCAGGATGCATTACTTGATCTCCTTGCTTTGCTTTTCTACTAAAAATTGTTCGAGCAGCCGGTTACGTTCGGTTTCAACGTATTGCCACTCAGCTTTGGTAAATTTCGGTAGGTGTTCAATGCCTTCAATATGTCCAGCAAACTCGCCACTTAAACGCTCAAGGGCTGTACCAATTTGGCTGTAGATAGCCGCCCAGGTGTGATGCAGTACTTGCGCAGCACTCACACGCGAGTCCAAATCCAATTGGCGGTTATCACACAACTGACCAATTTGGGTGATGGTACTAACAAGCGCCTCGTTTAGTAGCTCGGTATTACAAATGGCGTCTTTGCGTATCTCACTAATAAACACATGCATGTCAAAACGGACTTGCGGCACCTTACGCAGCTTTTCATGTTCCAAGTCATTAATGGCCCGCGCCGCTGTTACCTGCAATTCGTCACGCTCTTTTATCAAATCGGCCACTTGCTGCTTTATGGCATTGCCTGATGTCTCGGCCAACACTTCATAGTCTTCGTCGTCTAGCTCTTTAAGCGTTTCGATTGGTACTTTAGTAAGTTCGTTAAGTTGATGAGTGTTCAAATTCAAAATGGACAATTTGTCCACTTTGCTTTTGGGTAAAGCTTTAAGCATTTTTGCTATAGCCATGGCCCTGCTAGCCGTTCGCCTATGAATGCTTTTCTCATGTAATAGAGAATTAAAACGTCCATGTTCTGTTTGTGTCTTCAGCCAAAGCAATAGCACGCCCATTTTAGCGGCGTCTGTAAATTGCCTATTTGCTAAAAAAGCCACCTGGTCCATGCATTCATCAATAGTCGCTGGTAACTCGACATACAAAACAGATTCAAGCTGACCTATTTGGTATTCGATCTCTTCAGCAGATTCAGGACAAACTAAGTCAGAACTCATAACAACTCCGAAATTCAGGCAGATCTTGGTCTTTGATAGGCATGGTTTAAGCTCCGAAATTAGGTATTGATTTTGACTTCTTCGAGAATGGATTCGCGCTTGTCATGTAGTTCGCGTATTTGCACTTCGCATTCTGAGGCTTCTTGCAGTTTTTTAGCGCGTTCGTCTGATGCGCTGTACATAAGGGGCATAAGCAATATGTTGGCAGGTTCAACACTTTTAATGGCCCAACATAAAGCTGGTAGGTATTGAATTGGCATTGATGTTGGTTGGCTTGGAGCAAACCACTTATTAAGTTTAGCCTCGTCTACCTCTACAATGTCTACCTTAAGTGCCGCGTTCATGCGTTGGGCAAGGCCATTGCGGGTAAACCCACACCTGCGCATACAAGCATTAACGCATTGGCTAAAATGGTGGAGTATTTCGCAATCAGGCGGTATTTCGCTCTCTAAAATGTTCATGGATTCTTGATTCTCAGACATGGTAAAAATCTCCTTAAATTAACCTAGACTTGGTGGTTCTATGGGTTCATGCTTGGGTCAGGCACAGGCTGGCCCGCTTGGATTGCTTCAATGATTTGATTACGCCTTTGGGTCCGATCTTTTGGACCGCGTTTTGGCTTCGTAAGGTATTTGTTACCGAAGACTTCTGTTCGTTTCTTGTTTAATGCTAAGCATATTGCTTCGGCGATGACGAAAGATTGAACCGCGCCTCTTGCAACGTTAGCGACGTGTGAGTTTGAGACTCGCTTTGCTTTTGCGATATCTTCAATCTGTATGTCTTTGTTTGATAGTTCTTTCTTTATGTCTTCATATGACATTGTTGTGTAAGTCATGTTAGATTTACCTGTGTTGTAAATTAATGTTGGTAACTATATTTGTCAGTGTTCGTTTATTAAGCTAGTGATAAATATTCTTACTGTCAACTGGAAAGTTATTTTGTTTTTTATTTTTTAAAGGTATTGACTGTAAACTATGGTTATCGATAGTATCTCAGAGTCAGAGATTGATCTTGTGATTGAGCGCTTGCGAGAACAACTAAGCGTGAAAAGTAATCGAGCACTTTCTGAAAAGTTAGGGTTGTCACACAGTGGCGTTGCTATGGCCAGAAAGAAAGGTACGTTACCCTATGGTCCAATAGTTAATGCATGTGTTAACTACAAAATTTCCTTGGATGAGGTGTTTGGAATTGATGTAGACCAAACATCTGACAGTAGCTCTACGGAAGAAAAACCAACAAAGAGTGAAGACGTAAGCAGAAACAGTGCTGAAGATGCGTTAGCTGCAATCGCCCTTGTTGAACAGATAATAGATGATTTACTTTACTCGAAAAACTTGGATGCAGAGCGCGAACTTCTGATCCGTAAAAAGTTAAGGCCAATGTTAATTGAAAAAACATTTGAGCATAACTTTAACGAAGTCATGGTTAAAACCATTGCGGAGGGAGCGCTCTATATGGCCTTTTAAAGGATAAATTATGATTAAAACAAAACTTGCTACAGCAATGCTCGCGCTTGGATTGCTGTCAGCCCCCTCTCTAGCTCTTGAACCACTACCAGACAGAGCTCGTGTTCAGCACATGAATACCGACTTGTTACTACCAGATGGCAGCACACTCAATGTGGATGTGTCGTTTGACTGTGGTAGCGATTATCAAAACACTGCTGTTATGGTAATGAGCGATTCCGGCGCAAAATTAATCGCCGCTGCATACACCCACCTATACGGCGAAGCCGCTGGCCAAGCAGTAATGGATACATGGCAAACTAAACAAAACGCCTCCGACCCACGCAAACCAACTTACCTATTTATCCTCGCACCAAGAGATCAAGATATTAACTGGAAGTCGAAAAATATAAATAAACTTAACAATTTTTTATCGCGTGTTAGTATTAGTGAAACAAAAGTCGCGGACCAAAAGTTAGAATCAGAATCCAAAATACCAGTTGTATTAGCTGGTTGTGGCGTCAGAGACCATAACCCGAGCGCCGTTGAATAAACTTATTTAAAGGGGAATGATTCCCCTATTTGCAAGAAGGAATTCTTCGCTATGTTGAAGTCAAGGATAATAGCCGCTGCTTTGATATTACAGAGCGGAATGTGTCAGGCGCTTAATTTTGAGCACCTTAACGGTGTAGCTCAAGATCAGAATGATTATATGTATTTCTCTTCGCACGAAGGTGTTTTGAAATACGATGGCGAGCACATTGTAAAGCTAAATGAAGTGAGCGAACTGCCAGCTGGTTCAGCACGTGACTTAGAGATTAGCGATTCAAATATTGCTTATATTTTGTATTCATCGGGGCAAATTTGGTCTCTGAATTTGAATACATATGAAGCAAGCCTTTTTGCAGAGACGGATGCTCACAACATTGAAGTTACTCACGACGCCTTATTCACGCAAGAAGATTACCAAGTACTTGAATACGACCTAGCCACAGGCCAGTATGGAGCGAGAATATCGGGTAAAGAAAAGCTGATAGACTTAGAATCCAGATACAACAACGTTTATGGGTTAACTGAAAAAGGCTTGTATCAAATCCACAACGGACGCTCTTATAAAGTAATCGACCAAGAAATTAAAAACGGCGACCTAGAAGTTACACCACACGGCGCAATATTCTTTGCAGATGATCACCTCAAATACTACTCCCAATTGCAAGACCGCAGCATCACTAACCACAATGTTAAACGTGCTGAAAATTTAACTTACGTTGCCCCTTATGTTGTTTATTTCACTGATGGTGACGAAGTTAACGAAGTGTCTTTATCTACTTTAGAAGTTGCTAGAACCAACGTTAGCTCGACTCGTAAGACGTACTTATCCTTATTCGCTGACAATAAACAGCAACTATGGGGCTTAAATATTAATGAGTTTGGAATTGTTGAAGGCAATACACGTGTCACGAATTTAGGCTTGGGGTCTAAGTACAATATTATTGAACGAGTTGGCAAAGAATGGTGGATAGGCACGACAAAAGGTGTATTTGTAAATGGTGAACCTGTTGCATGGCTCAATTCAAAGGTCGCAGAAGGCCGGGATTTTGAAGTAACAGCTTTCTCTCACTTTGCTGGAAAAGTGATTGTTTCAACCGATATCGGTGCATTTGCTGTAGATACTGAAAAGCGCAGTGTAGACAAGCTCTATGGCGGATATGTTATTAATTCGTCCGTTATTGCTGAGTCTTTGTATCTGGCGACAAACGAAGACGCCGTGGTTAAATTTAATTCCAAATTGAGGTATGAAGAATTTAATAACAATTCCATGCTATCAAGCCATGAGGTTCTTGGTGTAACAGAGATTGGTGGTGAGCTATACATTAGCACTGCTGCTGGCCTTGACCGGATCGACTCTCCAAGATCAGTTACTAGAGAATACCAGGGCACTTCTAAAGTTGCTGATGTTGCAATCCTAGACGGTGTGCTGTTTATGGCGACTTACGGAGAAGGCTTATTAAAAAAGGTAGATGGCAATTGGGTTAAAGTCCCCTCACCTGAATATATTAAAGAAATTGTAGAGGTGCGGGACGTACTCTATTTGCTGACTAATAATGGCATTCACACTATTTCTAAAGAACAAAGCTCATCAAGGTTAATAAGAGAAACACAAGACCATTCATTTATGATTGGCAGTGTGCGAGTTGCAGATAAAGTAGTGATTGCTGTAAGTGATAGCGCGCTTATTGAAATGACAAACTTTAAGGATGAGCCAATAGCGCCTCCAGTAGTGAGCTATGTCAGTACAAATGAGGGCTTTGTACTTAACAAAGACGCGTTAGAGATAGACCAGCAAGGCTGGCTCAATATAGCGATTACCAACCTTCAATATCGACACAACGAAGGCGTTAAATATGAGTACCGTCTAAATGACGGTGGCTGGATTTCTTTGTATAGCCCGATGATACAGTTAAACAATTTATACCCAGATCATTATTCATTGGAATTCAGACAGATTGTAGGCAATGTAGCTAGTGAACCCGCAAAATATGCTTTTGAGGTTCGCTCTCATTGGTATAACTCCCCTACTGCGTTGGGCATATATTCATTCGTTGCATTGCTATTGGTTGCTGCTGTGGCGTTCTTTGTTTACTTTTGGATCCAGTCATTCCGCAGAGTATTTAGACAAAATGAGCTTAAGCGTCAAAGCGGCAATTTAGGCCAAATAGCCATGCTTGTTGAACAAGGTAAAACGTTGGTCAGCTCTGGTGATGACACAATGTTTACCGAAGGTCTGGTTAAGTTCGACAAAGTTTCAGAGCTAATAACCCCTATAGTTAACAACGGCCCTTACCTTGGCGAGCAAAGGTTGCTTGCTGGTTTAGATTTGCTGCAAGTGCAATCTAGCTTGCAGGCGAAGATTAAAGTTAACTTTGAAACTGTGATTGGCAACGTAAAGCTAGACCCCCAATTAGAGCGTGACATTTACGCCGTTGTTTATCACGGCCTTCATAACGCTGTGCACCACTCAGAAGGTTCTGAGGTTAACGTATTCGTGCACAAACTTAGATCTAAAGTTCACGTGCACATTGAAGACGACGGCATTGGCATACCGCTACGTTCTCGCCTCCACTTCGGCGAAGGCCTATACAAAATGAGCGATGTAGCAAAGTCATACAAAACCAAGTTTAAGCTTAAGTCGTCGCGCAAAGGTACCAAGATTCAGATCGTCTTCCCGCTTATTGAGAGAGATAGAAAGAGTAAGGAAGATATTGAGAGAGAGATTAGGGAAAGGATGTGATGTTGCATTTCTTGTTAGGAAATTAGGGAGATATATGTTCGGATCAAATACAAATATGGATCAAGCCATAATGATGCTTGGATTAATTTACTATGTCTACATACTGCTTTTTTCATCTTTCAGGCCCACTATTATATTTGTAATTGTTGATGCCTATAGAGAGGCTAGGAAAAAGGCAGGATCTAGGTATTTAGACAAGCCTATAAAAGAGCTTATAAAGAATGAAGCATACTCTTTAGTACAGATAGATGATAAAAGGCAGTTTAAAGTCACAATTGGTGATAAGCGTTATTTCAAATATGCGGGAAGATTGAATCGTTTAACCAAAAAAACACCTACGTTTGCAGATTTAATGGTTTTGGAGAAGAAATACATTGCAGCCGATAGTAACTACATGTTGGGAAGCGTATTTTGTGTTTTATTTATTGTTAAAACTCAAGAAGCTGATCTCAACTTGGTATGGGCTATGTTGCTGTTGGTGTTAGTTAGTGTCATGCAAGTCTTTGATAGTGTAATTTTGAGTAATCGTGTCAAAACCGGAAAGTACGGCTACAACTCACATGAAGCTAAGGAACTAACTAGCTTTATAACAAGTTTCTTGGAAAATAATGGGCCAGATGATCATGATGGGCCGAAGAAAAGGGCTTTACCAGCGCCCGAGAAGTTGTTTGAGAAGTACTCTGCCTATGAGTCTGAAGGAAAAATATCATGAAAGATTTTGACATAGGCTTGATTATTAGGAGAGCAATCGACTTTCTATACATTAATAATGGAAAAGCAACTAGCTTGGGTATTTGTTTAGGCATTGTGCTTGATGGGATACTTTCAATGGTTGGGGCATTAAACAAAACTATAGACTTAACAATTATAAAAAGTTGGCATTGTATAGCTGCCGGTGTTTTAGGTATGAACCTACCTTCTTATTTAAATAGAAAAGAAGTGGATCCATCCATAACTAATGCAATTGAGTATATTGAAAACGGGGTAAAACAAGGTAGGGTCAATGAGGCATATGCTCAACTCATGTATAAGGATTTATACGAAAAAGTGATAGAAAGTGTTTCATCCGAAACACGTATGAATGAAACTAAGAACATTGAAAAGCAAGACGAAGTAAAATAGCATCAACTTTAACTAAACATTGTAAAGCTACAGGAGAGAGAAAAATGGAGTTAAAAACATTTATTTCAAATACAATCTGTGAAATTCAGGAAGGTGTTCAAGATGCGATAAACCGTACAGTCGGAGTAACAAATGGAGCGATCAACCCCAACTGGGGTGAGCCTTCGGAATATAACCAAGAGCTAATTCAAAAGGTGCAGTTCGATATTGCAGTAACAGCGCAAGATGAAGGTAAAGATGGAGTTAAAGGCGGAATAAAAGTTGTAGGGCTGACATTGGGTGGTGAGTCTACGTCTTCATCCTCAACAAGTAAAGTAAGTCGAATTCAATTCACAATTCCGATTATTCCACCAGTTTGTACAATTTCAAATAGTCATCAAAAAACGAGAGTTGGTATATCTGATTAAAAGCTCTGGAACTGATACCTGATTTAATATTGTTTCCTATAAACGACAAGCGAAACCAAGTCTACGTAAATCTTGGTCTTAGAGGGCCTCGCTAGCAAATGGTTAGAACTATAAATACATCGGAGTCACGATGACATCAGAGATAAGTAGAATTAGGAAAAGGAAAGAAACTCGAAAAGAGCTCTCTAAGCTAGCAAAAAAAGCGGATCAAGTTCTTTTGATTCATTATTCTTGTGAATCTTTTTACGATATTAAAGATGGAAGGACACCAAGGGTAACTTCCATTGCAGTACGTAACCTAAATTCAGCTCAAACAGAAAGCTTTTCAATACATAAGATTGCAGAGCGAATTGGAGTTCAAATATCAGATATTCCGAATCAGTATGACGAGCTGGAAAAAATGATGCTTCGTGACTTTTTTGAGTATATTAAGTACAGGCAAACATTCCATTTTATTCATTGGAATATGAGAGATGGAAATTACGGCTTCTCGGCTATCGAGCATAGATTTCAAGTGTTGGGTGGTAATCCCCACATAATTCCAGATGAAAAAAAATTTGATTTAGCTCGGGGGTTAATTTCACTTTTTGGTCGTAAGTATGTTGGTCACGGGAAAAGCGGTAGGTTTCATGAGTTATTGAGAATCAACAGTATGACAGATAAGGATGCTTTGACAGGTAAAGAAGAAGCTGACGCTTTCGAAGCTGGTGAATATGTCAAACTTCATCAATCAACATTGCGAAAAGTAGATTGTTTATCAAATATTTTCGAAAGAATTGATGATGGTTCAATCGTTACTAATGCTACCTGGAAAGACAAATATGGTATGCACCCTAAAATAATTGTAGAGTATGTCAAAGATCATTGGCTATGGACGATAATTGTAATGATCGCTATAATCACTGGCCTCAGTGGAAAGTTGTTTGGCTAACTCCGAGGCCAAGACACTTTTCAATATTTTGCGTTAACAAACATTCTCTTACTACGCAGAACCTGCTGTTATTATTAAGTTGAGCGTTATTAGCTGCAATTGTTAAATCAACAAATTGCTTTTTGCGTCGTCAATCAGCTGCTCCCAATTACCTGGCCAGCCCTGATTCGAGGCAGAGTCACAAAGCTCTATTAAATCCAACCAATTTTTTTCCTTTTTATAGATAACGGCGAGCTGATTGTATCCCGCGTGACTCGGTAATATGAAAGATGAGTCTTTAACATTTGTGCCGTATTGTTTTGCTTTCTGTTGCAACTCCCTATGCTCAGCTTTGAAAGCCGAAATAGCTTTGGGGGCTAGTTTTATTTGCAGCTGAGCATAGTGTTTAGCTTTATTATAATTATCGAACAGGTTTCTGTTTCTATAATAAAACTCCATCATTCTGCCGTAAAGCAAATGGATTTCACTAGTTTTTGTGTAAATTGCTATGCTCATTTCAGCTTTATTCAAAATTTTTAAGCATAAATCATAATCACCTTCACTTGAACGAAAATATCCTGCCAGAATCTTTAGAAAGTTAACTCTTGATTGGCTACATTTGCTGATTTCCCCTTCATCAATTTTATTTAAGCCTAATGGCTTATAAGCACTTCTTATTCTTTTTCTTTCGAAATGCTCAAGCTCCTCAGTCCACCAACGAGTTAGACCGTAGTATTTTATATAACCTTTAGGTGTGGGCTCTTGTTTGACTTTTACTAATTTAAAGATGCTTTCCATGGTATCTCCGAAAAACCGAGTGCAAAGTGTTCAATTGCAACTGTATTTGGCTTAACTCATTTTTATTAAGTGTACATTTTGGGGCCAAGATGAACTACGACAACCAATTTTATCTGCCTAGCTTCGATAGTTTTAAACTTTTAGCAAAACTTTAAATCAATGTATCACGCGTGTGATGTTTAGATAAGTAAAATTAGAACCAGAAATTACCAGTGATAATAAAAAAGCTATTGTATGGCGTTTCAAACGCTTAAATGAGATTTCATATGTGGTAGCTTGTTGAAAGTTGATTTAAACAAACTGAGGCGTTTTTAAAACGGTTTTAAATATGGTTTAAGTCTAGATTAAAGGTTTGTTTCGGGTTTGGGTGGTAACTTTGCGGGTGAAAGTTACCACAGCCAACAAAATCATTTACCAAGTAATTGACGGTAGGCGTCAGCAACTTGGTCAAGTTTTAGCCCATGTTCAATTAATTCTGATTCACTCCATTGACTGGGGTTAAGCCAATATTTTGCTTTGTGGTCACAAAGTAGCGCTAACTCTTTGTTTAAATGCCTCATAGGTATTGCTGCTGAGCTCCATAGCCTAACTAAAGACTGTTCTTTTTCTATGTTCCTTGGTGAGTCGTTCTCTAATGTATGTAAATAAAACCTAGTTTCAACGATTGCATTATTAATTTCGCGTAGCGCACAGTCAGCAAGTTCTTTTTGCTCTTTTTGTAGACTTTGGATTATTGGTATTAATGATAAGAGTTGGTTAGCAACTTCCAGTAACATTGGCACCTCCTTTTTTACAGAATCGCTTTTAGTTTAGATTCTAAATTCACATTTGGTAGATTGTTTTATTAATAAGTTGATCCAAATTGTCTGCCTGTTTAATCTATTAAATTGCTCTAACCTTCTTATATGTAAAACATTTTACGCCTAATTTTCTATTCCTCCCCCGCTATTCTGAGCTCATTGATTCAACGATGAGCACCCACAATGGAAAACACTGAGTTTGACTGGTACGAAATTTTTACCGCTGGCACCCACACCGACTCAAACGGCAATACCCAAGAGTTTACCGCCGCAGATTTAGACTCTGTGGTCACAAACTTTATTCCTAAGACCAGCCCTTTGGTGATTGGCCACCCTAAAACAAACGACCCTGCATGGGGTTGGGTCAGCGACTTAAAAGTCGAAGACGGTAAGTTGTTTGCCAAAGCTGAAGACGTGGCCGCCGAGTTTGCAGAAGCCGTCGAAGCAAAGCGCTACCCAAATCGCAGCGTGCGTTTAGAAGGCGAACCAGGTAATTACTTTTTAGGTCATGTTGGTTACTTGGGTGGCAAGCCCCCTGCTGTTGCTGGCATGCCTTGGCAATTTAACGAAGAGTCAAAAGGCGCTGTATTTGAGTTTGCTGCCAGTGAAGCCAGTGAACGTGTTGAAGATGTTGCCATGCAAACCGCGCGTTTATTTACTGACTTTATGGGTAACTTGCGTGAGTGGGTGATTGAGCAGCACGACCTAGAGACCGCAAACCGCCTTATCCCCAATTGGGAAGCCGACTGGCTTACCCGCAAAACCATCATCGCTGAACACGAACAAGACAAACAGCGCTTTGGCAATCATGCCTTTAGCGCCCCTTCCAATAACCCCGAGGAACAAGAAGTGAGTGACAAAACTAAAAACGAACCCACCGAAGCCGAGAAAGCATTGCAGGCGCAACTGGACGCGGCGAACGCAAAGAACGCCGAGCATGAGTTCAACCAACGTAAATTTGATGCACAAACGTTTATTGATACCAAGGTCAATGGTGGCAATGCCCCGCGTATCACCAAAACTGACGGTTTGGCCGAATTCATGGCCCACCTTGAAACAGGTGCAGCAAGCACGTTTGAGTTCGCTGCGAGTGATGGTGATCAAACTGCTACTGCGCAACCAGCGGAGTACTTTAAAGGTCTACTGCTCTCTTTACCGGAGCAAGCCGGGCTCACCAAAGACTTTAGCCGTGGCGACGACAACGACGAAACCGAGATTGATGACTCGGCTGATGCATTGGCTGCAAAGGCTTTGGAGTTTCAAAGTGCGCAATCGAATAAGGGCATCACAATTAGCCTAAGTACAGCCATGGACCACGTGACGCAGGAGGCAAACTAATGGCCATACCAGGATTAATTAGAAACTTTGAGTCTAACGCCCCATTGCCAGCAAACCGTTTTGTCGCGGCTGATATTGGCGACTTTATGGCAACCAATGCAACAGGCATACAAAGCCCCATTTTAGGCGTTACTGAGCAAGGCACAGACAAAAAGCTGCGTGTTGATGTGGTCATGACACAGCTTGCGCCGATAGAGCTAGGCGGCGACTTTGCGGGCGGTGAATATGCTGTGAGCGATAGCGAAGGCCGAGCAATTCCGCTAGACCCAACGGCACTTGCAGACGATACCGAAATCCACGTAGCTGGCAAGGTACTCGAAAAAGGCGACGCGGGCACCATTGTTGATATTCATATCGCCCCATTTGTGATCATTAAATAAGGAGCATTGCCATGAGTGATGGAATGCCATTTACCCCCGATGTACAGCAAACGGCGATTGCAATTGCTTATAACAACCGCCAATTAATCGCAGATAGATTACTCCCCTATGCGCCAGTGAACAGACGCGAATATAAATGGGGTGAGTACAATCTAGCGGATAAGTTCACAGTGCCAGATACCAAGATTGGTCGTAAGTCAGAACCAAACCAAGTTGAATTTGGTTATGAAGAGCGAACAGGTGGAGTGACTGATTATGGTTTATCTGACGTTGTGCCAAACGACGATATTACCAATGCACCCGCTAACCACAACCCTTTGAATGTAGCCACTGAAAACATTACAGACTTGGTCTTGCTTGGCCGTGAAGTGCGCGTAGCTCAAAAATTTTCAGATCCAACCAACTTCGGTATTCATAAAAAGCTGGGCACCGGGGGGTTAAAAAAGCTGGATGACCCTAACCTTGATATCTTGCGCTGGCTCTTAAACTTGCTCGACGAGCCATTGATGCGCCCTAACAGCATGACCATGTCATTTAGCGTTGCAACAGCGCTTAGGACCAATAAAAAGTTACTGAAAGGCTATAACGGCACAACAGGAGACGAAGGGCTGGTGCCTTGGGCCTACATCAAAGAAGCGCTAGAGATAGAGCACATCAATATTGGGCAAGCGCGATTAAACATCGCTAAAAAAGGTAAAACCCCAGTCTTTGAACGCGCGTGGGGCAATAACCTAGCGCTTACCTACCATGACCCACTGGCCAGCTTTGAAAACAAACGTATGACCTTTGGGCTCACTGCCCGTTACAAGAACCGTGAATCGGGTAGCAAGCCAGTATCTGCGGGTTTACGTGGCGGCACAAAAGTCATTGTGGGTGAATCAGTCGAAGAGCAAATCATTGCCAAGGGGTGCGGCATGTTACTCACTGATGTACTGACTCCAGCTTAACTATTTAGCCATTAACTCCCTATGGGGCTTCGGCCCCTTTATAAATAAGGAAAGACCTATGTTTGTAAATGCACAGCACACAGTCAATACCTTGAGTGTCAAACTGTTGGCTGAATATGCCAACGGTCGATTTTCACTTGTCTACGGTTCGCAAGAAATCACAGCAGAAGACATAGAAAACGCGCTATTAGCGACACCTGAAACAGACATTCAAACCACCGTATTCAATTGGTTTGAAACCGCTTCTACTAATGTGAATAACACGATTGCAGGTTACGTGGCCAAGTTTGAGCTCACACAAGCCGAGGTGGATGCATCACCACTACTTGGCATTGCCGCAGACCTCATGCGCTACGAACTGTGCAACAACGACGCCGACGAAGGCCTTTTGACCAGGCGTAAAAATGCCATGTTGGAGCTTGGCAAAATTGAGGCGGGGACCATTCAAATTAAAGCGCCCTCGCCTGTGGCCTCTGGACCTATTCAAACCAAAACCCCAAGCAGTAATTTTGATTGGGCTAGGTATTAAACCATGGCGGGCGTATTTATTGATATCTCGGGTGATGCGTTAGAGAAGCTACAAGTACTCAACCAAAAAAGCCAAGTTCCTGAAGATGTGTTGGACGACATAGGTGCATTTTTAGATATGGATGTCACCACCCGCTTTTTAAACGAACTCGCACCAGATGGCACTCGCTGGGAACAATCAAAGGCAGCGAAAGAACGTAAAGGTTTAACACTGACTGACCAACGCAACTTGGCAGGCTCCGTAACCCATAACGTTGAAGGCGATGAATTGATACATGGCTTAGGGGAAGAATACGCCGCCATTCATCACTTTGGTGGCAAAACGGGCCGTGGCCATGCGGTTACGCTCCCTGCTCGCCCAATCATTGGTATTGAGCAATACCAAGCTGGCGTCATCGTTGAAACGCTCACTGGTTGGCTTGTTTAAATGGAGTTTAAAGCATGTTTAATTTCGATTTAAACCACATTGAAAAGGCATTAAACAAAGCTCAAATTGCCAAAGTGGGCTTTGCCTCTGACTTTAACCAAGCGCGCAGTAAATCCGTGCACACCCCTTTGTTGTATGTATTGCCGCTCGACGAAGACTACCAGCCAACAAACAGCATCACAGGCCAAGACGAATACGCGGTGACAGAACTATTTGCAGTGATGATTGTGATCCCTTGTCACACCGCCAACAGACAAACCGACCAGCAAATTGAAACACTCCGCGAGCGTGTAAAAGCTGCGCTTGCTGGCCTCACAATTGCGCCTTATGAACCCATCAAGCTTCATCGAGGCCGCATGGTGGAGCTGAACCAACAGACCAAAAACCTCATTTATCAGTGCCAGTTTTCAGTCAGTGGGCACATAACCATCAACACCAAGGAGCCAACATGAAAGATGACAAACCAACCCCTAAAAAGCACAGCCCAACTGAGATTGCCAATCAAGTTCAACAAGCCCTTAAACAAAACGGCAATCGAAGCAATGCAGCCGGTGCATTTGTACTAGATGGTGACACCATTAAACCAGGAGCAAGCAAATGAGCTGGCGATTTAAAGACAGGCTAATTATGGCCGACTCCCTCGGGACCACCCTCACAGGCAACCACGCGATATATGCGAGCGAGGTTGAATTTAACATTGAGGCCGAAACCGAAAAAGACGATATTGAGCGCGCTCATTCTGGCTCTAGCCTAGAGATTATCTATGGTGAGCATGTGACGTTGAATTTTAAAACACCGTTGGCCATGAGTGGCAGCGCAGGCTCAGCACCGGCGATTGCACCGCTGTTATTAGCATGCGGCATGGTGCAGGTATCTAGCGCCAATGCGGTCACATTTACCAAAGGGGCTGCAACCAAAGCAACCTGCTTGATGCGCTTTGGCCAAAACACCCATGTACTCACCGAGATGTTAGGCACGTTCAGTATCAATCTTGAAAAAGGACAGCCCATGTTCAACTGGCAGTTTAAAGGCCTATTCAGTGCGCCAGTACAATCAAGCGGCCCGCCACCCGTTGATTGGTCCCGTTGGAAAAAGCCAAGCACGCTTGGTGTGACCAACAGCAGTGCATTTAAACTCAATGGCCTTGCGCGCACATTACACAAACTCACCGTTGATGTCGGTAACAATGTGATCTTCGACCGGGCAATCAATCATGAAGAAATCCTCATTACGGGCCATGAATCCACGGCGAATATCACTGTCACCAGTGATTCTCTATCTCTATTTAATCCATTTGAGCTGGCAGGCAGCATCCAAAACTTTGAGTTTAACCACGGCCAAGGCGCTGGTAACAAAGTGACGTTGTTAGGCCGTTTTCAAATGCCCACGCCTAAGTATGCAAGCTTAGAGAGTGAGCTCACAGGCTACGAACTGGACGGCAAGCTCGTCCCCAGTGACAGTGGCTATGACGAATTAACCTTAGTATTTGAGTGATCCTTATGAAATTAAAAAAGTTAGAGCAATTAAAAGACGCAACCATTCTCGCACCTGTTCATTTTGAGTACGGCGGCGTGGAATTTAAGTTCACTGCACACATTAAACTTGTGCCAGAGCAAGACATTGAAACACTCACAGACCCGCGTAACACCACAGATAAAGCCATCGTAGAGCAGCTGCTTGTAGGTTGGGACGACTTTGTAGATGAGGGCAAAAGCATCCCGTTTTCAAAAGACGTGCTGCAAGAAATGCTGGGCTTTGGCGGTATCTCCGGGCGTTTATCCGCAGAGTGTATCAACGCGCAATATCGAGTGCAGGAAAAAAACTAATCGACGTGGCCAAGTGGTTTGTGGGTGACTTGGCCACACAATCCAAAGCACTTGATGATGATTTAGCGCATTTTGGTGCGCCGGTTGAGCCAGTCAAAAACAGAACGGATTTATACGTACTCCCACAAAACTGGACAGCGGTTAAAGCGCTCTCAACAGCAAACACCCAATGGCAATACTGCAAAGATGGGATTGAACTGGCCCTTGATTATGCCGGGGCTGAAATCGCTTGGCGCTATGCGGATATAACCCTGACCCCCACTGATTTTGACAAGCTCCAATTCTTAGAGCGCACTGTAATAGGACTACTAAGGCGACCCGATGAAAAACCAACTGAACTTGGCCTTACGCTTAAAGTATGACGGTAAAGCGGTAACAACCGGCACTAATAAGAACATCCAGGATTTAAACCGCCTGCCCGGAGTTATTCAAAACCAAATAGCAGCAAACCAACGATTAGGTGCAAGCCAGGCGAAAGTGATGCAGCAACAAACCGCCATGGGCAGGCAACTTGGCCTATTGCAATCCGGGTATGAGCAATTGGGAATAACCCTCGCAGGCGTCGCATCTATCGGAACTGCGGCAATGTTTATTCGCGATACAGGTGCAGCGCAGCAATTAGATACTCGGCTGCAAGGGCTGACGGATTCTACACGCGAATACCAACAAGTACAAAGCTATCTATTTGAAACCGCAGACAGACTCAATACGCAATACACCACCCTTGCTGATTCCTACTCTAAAATCCTTAACCTGCAACAAGTCGGTATTGTCACCCAAACACAAGGCAAAGCGATACTTGAGGGCATGGCCAATGCAGCGGCTAAAACAGGTGCAAACAATGTGCAGCTGGAGCAATCTTTATTTGGTATGACCCAAGGTATGACAGCAGGCGTGCTAAGAGCCGAAGAACTCAACCAAGTCACTGAGCCGTTACCCGGGCTTTTACAAAAGCTAGACAAAGCGGCGGGTGTGGCAGCAGGTGGTTTTAGGCAACTTGTGAATGATGGTCGTATTACAAGTCAGATGTTTAAACGCTACTTAATAAAGGCGTTAAACGAGTATGCAGGTGCCGCTGAAGCAACCGAAGGCAAAATAAACGCCTCGTTTGCAGAGATGAGTAACGAGTATCAGCGTTTAATTCGTGAGTATGAAAAACCAGTCAACTTTGCTGTGACAGGCGTAGCCGATGCAGTCACCTCAGGCATGCGAGAACTGCGTGAAAACAAAGAACTCGTAGAGGGAATAATGACCTCAGCTGCAGCTTTGGCAATCGTATACGGGGGTAAACTGGCAGGCGGTGCAGCTAAAGCAGCAACTGCAATTACAGCCACAACGATGGCAAAACACAAAGCGCTACAAGCTGACCTACAGCTAGCTGCATCCAATCAACGCTTAGCTGCGGAAGAACACAGACGGGCAATACAAGAGCAAGCTGCAGCTCAGCGCCAACTTGCCATGGCCAGAAATACAGCACTTAGTACAAAAGCCATTCATCAACTGGCCCTGGCTAATCAACGGGCGACACTTGCGCAAACCAACCTAAACGCAGCAACGGCCACGTATTCTATCGTGTCTAAACGCGCAGCGTTATCTAGCCGAGTGCTTGGCGGCGCAATGCGCATGCTGGGTGGTCCTGTTGGCTTGGCCGTGACCGCAGGTTTGGCCATCGCCTACTTTGCAACCCAAGGCGATAAAGCATCAACGAGCTCAAAAAAGCTTGAAACACACCTTTACGATTTAGGCGATGCGTTCGATTCCGTCAACAACGTCAGTGCTAAAGCGCAAATCGCCTCGGCTGCAAAGCAAACAACCAACTACACAAACAACATTCAAAATGCTTATAAACGGATAAAACAGCTGCGCCAACAAATAAATAATGCTGGCAGTGACCGTGCTAAATTTACCTACCAAAACCAAATTGCAGGCATTGAGCGTTATATCAACGAGCAAGCCAAGCTGCGTAGTGAGTCCATGAAAACCGCAGCACAAGCGGCCAACCTACAGCAAAACCTAAAAGCACTAGATTGGAAGCAAGTCGCGGAGAACACCAAACAGGCAACAAACGCCCTGCCCCAAAACATTCAACAGCTGCAGCTTTCGCTACTGGGTGAAGAAGCTAGGCTAAAGGCCAGTTATGAAAAACGCAAAGCCATGGTCATGCAAGCGCGTGAAAACGACTTGGGAAATAAAGCCAAATACGATGCAATTTTGCTTCAGTTAGACGCCAAGCTTCAAGCAGACCAACAAGCATTAGCAGACAAACATGAAGCCGAAAAAACACGTATTCAAAACCAAGCAGAAGAAAAGCGTAAAAACGATTTACGCGCAGAGCTAGAAGATCGCATTGCTCAAATCAAAGGCTATGCAAACCGTGAGGCGCTTGCCAGCTACAACAACCAACTGGCAGTAGAGGAAGCCAAACAACAAGCCCGAATCGATGCCAAACGCAGGGGCATGTTGGGCCTTGCTGCAAACGACGAAGTCGGCGAAATCAAATACAACGCTGATAATCAAATCCGAAACCTAGAACGACAGCAAGAACTGAACGCAGCCAGAGGCTTTCATAGCCAACGGGAAGCCGATGAATACGCACATCAAGAACGACTCATGCGGGCGCGCACCCGTAATACCGGTGCCATGCAACAACACTTAATGGAGTTTGCAAACTGGGAGACAAAAAACGCCCGGGAGAAGACGTCAGCAGTAGTCGGCCTTGGTGCAGCAGGTTTTAAAGCGATGGCTGGTCAAAGCAAAACTGCGTTTAAACTTTACAAAGCCTTTGCTATCACTCAAGCCTTAATCAAAACCTATGAATCTGCAACTGGTTCATTTGCCGCATTGGCCCCTATTCCAATCGTCGGTCCCGCTCTTGGTGCAGCGGCAGCCGCTGCGGCCATTGCCATGGGTATGCAACAAGTTAGAATGATTAAATCACAGCAACCCGCTGGTATTGCACACGGTGGCCTAGACTATGTACCAAACGAAAGCACTTACGTACTACAGCGCGGCGAACGTGTCCTATCACCCAAGCAAAACGTCGAAATCAGCCAAATGGCCAGACACTACAATGCAGGCAACCGCCAATCCGCAGGCCAAAATGTGGTGTTTAATATTACCAATCAGATCACTGTGGAAGGTGCAGCCAATACCGAGCAAGGCAATGTCATTGGTGCAAACTTAACTCGGCAGATTGAAGCTGTATTTGTTGAGAGCGTGAACTCTCGCGGGGCTGTGTTTAGGGCGATTAGGAGTGTTAGTTAACCATCACAATTATATAGACGGATTATCATGTTCATATAACTTGCAAATTAACTTTGTTTTTGGACTGATATTTCGTATCGGTCTGGAAGTAGGCTACGCCCTTCTTTAAAGCAAGGATCTAACACCACGTATATTTCCAAAGTTCCGTTGCTCATTTCTCTGTGGATTAAATCTCCGGGTTCAATCTGCATTTCAGGATTATGGACAACAATCATCTCGGGTTGAACACCTGCTAGAACCCCAGTAAATATCTCTCCATTTGCTTTAACGAGTGAAATTGTGTCCTTATGAAGTCGGCGATTTCTCATGTTTGGGTTTTCCTTAAATGTTTTTCGACTAATATATTCTTACATTGCGCTTTTTCGAAATTTAAATATACCTAAGTATGTAACTTTAGTAAAAGTAAAGAACAAAGAAGTGCATAAGGGCAAACACCTTACAGTATCTTGTTGCTTGCTGGGGCTGCTAGGCATTGAGTATAGAGTTAATGTTGGAACAGGAAATCTTAAAATGGCATATGACCATGATCAAGTTCGTGAGTTTAGAATAAAGCTCGAGGAATTTAGGCGGAATCATCTTGAGTACATGACTAGTGTGCTCGTGTTTACCGCTAGCCTTGAAGAAAAGCCAAGGGCACTATTTGAATACGGAATATTGAGAAGACTGTTTGTAATAGAGGTTTGCGTTTCAAAACTGTTTGAACTATCACCCCCTGACTTATCTGGAGAGCTTGACGCAAGAATTAGACATGAAGCAAACGCACACCTCCACTCGTTTTTAGTTAACTGTTATGGAATTTTTGACAATATTGCGTGGGCAATTGTCGAGTTACAAAAGGTAAAAGTTAAAAATAAGATGGAAGTAAGTTTTTTTCACAAAAAGTTTAGAAAATACTTAACCCCGAAATTGAGAGAAAAAGCCCTTAAGTACAAAGAATGGTATGAGTTTTTACGTTCACAAAGGCACCCTACAGCACATAGGATACCGCCTTATATAGTACCTTATACAATCGATGGACAAGATATTCAAGATTTTACTCCAAGATACATTCATTCGCTCGATGAAGGCAAATTAGTCTATTTACACCCTCAAATATTAAGTGATTGTCAAATTATCTTAGATGTTTTGAATGCTTTTTTAGCTGGCTATAAAAGTGGCAATTAATACGCCTTAACAAGGCCGTACAAATATTGTTAGAATTTGACACTGTTAATACGAAAACTCCAAGAGGTAAATATGAAGGAATATCAAGACTTAAATATCCGAATAGAAAGAGGCCAATTCGATTCATTTACAGAATATTTGTCACAAATCGCACCAAGTACTTGGAAGCTAAATATAGCAAGAGCGCAAAATATACCGATTCCTAACGATTCTGTTATGTATTGCTTTGATTATTTTGAGAATGAAGAACATATTGCCAGTCTTTGGTTAGCAGATCATGAAAGTGGAGGATTGTATGTCAGCAATATTGTACCAGCTAAAGTTAGCAGCTTGTCAGTGCCTGAATACAATAATATTTTAAAGTTCTTTGGCGAACAGATGTTATCAAATGCATCTGCTGAATTTGGTGCTAGCATTGAATTCTCAAAAGAAGACATTGAACTAACAGATATTTTTTCTGCCGCAGCAGCTGATTCACTCCTGTCTTTTTCCAATTTAGCAAATAAATCTACTGGCCACTCACATCCATGTGACCGTAAGCGATGGTTTTCATTTATTAGTCATGCTTTTAATTCAAGTAAAAGGGCATACCCTGACCAACTAGAAAAGCTTTTAGTTGAATTAGGCTGGGACGAAAGCAGTGCATCTGACTTATCTCGTGATTATGAGTACTCACTTGAACTATTGAAGTCTGTCAATTAGAAGGCTATTTTATGAAATATGATTTGCAAGGATTATGCAATCACCTTGTTAACGACCCAAAACCAGTTATCATGCTGGATACATGCGTTATTTTAGATGTAATTCGAACATGTATTCGAGAGGATTTAAATCACTGTACTGTTGGGAGTGTAAGGAAGCTTCTTACAAATAACAGTACCAATCTTGTAATCCACGAGATTGTTGAAGAAGAATTCGATCGTAACTTGACCAAAGTCTTTTTTGAAGCTCAAAAACGCCTAGAAGGCGCTGATAAATTGTTGAAGCACTTTAAAAACTGTTTGGATCAAGCTCCTGAATTAGGTTCGCTTTCATTAATAAAAAAACCTAGTGAGTTTAGGTTACATTCAAGCTTGGAAGCACATGCAAGAGATTTAGTAAATCAAGCTTTAGTGCTTGAGGCTGACAGCACATGCAATAATCAAGCTATGACAAGGGTTCTTCAAAGTGTTCCGCCTGCGACAAGAGGAAAGAATGAGCCTGCAGACTGCGCTATATATATGCATTACTTGGCGTTAGCAAATAAGTTGAGACGTCATAACTTCGATGAACCAATAGTATTCATTAGCTCAAATAAAGCTGATTTTGGGGAGCCTCGGTCCCCAAGGCAACCTATAGGTAAAGAATTAAGTGAACTAAATGTACATTTCGTAAATAACTTACCATGGGCACTATCCAAAATCTAATCACTAGTAAAACATTTTACACCTAAATCCCTGCTCCTAATTTTTTAAACTCGCTCACACAGTAAAGCAAAGAGCGATAAAAAATATGGAGCACCTTCCCCTACCCAAGCCCCCAAAAAGCTGTGTTTTTCGGCTGGTTCCCAATAGTCACTTACATGTAAGTAAAGCCAATAATGCATCTGAGGTCTATGACCTTGAAGGTGCATATTGGGAATTTGAGATTGAGCTTGCCAATGTGTTAGAGACCGATGCCTTGGCGCTGGATTCGTTCTTGGCCAAGTGTCGTGGTGCTGTTGGCAAGTTCTTGTGTTTTGACTATCGGTTTTTACAGGACGAGTTAGATAGTTTTGCGCGTGTGAGTGAGGCTTATCAAGACGGCAATGTGTTGAACGTGTCTGGTTTGCCTGTGAATAGCGTGTATGCCAAAGCCGGAAATCGCATTCAGATTGGTACAGGCGAAAATGCAGAGCTCAAGATTCTTACCTCGGATGTGGTGGTGGATAGTCACGGCGCGTGTTCGCTTGAGTTTGAGTCGCCTATGCGCCAAATCCCGGCAAGCAATACCCCGGTGTATTTTAAGCGCCCTGCTGGCGTGTTTCGTTTATTGGATAACAAGCAAGGCTTGGCAGAAGCCCAGGTTAAAAACGGCTTTGTGACGTCGTGGAAAATCAAAGGTCGGGAGGCGTTTTAATGGAAGCATTAAATTCAGCTTTGGTGGCCGAGCTTGCCCATTGCCGCCCCCGCTACTTTGTGCGTTTAGCATTTAAAAGTGGTGATTTGTTATTGCATACGGGGGTTGGTGAGCGCCGGTTCTTGGGCCGCACTTGGTTTGGTTTAGGCATGCTTGGGCGCATTGGTGAAATCCCCGCAAACGATAAAAACGATGCGGCGCGTATACGCTTAACACTGCATACCCAAAGTGAAACGGTGTTGGCGGAAGTGGCTGAAAACGACCCCATTGGTGTGGGTGTTGAAATCTATTTGGCCACCGTCGACAAACATTACCGCGTGAACCAATCCCAGTTGTTAGAAAGCGGCTATATCGTGGCGTGCGATGTGGAACGCGGGCAAGTCAGTAAAGTCATGTTATCGGTTGCGGGTGAGTCTGAGCGCTGGAAGCAGTCCCGCTTGCATCAGCGTTGGAACCATGCGACCCAGTCTGCTTTATATCCTGACGATATGTTTTTTAATGAACATGCCGAGGCCACCGGGACTGTATTGCCCGATACACAGCCGGGTCATCCAATTGGTGGGAGGGATGGCCATGCACTGCCTTAAACTTCAAAAGTACCTAGATTCCTGTGAACACACCCCCTTTGCCTGGGGTAAGTTTGATTGCTGCTTGTTCGTGGCGGATTGGCTCTTGGCTCGAAATGGCGTCGATGTCGCGGCGGACTTTCGGGGGCGTTATCGCACCGCCATTGGCGCAAAGCGGCGTTTAACGCGTTTGGGGTTTGATGACATTCAAAGTGTGTTTAAACACCATTTAAAGCCCATTGAAATTAACTATGCACAGCGCGGTGATATTGCCTTGGTTGAGTGGGGCGGCGAATTAATTGGTGGCATCGTGGGCTTAGGTTTTGTCTATTGTGTGACAAATATTGGCTTAAGTGCACTGGAAATGAGCGCGGTCAGTTTTTGCTTTTCTCAGGTGTTGCTTGACTCTGAAAGCGAGGTGTCGCATGGGTAAAGTCGTTGATGTTGTAAAGGATATTGCCGACCCCTTTTTAGCGCTCGGCGAAAAAATCTGGGATGAAACCGTGGGCGCTTTGTGGGATAGCCTATCCCCGGATGTGCCTGAAGAGGACTATGCAACCCTGGCTAAGGGCTTACAAAAAGGCATTGACCAACCAAGGCGCATTACTTTTGGGCGAGACCGCGTTGGCGGTGTGATTGCGCACCAAGCAACCATTGAGCGCGATGAAAAGCATTGGGTGCAGTTGATTGTGTTAATCAACGGTGCGCCCATCGATGCGTTAGAAGAGGTATATATTGCCAACAAGCCGCTATCGGACTACCCCGATGAGAGCTGGGATTATTTACTCTCTGATGGCAATCACACGTCCGCCAATAGTAAAGCCGTGTCTAAGATGGCGGGTTGGACCAATAAGCATATCGGGTTTGGGCAGGCCCATGTGTTTATAGAGCTTGAAAACAATCGCGAAGTCTTCCCCGATGGTATTTCCGATTGTGAGTTTTTAATTCGTGGCGCGCGTATTTGGGACCCCCGAGATAGCAGTCAAAACCCAGATGATGCGAGCACATGGACATGGACGCAAAACGCCGTGCTGTGTGCCCTGCACTACATTCGTTTTTATGGGGCACACGAAGTGCCCTATCATCGCATTCCGCTTAATTGGTGGATAGCTGCAGCCAATGTCTGTGATGAAAACGCCATCTATCAAGACAGCGATGGCGTCGATAGATATGAGCCGCGCTACACCTGTAATGGCACCTTTCGCTTTACCAGCAAGCCTATCGAGATTTTAAATCAGTTAGAGCGCTGTTTTGCAGGTAAGATTTTTCGCCAAATGGGCCAGTGGTTTGTGCGCGTTGGCGCCTGGTACGGCAATCCCACGTATACGATTAATCAATCCGATGTGATGGGCAATGTCAAAATCAAATGGCATGCGGACTTGCGCGATAGAGCCAATATTGTGCGCGCCACCTTTACCGACCCCAATCAACATTATGAGCGCACTGACGCGCCCCCTGTGCGGGCAGAGGGGTATATTGAAAAAGACAATCAGCCGTTAGAGGCCACCATTTCCCTACCCTTTGTTCGCAGTGCGACAACCGCACAGCGTTTGGCGACCATTCACCTTGAGCAAACACGACTGGGGTCAATTGAACTTCCCCTCAAGCACAAAGCATTGCGTGCTGCTGTGGGGCGTACGGTATATGTGGACTTACCCAACGAGCGCATTAATAAAAAGGTCTACCGCGTGGTTGCACGGCGCTTTCGGCTTGATGGTGGTATTACACTGACGTGCGTAGAAGACAGCCCGCTTTTATGGGCGGATGACCTTGTGCCCGGTGCGTCTGATATCACGCCAAACAGTGATTATGTGGTGGGTAAACCTTCCCCAATTGAGCAAGCACGTGCGGAAGTCGACGGAGACGGCAATGGCATAATCAAATGGACCCACCCAACACCGCTGGCGGTACATGAATTTGATGTGGAATTTTACAGTGATAACCATGCAAACGTGTACAAAGAGTCTGTGACCTATACGCAAGTTGTTATTCCAAAGTTAGCGCTTGGCACCTATACAGCCAAAGTGTTTGCCAGGAACATATTCGGCCAGCGCTCAAAGTCTGTGGCCATTCAATTTACTGTTTCAGCACCAACAAACCCGAGACTCTCTTTTGTCGCAGATTATAACCAAATCACGCTCACAGCTTCACTGCCGGCTATTGGTATAGGCACTCAGTTCGAATGGCAGTTCTTAGGCTCCAATGATGCGCCGCAGCAAAGTGATACTGCTTATGCGCAGATTTATAACCGCATTGGCTTGCAGCCGATGACCAAATATCACTTTCAATGTCGTGCCGTGAATCACCTAGGCAACAGTGATTGGGTGCAGATAAGCGCCTCAACAACCAATGTAGATTTAACCGAGTTTATTAATGACATGCCCTTGGCGAAGTTAAGCCAGGAAGCCCAAGACCTCATCAATGACTTGAACACGCAGGTTGATAGATTGCGCCCTGAAACAGACAACAACCTCCCTTCGCTTGTTGCCAAAAATATCGAACAAATACAGGGCTTGGAAGATGTCACCAAGGTTTTAGATGGTTCGATTGTCGATGGCATACCCGCGCAAATTGCGCTGAATAAAATCAAACTGGATGAAACCGCCTTGGCTGTGACTGACATGCAAAAAAGCGTCTTCGATGTGACAGCTGGATACACCAACTTTCGTCATGAGTATGAGCGGCGCACGCTCAATAATGAGCGTTTAATTGATGCGGCGGTCTTTGTTGATGCTGAGTCTGGCACCATTGTGAATCGTGCGTTTTCTTATACCGACACCCAGTTTAATGAGGCAGCTACTTTGGTAGATGGCGCTCATGCGCGCATCAATTTTGAGTCCCGTCGCATAAAGCAGACTGAAGAAAAGCTCATTGATGCCAGCGCGCAAATCGAGCTGCAGGCAGGCCAAATTACACAGCGAGCAACGCATAGCGAAGTTGATGCCCATATTGCAGGGGCCATCGCAGCCTTAACGCCTGCCTACAGCTGGCAGTTTAACAGCGGCGCAGAAGGCTTTGCAGGCTTTGAAAGCCATCATGCACTGGGTTATTTGGTGTGTAAAAGCACGCTATCCAGCCCTGCGATATCTCTGGATGCCGTCGACAACCCCATGTTTCGTTTACGAGTTAGAAAGCATACTGGTAAAACATGGTTAGGGCTAATTCATTTCCAAGGCGGTACACTCCCCTTGCCCGCGCCCACAACAAATGATTGGGAAGTCATCCAAATTGATGCAACTGGCACAGCAGGTTTTAGTGGGATTATCACGTGGCTGCAGTTTTCGCTGGGCCATTGCGACCTTGATTTTATTGAGATCGGCAAACGTGGTGCAAACGATTTGGCGCTTAAAGACATTACAAGCCGCACCACCACCATTGAACAAGAACTCGATGCAGGTACGGGCCGTATGGCTCAATATGCAACAACCGCATGGGTATCAAATCAGGGCTACCAAACCCAAAGCAATGTCCAAACACTCATTGATTCATTTAATACCCAGTACAGCATCAGTGCGGTCCTCCAAGAGCTCAGCGACAACGAGGTGATAGTAAAAGCCAATGCCGCCCAGACCTGGATTGATGGTGCAAACGCGACTATTCGAAATCAAGTCATTGGCTATCTCAATGAAGAAGACGGCGTTAACCAAAAGCTCGCTACCGCAGAACAAAATATAGATGCGCTGACTGGTGAAATTCAGCAATCCGTTACGCAAATTCAAGGCATTCAGCTCGACTTGGCCGACAAAGATTTAAACCAAGTATTAGATGCGTACAACCAACTATTACGCGACAACGCTTTGGCTGAGCAGTCTATCACCCTCGCCCATGCAGAAGATAAACTCTCTGCGATAACAGATGACGTCAGCGCCCTATCTTCGCAATCCACCCAGCTTATTGCACTGCACAACCAAAGTGCTGCCAGCATCAATATTTTGGGCAAAGCCTTTGGTAATGAACGACAAGCAAGCGTTGAGCGCTCAGAGACACTGCGCGCTGAAATCTTAAAAGAAGGCGAAAAGTCCATTGCTGAAGCGAAGGACTTTACCCGTGCAATTACAGGTTATTGTGTGGATAGTGATGGTAATCGCACTAATGAGCAAGACGCCGCTGCCTGTGAATTAGCTGGCCATACGTGGGTAGATGGCCCAGTGGTTGAGCGCTCAATGAGCCTCACCTCTTTACTTGTCGATAGCCGAGGCTATCAAACATCTAGCCAAGTGAACCAGGCTCTCTCAACTTTCGATGCAGTCTATGGTATCACTGCCGCGCTACAGTCATTTTACGACAATGGCACATTAGAAAAAGCCAACGCCGCCGAGCGATTCATAGCCGGTGCTGCCGGTTATATCAAAGACCAAATCACGGTATTTAACGCCCAAGAAGATGGTGTGGATGAAAAGTTTTCTAACGTGTCTAATACACTCGATGCCATTCAAGGCGAGATAAACCGTAATATCGTGCAAGTTCAAGGCTTGCAGCTGGGCGCTGATGCAAAGAGTCTCGATGAAGTCATTACCGCTTATAACGCCCTACTTCAAAATAACGAGCTGAAGCAATTAGACATCAAACTTGCCCAGGCAAAAGACCAGTTAAAAGCCACCACCAGTGAGCTTGAAAGTGTGGCCAGTTACACACTTGAGCTAGGCGCAATACACCAACAAAACCGCGCCATTATCACGTCTGTTGCCAAGGCTTTTGCCAACGAACGCCAAGCCAGTGTCACACGAGATGAGCGCTTTGCTGCGTTTACGCAATCAACACAAGCGGCGTTTAGTGATGTAACCGAAGCCTTTGCAGATATAGACCATGCGAACATTGTGCGAGACCAAACATTCACCGCATTTGCAGCAAACACAGAGACCGCATTTGCGGACACCACTCAGCTAATCTCCAACCTTGATTCAGCGATGGCCAGCCAACGCCAAGACCTAGTTGCCAAAATAGAACAAGATGATACGGCTACTTTAGCCAGCGCCATCACCTATACACGCGCTGCTGTTGGCTACTGTATAGACAGCGATGGCAATCTCACGAGTGAGACCGATGCCACCCTGTGTGTTGCGGCTGGCCATAGCTGGGTGGATGGCCCACTCGCTGAGTTCATCCGCAAACTTCAAATTGAAAGCGCGAATGGTGACACAGCCAGTATTTCAGATATTCGCCAAGCATTTGAAACACAGGACGGTAGGCTTATCGCTCGGGGCGGGTTTTTGATCAACAACCAAGGCCGTGCCACTGGCGTAGTTGGGTTAAACGATGGGCAAATCGGTAACTTGGATTTAGTCGGTGATGTTATCCGCCAAGGGGTCATGGTTGGCGATACCTTCATCCCCACATCGTTTATTGATAATCGCGACCCAGCAAATCCTGTTCACGTGTTTCGTGGGCGGTTAGAGCTGGGTGATTTTGTGGTTGAGTCCGAAAGCGATATTCGAGGCCTTGATGGAAACGATGGGCAAAATGGACTGCCCGGCCCGCCCGGTCGAACCTATTACACTTGGATCAAATATGCAGATGACGCACAAGGAAATGGCTTAAGCGACAGCCCGGATGGCAAAGCATACATAGGCGTCGCTTATAATAAGCTGTCGCACCTTGAATCAAATGACCCAAACGACTATGCATGGTCAAAAATAAAGGGGGAGCCAGGCAATCAAGGTATCCCCGGCGATAAAGGCGAAGACGGGAAAACTCTCTATACATGGGTGGCATACAGCGATAACGCCAATGGCACAAACCTATATCAAACCCCAAGAGACTCGACTCAATACATTGGGATCGCAAACAACAAAACAACGGCGGTAGAATCAACAAACCCCGCTGATTATCACTGGTCGAAAATCAAAGGCGCTGATGGCACGGACGGCATTCCCGGTGATAAGGGCGAGGATGGCCAAACGCTATACACTTGGGTGGCATACAGCGACAGCGCCAATGGCGCGAGCATGTATCAAGTGCCAACCAGTAATACCCAATACATGGGCATTGCGGTAAATAAACTGACCTCGACTGAATCAACCAATCCCGGTGACTATACCTGGGTCAAGTTTAAAGGCGCAGATGGCACCGATGGCAGTCCAGGCGAAAAAGGTGATAAGGGAGATAAAGGTGAAACCGGTGCTACGGGCAATACAGGTGCGCGTGGTGCAGGTCGATTCGTGTCCTCAACCAGCACAGGGAATTGGTCAGACGCACTGGCCCATGCAGCCTGCGGCGGGCGCGCCGTTGTGCATGATGTTGTAACGCTCTACAAGCAAAGCGACCCTTCAATTCAGCATACCAAACATTGGACCGGCTCTGCGTGGCATGACTTTGCGCTGCACATCCATGGCGATCAACTAGTCGATGGCACTGTTATCGCACATGAATTAGCGGCAGCTACAGGCACATTTAGCGGTCGCCTTTTAGTCAGCGCTAGTAATACAAGTGCCGATGTTATTAACGTTAGCGCAAGTCGCAGTGGTCGAGCCGCAATCATTGCAAACTTAGGCAGCTCAACACTTTCAACCGCTTTAGTCCTTGGCAGCAACAGCGGTAATGGATTAGAAGTCAGCGGCGCAAAACACGCTATTCGCGCTATTGGTAATGGTGGTAATCATAACGTCATTGATGTTAGAGCCAACAGCAGTGGGGCAACGGCACTCTGGACGCCACTAAAAGTGTACGCGGCTAACGGCTTTAAACCATTTACGGGTGTTCACGAAGGCCTGCTCTCTAAGCGTATTCAATTAACACCTGGCGATATCGTGTGTGATGATTTACTCGTCAATATGTCCGATATCTCAAATGCCATCTTTGAAATGGTTCCTTCTACAAAGTCAGCACAACGCAATGTGCGAGGTGTTTTTGTCACTCGAAGGGCGTTAACGAATGAGCATTTGCCTGCGGGGCTCAATGGTTTTAACGGCTCGCTTAAGTTCAATGAGTATAAACACAGTCACGACACCATCGAATTCAATGCACTCGGTGAAGGCCTACTCAATGCTTGCGGTCAAGGTGGCGACATCGAAGCCGGTGACTATCTGTGCTCAAGCGATATAGCTGGCAAAGCCATGCGCCAAACTGACCAAAATGTTGAGCGCCCTTTTACTATCGCACAAGCACGCCATAGCGTGACATTCACATCATCAATTCAAATCAAAAAAATCGCAGTCATCTACTTACGAGGATAATAAAAAATGACCTGGTTTAACTCTACAAACGCCAATGTAACAAACGGCAGTAACATCATCAAAATCAATGACAATCAGAGCGTTGCGAACATACGAGCAAGCGATGCATTAGTGTTGGGTGCATTTGCGCCTGTTGAAATATCCAAAGCCTACGTCACAACCCATGGTACATTCATCGAACTCATCAAGCCTTGGCCAAACGCAACCCAAAGCCAAGTGCCTTGTGTGGTTTTGCCCACATCAGGGGATTTTAATACCGCTGTCTTAGCACTGAATAACGCATCGAAAATGGTCAATGACAATTACAAAACCATGATTGATTGGCAAACAACAATGGGGTCGGTACAGTTCAGTGATTTAGACGGAAATACACAAACAGTCAAAACGCTACGGCAATTGCAAAGCGAAATCGATGCTGTAAACCCCTACCCTTGGGCTATGCGAAAGGCCGAGTTTGAAGCACGTCGACAACAAAACTTAAATCAATATGTCGCAAGTGGCTTTGTGCATTTTGGTAAGCACTTAGGATCTGCTAATACCGTCAATGAAGGACTGTGGGAACGTACAACTGAGTCGAATGTTTTACGACTCGGGGCGAGTTATTCAAATGCCGGTGCCTCAGTGACTGATGAACCCGTTCTGCATATGGCTGGTGTCATCGTTCATTTATCTCAGCTATGCAATACCGACGAAGCGTTTAACGCGGTTAAGTTACCCGCTGCGGAGGCAGGCTTGCGAACTTACGATAGTGCCACAGGGTTAAGTGTCACTCATTCATCGCCAGACGTTGCGTTTGCCAGTGAGACCAGCACCAATACAGTCGTCACTGAGCGCTCTGATATGTATGGTTTTGAGTTGTTTCTTAGAGAGCTTAACGACACAGATCCATTTGTCTATAAACATGGCATTATCCAAAGCCAATCTAGCAATATCAATGGCGTCGCCACAATTGCCGATACTGTCCGCCCAGCTACTTATTTTGCGTGGTTTGAAGGAGACGAGACAAGTACAGGAAAAGGGGTTAATTGGATACAAGCCAATGAAGCGCAGCGCGTAGCAATCGCAAGTGACCCGAAAAACAACCTCTATTTTGATGATTCGACGGGGAAATTCTATCAATGGTGTGTACGTGGGCGTAGCTTTGCAGGTTATGACAATGGAGACTGGCTGTTTATCAATTCAACAGAGGCTACCGCCCTATCACAACAAAATGCCAACAGAACACGAGTTGGTGTCCAAGGGTTTGGCAATGCACCTCAAGATACAGCTTCAGGCGCACGCTTTTTTGCATCGACGAACTTCAGCGACCATAATGCACGGCCTTACAAGGGGCTGTATACCGCAAAGACAGACTCTAATGTCTTAGGCGCTGATTGTTTTTTCATAGTTTGCAACACAGTCAATAGATTAAATCGAGGGGCGTATCATCCGAGCTTTAACCCCATGGGCTCGGCATATGTGTGGAATGGCAGTACAACCATTGCATGGCACAACGCATATTTTAAATTAACCCCCAAACAACACGCGTTTACTGACATCGCATCCAATACCGGTGCCATTTCATCTGGCAGTAGTGGACGCCCCGATGAGCGACTACACGATGCCATTTATATAAGTGGGCCAGGTGGCGTATGTCGAGACTTACGCTATCGCGCAAAAGCTTTAACGGATATCGCACTGACGCACGTCGATTTACAGGTGAAAACAGGCCAGTACCGGGGATTACAAACATGCCCTTTCACACAAATTTTTGCCTCTGTGAATGACGTGCCAAGCGGCTTTACTATCATCAATCAAGACACCCCAACAGCTATTGTGGCACAAACCACTATGGGCCCAAGTGTATCTGGAAACATCCCTCATATAGATGTGTTTGGCCCTCCCGCCAAAATTTTACAGTGCCCGGACTTAAAAAATGGCTGGTATGGCCACTGGGTGCCCCATGTCTTACAAGACAATACTGCAACCACTCTACATTTATCTCGTCCGGCAACCAATATATTGTCTGGTATCTTGACTAACGACTCAGGCGCAACTTGGCAAACATGGAGCCCGGCGCTCGATAGTATCAATAACACCACTTACCTCAGTGCCAGCATGACATCCAGCCAATGCATTTACTTGGTGTACTACCACACCCAAGCCTCGATGACCATACACGCAAACAATCAAAGAGCAACGAGTTCTATACAGCCTCGCTCAGTATTTGTGACTGACAGCTGTGAACCTCACTCTGGGCGCGACTTATTGTATTCGCTGACGAATTCAGTGGGCACGTCAACAACGGCGCATAATAAAGCGATTGATTATGCCATCACCAGCATACCTCTCGACCCCTCATCCAGTATCACCCACCCCCCGATTAGCCATACCGCGCCGAGCAATAACAGCAAAGGCGTTAAAGCGCTTCCATACTTTGTGGTGCGAAACAATCAGGTGTTTATCAACTTTGCGTACACCCAACTCATTCATAACGGTTCAAATTGGGGCGACAACAACACGGTTCATATGATTGACGGCCAACAAACACAGTTAGATGCAAATGGCCAAGAGGTTTTATGTGGTACAGCTCAATTGGTAGAGCCATTAGGTTGGATAAACTGAAAAAAGGTTGATTTAACATAAAAACGTAGCTGCTACTTTTTCGGCAGCTCACCTTTATTATCCCCGCCTATTTGTACGGCGTTATTAATATTGTTACCCGATATGCTCTGGTTAACGGATTTTTGCGGCTCACTGCGCCCTGATTTTTTGAAAATAGCGACAAGTACCCCGATAATGCTCACCAACAGAGACAAGGTGCCAATTTGTTCACCGATACTAAGTGAAGTAAACCATTCAATCATAATGATTACTCCTTTGTATTCTCTAGTCCTGCAAGCCATCTAGAAACTTGCGCTATTTGGAGCTGTGCACCCACTTGCTCGAACAATGCTAAGGCCTTTTCCCAATACGCTTTTGCTTGCTTGAGGTCGTCCTGTTGTTCATATATAGCCCCCATATTTGCATACTGAATGGCCAAGCCTTCTTTGCGCCCTAGGTATTCATTGATTTCAAGGCTCTTTTGATAATGCTCAAGCGCCTTATCCAGCCTGCCTTGTATTTGGTAAACATTACCCATATTGCCATAATCTTTGGCCATACCTTCTTTGTTACCTAGAGATTCATCGATTTCGAGGCTCTTTTGGTAATATTCAAGCGCTTTATCCAGCTCGCCTTTTAGGCAATAAACGTTCCCAATATTACCATACTGAATGGCCAAGCCTTCTTTGCGCCCTAGGTATTCATTGATTTCAAGGCTCTTTTGGTAATATTCAAATGCCTTATATAGCTTGTCTTGTATTTGGTATACATTCCCAATATTCCCATACTGGCTCGCCATACCTTCTTTGCGACCTAGAGACTCTTCAATTTCAAGGCTCTTTTGGTGATATTCAAGCGCCTTATCTAGCTCGCCTTGTGTTTTGTAAACAATCCCAATATTCCCATACTGGCTCGCCATACCTTCTTTGTTACCTAGAGATTCATCGATTTCGAGGCTCTTTTGGTAATATTCAAGCGCCTTATCCAGCTTGCCTTGTGTATCGTAAACAACCCCCATATTGCCATACGATACAGATTTTCCTTCACTGTTACCTGCCTTTTCAGCCAAGCTTAAAACATGTTGATAAGCTTGCAATGCGCAGCCTAACTCACCAATGCGATTATACATATGCCCAGCCCTAGTCCAAGCATTTCTATGCTCAGGGTTTAATTGCGTTGCCCTGACAAAATCATCTAGTGTCTGTTGAGACTCATGAAGATAAGTTAACGAACCGCGTTGATAATAATACTCGGCCTGTTTGAGAATGGTGTCTTCGTTAGCATCAATCAGCTTTGAGAGTAGCGTTCGTGCTTCATCAACATCGCCACTATCTATGATTGCTTGTAATGCGGCATCAACATCCTTTGCGGGTAATTCATTATTTTGTTTGCTTTCACTCAAATTCAAGATGATTTCTTCATGAGTTTTTCGCTGCTGCTCGTATTCAGAAATTTCAATGCGTTTTTTATCTAGTTCTACTTTTAATACTTCATTCAATGCTTCTAGCGCTTTTATAGCCTTGCTATCAGACAAGACAATATCACCTGAATTATTTCCTGCAATTTGAACCACAGTTGAGTTATCAGCGCGTGCTGTTTGGAATACGCCGCTTAATTTTTTGAATAGAGATACTATCAACGTTATATCCTTGTATTGCTTCACAATACAACTCTACTCAACTGGATACTAAAATCAATGTAAACATGAAAGATTTAATGCAGAAATGAAATGGTAAACGGGAGAAGGTTTAACTCACTTTGGGATGTCTAAAAACAAATGTATTTTTATCCAAACTCGAAACGCGCGTTACACTGGATACTAAAATCAATGCAAACATGAAAGATTTAATGCAGAAAGGTTTTAACTTACTTTGGAATGTCTAAAAGCAAATGTATTTTTATCCAAATACGAAACGCGCGTTACAGCCATACTGTCAGAGAGGACAATATTGTCTGAATTATCTCCGGCAATTTGAACCAGAGTTGAGCCATCTGTTTGTATTGTGTTCATCAACGCTATATCCTTGTATTGCTTCACAATACAACTCTACTCAACTGGATGCTAAAAGCAATGTAAACATGAAAGATTTAATGCAGATATGAAATGGTAACCGAGGAAAGGTTTTAACTTACTTTGGGATGCTTATAAAACGAATGTATTTTCATCCAAATTCAAAAGGCGCGTTACACCAAGTGGTAATGATATCGTTCAGTACAGAACGGCTAAATTAGTTGAGCCCATTCATTAGGCTGGATTAAGTGAAAAACATACGGCATTACTAATATTGTCACCTGATATACTCTGGTTAACAGATTTTTGCGGTTCACTGCGCCCTGACTTTTTGAATATAGCGACAAGCACTCCAACAATTGTCACCAATAGCGTCAATGCACCAATTTGCTCTCCTGTATCTAGTGAGGTAAACCATTCCATCATAGTTCTTACTCCTGTGCGCGCTCTAGTTCTGCAAGCAAGCTAGATACTTGCTCTATTTGAGGCTTTGCGCCCACTTGCTCGAATAATACCAAGGCATTTTCCCAGTGCGCTTTTGCTTGATTGAGGTCGCCCTTTTGTACATATAGGTTCCCTATATTTCCATGTTGGCTGGCCATACCTTCCTTATGACCTAGACATTCATGGATTTCAAGGCCCTTTTGAAAATACTCTAGTGCCTTATCCAGTTGGCCTTTATGTTTGTAAACAATTCCCAAATTACAATACTGGGTAGCTATATTTTCTTTGTTACCTAACGACTCATTGATTTCTATGCTCTTTTGGTAATATTCACGGGCCTTGTCTAGCTCGCCTTGTGTTTGATAAACAATCCCCATATTACCATACTGATTTGCTATACCTTCTCTACGACCTAAAGACTCATCGATTTCAAGGCCCTTTTGATAATATTCAAATGCCCTATCTAAATCGCCTATTATCCGATAAATATTACCTATATTTCCATACTGGTTAGCCATACCTTCTTTACGACCTAGAAATTCATCGATTTCGAGGCTCTTTTGACAATATTCAAGTGCCTTATCCAGCTCGCCGATTATTCGATAAATATCACCTATATTGCCATAGCTACTAGCGATACCTTCTTTATGTCCTAGAGATTCATCGATTTCAAGACTCTTTTGGTAATATTCGAGTGCCTTTCCTAGTTCGCCCTGTGTTTTATAAATTATTCCCATATTGCCATAGTTCATGGCTATCACTTCTTTGCGGCCAAGATCTTTTTCTATATGTAAGCTCTTTTTGTAATATTCAAGTGCCTTATCTAGTTCGCCTGTTATTCGATGAATATTACCTATATTCCCATAGTCACTGGCCATACCTTCTTTATGACCTAGTAATTCATGGATCTCTAGGCCTTTTTGGTAAAATTCAAGTGCCTTATCTAGCTCGCCTTTTGTTTTATAAATAATCCCCATATTGCCAAATGATCCGGCTTTCCATTCATTATCGCCTGCTTTTTCAGCCAAGCTTAGAACATGTTGATAAGCTTGCAATGCACCGTCTAATTCACCAATTCTGGCATAAATATGGCCAGCCATAGTCCAGGCTCTTATATGCTCAGGGTTTAACTGCGTCGCCCTGACAAAATCCTTTAGTGTTTGTTTAGACTCATGAAGATAAGTTAACGAACCGCGCTGATAATAATACTCGGCCTGTTTAAGAATGATGTCTTCGTTATCATTAATCAGCTGTGAGAGTAGTGCTCGTGCTTTATCAACATCGCCACTATCTATGATTGCTTGTAATGCTGCATCAACATCCTTCGCGGGCAATTCGTTATTTTGTTTGCTTTGGCTTAAATTTGATATTATTTCTAGATAAGTTTGAAGCTGTTGCTTGTATTCAGAAATTTCAATGTGTTTTTTATCTAATTCAGCTTTTAAAGCGTCGAATGCTTTTTTTGCTATTGGATCATTAACGACAATATCACCCGAATTATCCCCTGCAATTTGGATCACAGTTGAGCTATCAGTGCTTGCTGTTTGGAATACACCGCTTAATTTTTTGAATAGAGATGCTATCAACGTTATGTCCTTGTATTGCGTAACAATACAACTCTACTTAACTGGATACTAAAATCAATGTAAACATGAAAGATTTTATGCAGAAGTGAAAGGTAAACGGGAAAAGGTTTGAACTGGTTTTTGGATTTCTAAAAGTAAATGTATTTTATCCAAGTTCGAAACGCGGATTACGAGTGTTCCAATAACCGACTATCAAAACTTCAAATCAACTGGTATTGAAATCGCTCATTACGGAACGGCTAAAATAGTTGAGCCATTAGGTTGGATAAAAAGTTTAGCTCAAATTTAAACTTACAGTCATCGCTGGAAATACAGCCTAACTGTCAGTTCAAGTATGAGCTAGTAAATCTTAGCTCTTAGCTTTAGCTTTTTCTTTGTTTGAAAAAATGTACACACAATCAGAGAAGATCCCCTTCATGTCCTTGAATGATTGAGCTATCTTCTCATCTAATGCCATTCTTACATAATAAGCCAATGCGTTCTGATCCATGGTGATCGTTGTTCCTTTCATATTGTAATCATACTTGTTTGTAACAGCGTCGCGAACCTTGGATATATTTAAAGTGGTGTAGGCATATTGATTTACATCGTCATAGTCTTTCAATACGTCTTGCCACTTTATAGATGAAGCGTACATGGATAAGTCATTAACCTGGTAAATATCTAAAGATTTAGTAAACAGCGGCCTGATTTGTGTTACGCCCTCAGGTGTAACATAAGGTGCGATATTACTCTCAATAATCTCTTCTGTAGTTTTGGATTTAGCATAAAATTGACATTGTTCAATAATCCCATCATCAAAAACTTTGGTCACTAAGTTTTCTACGGACTCGGCTAAATCGGCTACTTGAGAAGCATGTTGGCTACTTTGTGTTGTGGGCAGTGTCGTTACTGAGTTTTCTATCGATAAGCTTGAGCTGTGTTTAAGGTTGTTATAAACATTGAGCCATTCAGCTGCATCCTTTTTTGCTATGTCTAAGCTGGTCTTTGCCAATATTTTCTGATCATGAGCTTCCTTGTATTTTTTACAGCTTTCTTCAAGCGAACTGTCTGGGCTTTCACATTTTTCGTTAGCATCGGTTATTGCTTGTTCACGTTTGCTATTATCAGGCGGCGTATTGTTCCCAGGGTCGCCCAATCCACCCGACTTGATAGCTTCAAAAAAATTAACTTCTGACTCGTCGTAGTTTTCTTGTTTGTCAGCCAATTCACTATTAGCCTTATCAAGATAAACTTTCGCTTCAAAGAGTTTACTGCTGGCTTGTGCTCTAGCGGTTGATGATATCGACAATTGGGAGGGCTGAGTAGCTTGGGTCAATTGCTCTATTGCCACTAAAACGACCATACTTCGCTGGTATTTCTCCAGCATGTCTTTATAGTCTTCTTTCGTAATACCGCCAGAAATAAATGCCTCACAATTGCGATACATTGCATCGCGCAGCAATTGAATTGCTTGCGTACGAATACCAATAGCTGCACTATTTTCTCCCGTGGCTAACTTCAATGCGGCGGTTAATTGTTCAGCTTTATCAGCCGATGCTTCTATTGCAGCGCTATAGGTCGAAAATGTATCTGGGCTTGGCTCTGCACAGACGCTAAATAGGTGCTCCTCAATTGCATTACCATTGCTGCTATTAGTCTTAGGGCTGTTGCTTCGATTAGTGATTAAGAAACGCTGTTTGGCATCAACACTAATAACTTTTCCTTTATCATTGAGTGGTGTCGTTCTATGGATTGAGTTGATATGAGCACATCCTGACATTACTAACATTAGCGGTAGGATTGCGTAAATCTTCATATAAGTTCCTGCTTCATTAATGTTCCTATTACTAGAGTGTTATATTGGTAGTTTGAAAAATCAATAGTTAACAGCTTTCATTGGTAAGTTTGAATCGTCTTCCGTGCCTTAATCTTTTAGCTGTAGTGTTTACAAATCAACAATACCAATATTTATTTTATTGTAGCTAGGTGGCCTAGGCGGAGTTGTTGATTGGTGTTAACTATACCGCCGCAATTGTCACTCCACCAGCAGTAGCTTATATGCTTGTCATTCAATTACGTTGGAAAAACGCTTTTCTAAATGACTTTAGCTCGGTGTCATAATGGGTTTGCCACTGCTGCGCTGACAAATGCGCATATTCCGAACCTTTGAGCATTTGTAACTGTGCTTTCTTTTCACTGAGTGCTTGTCGGTAGCTGAGTACGGTCTCTTGTTGGTTAAGGATTTGCTGTTGGCGAACTAAAACTGCTTGCGCTTGTTCATGGTCGAAGTAACGCCGAGCAAGCTGACTACGTAGGTGTGATAGCTCATTTGGCGTCATGCTCGTGCCTAAAATCTCAATTGCGATGCTATATTGTTCTTGTGCATCTGACGAGACTTTGCCTTGTTGGCTCAAGATATCAAGTTGCTCAATAAATTCATCGGGTGTCATTTCCTGACTTAAGTCGGTTAATTCGGCAAGCGTTGCTCTGGTGTTGTAAAAAGCAAATTCTTCATGAAATAGCTCAGTGGCTAGGTCACCCCAAACTTGAGTGTAGATACGCTTGATCCTGCTGACCTTTTCAACTGTGGTGGTGTTAAAGTCTTCACTTGCAGTCAATTGATCAAATTCTTGTTTTTTGGCTGGGTATTCAGCAACTAAAAGGTATCTATGCGAGCTTGCGTGAGTATGGAGTTCGGCAAGTAGTGCGTCACATTCTGATTGTCGCAAGCAGTTTTGCCAAAATGACTCTATTAGTGGTTTCAACTCATTTAAATTAGTCTGGGCTAATTTATTGAGTAGCTCCTCGCTGCTATTTTCGTCGTACGCAGGTGGTAATTTTTTGGGTGTTTCAGATAGTGGGTTGGGTTCTTGGTCCTTGGTATTTTGAATCGCCTGTATGTTGTGGGCATTGTGCTCTGTTGTCTCATGTACTTCGTTTTGATAAATAGCGCCAGTGGCAGCTGCAAGGACGGCAAGACTCAAGAAAATGTTTGTTTTGTTCACTGTGTCACCTTGGTTAAAAATCTCGGCTTCTCATTCTAATAGTTAGGCACAACTGTCATTATGCAAAAAATGCTGGGGTTAACCTTTAGGGTTTTACCTTTTCGTTTCAATTGTGTTGGAGCGAGCTTTTTAATAAGCCCACTCCAATAAGCTAAGTTACTTGATCACTGCTTTTACTGGGAAGTGATCAGACAGATCCCAATGCTCCCAAATACTCTGATCAGTGCTGCGAGGCACTTTGACTTCATTCACATTGCTTTGAGTTGCTTTGTATTCGTCACTGACAACAATGTAATCGAGATACTCAACCGTATCGCCCGCTTTTTTTGCAAATGAATTTACACGAGGATCAAAAGTTGAGCTGGTATAGCCAGCGTATTGAGGAGCGGATGCAGCTAAATTTGCGAGCATATTGGTATAGTCTCCAGGGAACTTAAGTTTATTGACGTTAAAGTCGCCTCCATAAACAACAGTTTCATTGCTTGGAATATTTAAACTCGTTGCCAAACTGCGTATTTGTTTAAACTGTAATTGTCGGTGTTGACGCGCTGTATCTGTATCACTCGACGCAGTATGAGTCGCAAACAGATGGTACGCTTCGCCGTCTTTTATGATTTCTGCGTAATTAACGCCTTTATCAGCAAAACAATCTGTACTAGAGCAGTCAGGGAAAACATATTGCGCTTGGTTGACGATTGGATAACGGCTGACAATGATCACCCCTCCGTCGTAAATATTGACGCCAGACTTATCTAACATTTTGGTTTGGTATGGATACTCAGTGGCGATTTCGCGCAGGAAAGATTCTCGTTGTGAATGAAAGACTTCTTGAAGTAGCAATGCATCGTACCCTTTTAGATAATCAGGGATTAAAGTCATGCGATCGGAAATATGGGACGCAATCACAGGGAGCGCCCAAATGTTGTATGTCATGACTTTAAGTTGCTCTGGTGCTGGGTTGGCAGTTTCGTCTTGGTTTGATGGTGTAATGGAATAATAAAAGTCGTCATATCTGGCCGTTGCTTTGGCCTTAAAAGCGACTTCTGCCGGTAATGATGATACGCCTAGGTTTGATTGATATCTGTGGATGTTTCTATCGCTAAAATTGCCGGAGCTAAAATCTTGTCCATGTGCACTGTGCGTGATCGTGGAGCCGTACCAAGTGCCCTTCATATTTTGTTGCAAGTTGATAACCTCGCCTGATTGCGTTGTCACCTTTGTTTTAAATTGGTAATTGTGACCAGACTTAGCGCCATAATAGCGATTAAAGCTTAAAACCATACGGGTTTCATAAGGGTTTAACTGCGTTGTGTGTTGAGACCATTCATCTCCATACTCCATTAAATCGGAGCCAGTATGTTCGACCGAGATATTTAAAACTTGGTCGCTATTGTTCGTTACATAGATGTCACTGTCGGCAAGTACCGACGTGGAAAGCATTGCTGCTACAAGACATAATGATTGAAATTTCATATATTTTTCTTTTTAGTGGTTAAAGTTGCGAAGAATTATTCACAAACAATATTTCAATATCATGTCTTTTCTGTGAATTGGTATAGACCAGCTTGTATTTGGGATTAAAATTTACGGGTATGTTGGGTTTACTTGTATAGTTATGATTTATTTGAATTATTTTTATCTACTGACAGGTTTAACTAACTTTAAAATATAAAGCTTTTTCTGCCATGAGTTTTTGTATGAACTCGAAAAGGTTTTATACCTCAAAAGTGAGCCTTACGAGGGGGCGAGGACTACCTATTTTGAATCAAGGTTTTACTTCTTTTCGTCCAATTTATATCTGTACTTTTCAATGATAGATTGCGTAACTGTGTATTCGCTCGGTGGCAAAAAATTCAAATGGGCGGCGACAAAAGGCTCTGTCTTGTATATTTTGCGCATAGCTTTATTAATTGTTTTTATTAGCGCCTGACTGCTAGGTGTTTTATTACACATGACGTGGCCGAGGATAATAGTCGGCGTCCCTGCTATTTTATACGTACGATACCTTGCCCCATCATTTTTAACATGGCGAAATACCTCTGCCGGGTATCCAAGTAGATAGTCGACTCGCTGTAAGCGGAACATTCTGTATATGGTTTCGTATTGTTCACTGCCACTTCGTATGACTTTGTTACTGCTATCGACTTGCTTTAATTGGTCATCTAAAAAAGGCCCGTAAGACATATTGTCAGACAGTGCGATCAACTTACTGCTGTATACTTTGAACAAGGTTTGCAATGAGCGTATTTCACCATTTGAGTTGAGCACTGCATTTGTCAGTTTTCTTGCCGATTCATGCTGATATAACCTCCGGCTGAGGTAAAAGTTTACCGGCAAACTAAATAAAAAAGAGGCTTCGCGTTCAGCCGTTTTGATGCGATTAATGGTGCAAATCGCGCGGGTCTTAGACTGCATCTCTCGCAGTGCTCTGTTGTAACTCGATAGCACGAATTCTATTGAATCATTGCCTAATGCATCAAATAGCAACTTATTTGTTGCCCCGGCAATGTTTGAAGGTGCAGTTAATGAAGTAAATACTTTAAGTTCATCTTCCTCATCAAGGTATATGCGGGCTTTATTGGCCAAGCATTCATTTGTCCACATAAAAAAAGGTAGCATACATGCCCAAGCCCATCTCTTGGCGAGTCTCATTTTCCCACTCCTTTTCTCAGTGAAAGCCGCAAGTGCTTTCGTTCAATTACAAAGGCGTAAGATAGATACCAATCATTAGTTTAGTTAACGTATCGACAATTTAAAAGGCGGCAGTTTGGTTACTGGGTTAAGGTATTTTGGTGTACTAAACGAAAATGCTACGCTGAATTACAAGATCCGAATATTTGGTCCGCACAGATTACTTAGCGAAAAGGATTAGCCAATTCCCCTTTTTCTTCTCGCTATTCAAGTGGTTGATTCGCAGTGTTCCTTGTTTAGAGCTGCTGAGCATGTTTTCAGTGCTCAGCTGATATTGACAAGGTTAGTGCCATACAGAGACTGGGAACGACAACCTCATAAATGTACGGGAGATTAAATCAAGTTTAACGCCAAAGTCGATTATTTCTTCGCAAGTCCAACCGTCCGGGTGCAACCAGTTCTCCTCTTCCAAAGCACATAATATTGCTAAATCCTGGTCTATATACCCTAATGGTGCTGCGGCTAACCCCCACAGCATCACTAGTTTGCCCTCTGTCTCATGGTTTCGCGGGTTGTTAGACTCGAGTGTGCGAAAGTACTTTTTGGTTTCCATTAAAGCTTTTGATACTTCAACCAATATCGCGTCTCTAATGTAGTGATTATCCATCGGAATTGCATATAACTTGACTGCCACCTCATTGAGTTTTTCGATAAGTTCGTTATGAGACTGACTATGATGTCTTTCAAAAAGCTCGATGTAAGCATCTTGTGCGGTTGTGGTCGCTTTAAGAGCCATATCCCTACTCCCAGTTTAGTTGGCATACTTGTGAATAATCGTGATTTACACCCTTATGTTTAGCAACAAGGCTAGTAAAGTTACAAATAAAACTATTAAATTATTTCGAGCAATTTGCGAGAAAGATGTAGGCAATTGAAATTACGACAGTAGTTTTTTGGGGACTCATTTAAGATACGAGCACCCCTGTGTAAGTCTGGTCTCAATCCAGTTCGATGGGGTTGGTTGTAGGAAAACGAATGCCAACATTTAATGTTTATAGATATGCAATACACTCTCTTTGCATTTTATCTGTCCAGCATCAAGTAGTATGTCTACTAACTGCGCGCTGTTTACTTCCCCGTAAGGCGTCTCATGCTGATGACTGACACTAAACGCAGCAAGCTTGAAGCAGTTCAAAAGTGAAAATTATATGGGGAGCTGTATTCGTAGCTATGCTGTCTATGGTTTGATTTGTGCTTTAACGTGTAGCTAAGTGTATTTACGACTTTTAAAGATTCTACTGTTCGTAAAACATGCCCTTGTGCGCTAGCCAAGATTTAGCGTCACCTAAGTTTAGAAAGATTTGTGTATCAACATTAGGCATTGCTTCGTGGATCATTTCAACTAAGGCTTGCTGATATGAAGCGCCACAAACAACAGCTTCGTACTGCTGATTTTGCTCATTACTCCACTGGCTATAGCGTTTTATATGCGCCCAAGCCTCTGGGACCAATAGTTCAAATTGTGTTAAGTTGACTAAACACGCCCATGGTTTGCCAGCAAGTAGGTGAACATTTTTTTGGTACTCATCGCTCCAACGCAAAGCGGTCTCAAGATTCCAAGCACCCATGGCGTCAACAACAATGGTTTGCCCTTTAATGTACATCTCAAAGTTACCATGTTCACGCATGCAGTCCTCCCAAGTGATATCAAAACACTGACATGAGCGTCATTTTGGAGCTTATGCCAGTGTTAGTGAAAATGCAAAGAAGGCGCTGTGTAAATTGCTTAGTTGAGGTGAGTTCAGTTGTGAGTTTTAGTTACCACTGAACACAAATTTTACCAAAATGTGAGCCTGATACTTGATATCGAAACGCATCGGCAAGAGAGTCGTAATCGAAGACTTTGTCTATTACAGGTCTCACATTATTGGCTTCGAGTGCTTTTACATAATCTTGTTGTTGGCTTCGACTCCCCACCAGCAGACCTTGTAGTCGTGCCTGTTTAAACATCAATTGTGCAGTTGGCAGATTGCCTTCAAAGCCAGTTAATACGCCTATTAGGTAGATATTTCCGCCAACAGCAACGGATTCAACAGATTGGGCAAGTGTGCCCGGTCCACCTACCTCAATTATGTGTTCTGCGCCCTTCCCATCTGTGATAGCTAATACATCTTCAGCCCATAGCGGGTTAGTTTTATAATTAATGATGTGATCTGCACCTAGTGCTTTTGCACTTTGCAGCTTTTCGTCAGAGGAGGAAGTGACAATCACCTTAGCGCCAAACATTTTACCGATTTGCAGTGCTGCTAAAGATACACCGCCAGTTCCCAAAGTAACGATTGTTTCACCGGCTTTTAAGTTACCGTCGCTCACCAGTGCGCGCCATGCAGTTAAGCCTGCGGTGGTTATCGTTGAAGCTTCAAGGTGAGACCACCCCATAGGAGCGAGCGTAAATGCAGAGGCTTCCCTCGTTACATACTCAGCAGCCATACCGTCTACTCCATCACCTGGCGTCTTAGCAAAATCTCCAACTGCGTGGGTTGGGCTTCCCGAAAGCCATTGTGGGAAGAATGTCGAAACGACATGATCGCCCTCTTTAAATTCAGTAACACCTTGGCCGACTTCAACAACCACACCCGCACCATCTGAAAGCAGCACTCGCTCTTGATCGAGTGGTAATTTTCCGTCTGCAACTAAGTAATCATGATAGTTCAGAGAGCTTGCCAGTATCTGTACTTTGATCTCTCCTTTTGCCGGAGCTGGAGATTCTGTATCTTTAGATACATATATGTTTTCCAATCCACCCGCTTTTTTTACCTTTATTGACTGCATTTATTTGTACTCCGAACATTTAACTTAGTTGCTTTAAGTGGTTTATGAATTGGCAAGCCTGAACTTAGACCAACCAAAGTAAGGCCATTTTAATAAAACAAAATAACTAGAAAAATATTGTGCTTATTGTAATATTAACAAGTAAATAATTGTGAGTTGATGTGGTAAATGACTGAATTGGATAAGCTGGATGTCAAGCAAATGCGCTTGCTTCTTTTGCTACTCGAAAAGCAAAGTATTAGCAGAGTAGCCGAATCTTTGAATGTCAGCCAACAAGCTGTGAGTATTCAACTTAAGTCTCTAAGAGCAATTTTTAACAATCAACTTTTTGTGCGTCATGGTAGAGGTATTGCGCCCACGCCTAAGGCATTGTCGTTAGGTAAAATGCTTGAGGGGGTTTTAAACGTATTGGAAGGCGCGGTTCTTACTGATGACTTTGATCCAAAAGAAGTTGAGAGGACAATCGTGATTTCGTCCACTGATTACGCACAGCAAGTTGTGACTACGGCGTTGTTTTGCCATTTCAGGAAAATAGCGCCAAATATCAAACTCATTATTAAAGACCTAGAAATTGAAACTCTAACCGAGTCGTTGACAAAGGGCACAGTCGATTTTGCAATCACTATACCTGAGTTTTTGGACCCAAATATCCCGTATAAACGCCTCTACAATGAAAGCTATCAACTCGTGACCAGTGCAAGGAGTGCATTGAGTGAGCGTATCAACATTCAAGAGCTTAATAACTTGAATCACTTAATTGTGTCTCCTGCCCGTGCAAATCTAAGAGGTTCCTCCAGCGAATGGTTTAAAAAGTATCAGGTTGAGCGGAATATTGTCGCATCGATTCCATCATTTAAAATTATGAGTGAATATGTGTACCAATCTGATGTAGTAGCATTTATTCCAAAAAGAATGTTGCCGGATCCAAAGCTTAAAGAAATAGAATTACCAGACTACCCACCTGGTTTCAATGTAGTGCTTGCTTGGCACCAAAAAACAGCAAATGATCCTTTTTATAAATGGGTTGTAGAACAAATCGCCGTGATTTGCAGCAAGCTAGATTAAGAGTTTAGGTCAAGCCTATTACTGTTTTATTCGTCCAGCAGATACCTACTTATTTCTAGGAATATATGGTCCCCGTATTTTCTTAGGTCACCTTTAGCCCGCACTTATTAAAAGTTAATCAAACTGAGCGTATTGTCTGAGACATACATGCCCTGAGGCCCATGGTGATCCAACGTACAAAACTGTCCATGTGTAAGTCTCTAGAAAGGTTCAAAGGTTATGTTTAGGTAAAACATAGTATGAAACGGGCACTTACTTAGGAAACTAAATATGTGTGAACTTTGAATTATCTGTTCTGGCGGTGGTGGAATGATTAGTTTTTATATATTGATTCTTATAATGTCTTTTACAACCTTATCAATATTATATGTATATAAGTTTAGGGGCCAAGCAAGGTTTGTTAGTTTTGTTGAATATTTGCGTAAGGGCTGGCCGATATTTGCTCCATTAAATGTGCTTTTATATCTCTCTACAAAACGAGGCGCGAGAAGTGCTTTTGTTGACCCAAGTCAGTTTAAAGGGTTAGCAGAATTACAAGATAATTGGCAAGAAATAAGTAAAGAAGTGAATAAATTATATCACTTAGGCTACTTTGAAAAGACGACTAGCAAAGACAATTTAAGCTTTTATGATGTCGGGTTTAGGACATTTTATAAATACGGTTGGAGTAAATTCTATTGCACTTGGTATGGTACAACCCTAAATTCAGCTAAAGATTTATGCCCAAATACAATAAAGCTGCTAGAGCAAATTCCAAGTGTCAATGGGGCAATGTTTACAATTTTACCAGCCGGGTCAAAGTTAACCCGTCATCTCGACCCAATTGCTTGCTCGTTTAGGTATCATTTGGCACTAGACACGCCAAATAGCCCAGACTGCTTTATTAATGTCGACGGAAAAAAGCAAGTATGGCGAAATGGTGAAGCATTTATTTTCGATGAAACCTACCTACATTTTGTCGAAAATAATACTGACAAACCTCGACTAATTTTAATGTGTGATATCGAGCGACCATTGGGCTTGTTTGGCAGAGTGTTTAATCGACTATACAAAAAGCTAGTGAGAATGATGTTAGTGCCCAACTTGCCAGGCGATCAAGCAGGTGCAGTCAATGGTTTGTTTAGTAAAATTGCGCCTATTTTAAACAGTGCAAAGCGGTTAAAACAGACCAATAAAAAAATATACTACCCTATAAAATGGGCATTTAATACTTTGCTCATAGTTATCTTAATGGCGCTTATTTATGCCTCTTTGACTTTGCTAGAAACGGTATTTTAGATTTTGAGCCTAGCCAAATAGCATATAACATGTGTTGTTTGGCTTTGACACTAGCGTGCCTTTTACAAGACTGTGTGTCGGCTGTAGTGTTGGTCGATCAAATGGATGGCGAAATAAGAGAAGGTAAACCCCGTTAGGATGTGGTTACAGATTCCGCAGCAAGTCGCGTACGGCTTGTAATGAAGGAAGCTCTAACAACTGTGCTAGGTGTTACTCCATTGGTGTGGGATGTATTCTTTTCGTCTATGGCGGTGGTAATTGCCTTTGGATTAACCTTTGCTACTGTACTTACTTAAGTATTGCTACCAGTGATATATGCTGTGTTTATTAATACTCAATCTCACGAGATGTCTAACACCAACAAAACAATTAAACACTCATAAAAGAAGTATGTTGTCTAAAACGAGCAACACTTTATCAATTATTGGAAGCACCTTTAATACAAAATAATGCGAATTAAGAAGTAGTCAACACTACTTTCTTGCATTCAATGGTTGGTATTTAATTGGTCAATTGATGTTTTATAGTTTTACCGTAAAGAGGAGCAAAAGCAGTTATCTTTTTTTGATTTCACTGTTTGTATGCTTGAGAAAATTCTAGCTTGAAGTCACTATTCATCGATCTTAACTGCTAATACTGTATCGACTTTGGGAGCGAGTGACATACTTAATATTTTTGTATTTTTAATTGATTTTATTCGTTTTCGAGTTTTGGCTAGATTATATAAAACTATTTATAAAGGTTTTATCAGGCATTGCAAAATAATATTGTTTATATAAAGTTGCTGCCAAATTTAATGATTTAGGAAAACTATTGAATAAGCTCATATTTTCAGCAGTAATGTTGCTTTTTTCATTTTATACAAATGCTTTTAAAATTGATACGCATATCTGGATAGGCCAACAGATTATCAATGATCTTCAAGATGGAAAGCTCACCTTAAAAGTCGGTAGTGAATATTTAAATATCCCTGTCTCAGCAGCGACTAGAGATGCCATTTTAAATAATAAGAGCGAGTATCTACTGTCCACTTTAGGGCCAGACGCATTTCCCGACGTAGTGGCCGGTCAATTACTGATCCACCCCGGAGGTCTTGCCCCTGGTGCGTGGCAGACCAATGACTGGTTAAGGTTTCTGTACGATAAAATCACTGAGGCGGACAATGCGCATTACCAATATCTAACTAGTGAAAAAAAAGACCCCAATTATGAAGATAGACGAGAAATCGCACGTGTGGTCGCTTATGGATTTTTAGCTCATGCTGCTTCAGATGTATTTGCGCACACCTATGTAAATCAGTATTCCGGTGACGTATTTGAGCTGACGGATACAGAAACAGTGGTGGAACAACGTCATTTTTTACTAGAATCATTTATTGGAAAATACACCCCGCCTTTGAAAAACCATAACAATGCATTATTGGGTAGTAATTGGCAGAATGTCGGGGCGAGTCAGGCATATTATGATTATATTAGAGATAGCCTGATATATGATGATAACGCTTCATTTCAATATTCATCTCAGGCTGCACCACATTTGAGAGCTGTAAAGTTGTTTAAAGATGCCGTTAACACAATGGCGAATGATGAAATGTGGATTGCCGTCGACAGCTTAATCATCCGAGCGATAGCGTATTATTATGATATTGACCTATCTCAAAGTCAGGCGGAGGATATTCAGAAGTTGCTTCAGCAAGTTCTTGATGAAGGAAACATAGTAACTGAGAAACTTGACGCGTTAGATATTAAAATTAACCAGTCCCTTTTGAAAGTAGATAGCCAAATTTACGGTGAGTTCTATCGTATTAACAATAAATTCAAAGAGCAAAAGCATCGTTATATTAGCCTTAAAAATGAGTTAGAAACAACAGTCCTTCAGCTCGATGCGAAACATCATGAGGCAGCATGTGAATTATTTTTAAATGAAAAACTTTTAGACCCTGCTGGACTCCTTAAATTTGTTAAAGAGACAGACCCTGGTCTCAAATTAATAAAATCTATATTTGGTAGTGATTTTAACCCACTAGATCCGGGTGGGTTTCTTGGAGGGAGTTCGAAGCCAAAGTGGAGCCACGCCTTTACAGGTACTAAACAGCAACTTTTGCTTGAGAGGAATTTTTTACTAGATGGAAGAACCTTTGAAGAGTATGAAAAGGCATTCTTGGCTCAAGAAATAGAACGGGATATTGTCTATGCTATTCTTTTTCCGAGAAAACATCTAGAAATGCTGGCTCAGAAAATCGCATTGATTGATGCTGCGGTTGTAGATCTATTGCCGGGCGAAAAGATAACGGTTACGCTCGCAGGTCAAGGTGGTGGAATTAGTGATGGCCGTGGTCATGCGTTTTGTAAAAAAGTAACTGGTGAGTTGTTTAGCAACGTGATAAAGCTCACCAATAAGAAAAATAGCCTAGCTAAGAAACTTGTCGATACCGAAGCAGAATTAAAAAATACCATTCCAGATTTGCAGCGTGAACTAAACAGCGCTATGACTTCTATCATTGAGGTTAAAGCGGCGATTCAAGCGCTGAACCACGCCGCACGTGAGACTACCAGCCCAGTTCAATCTCTATTGAAAAATTGGGCGAAGGACATAGATAAAGCAAACTCCGAGTACGTTAAGGCTGCATCACAGGCAATTGTTAATACGATTAACCCTAATGCAAGTGCTATGGACCCATTGACGCATTGGCTCAAATGTTATCAGCCTCAGTTGATCGGCGTTGCCAGCCAAATCAGCGGATGCGATACCATGGCAAATGTTGGCAATATAAAAACTGCGCTGAGTAATGTAACAACGATTGTTGCAGAAGCCGGAAGTTTGTCTGCGGCTCTTGGTGCACCTCACCTAAAAGAGATTAAAGAGCTCGAGCAGAAGTTGCTTGATGCAATGAAGGAAAAGTTAGTAGAGCGTTTAACAAAAGAGTTCATTGGTAAGTTGCCGAAACCATACCAAGAGTTTATCGAACTACAGAATAAGCCGATCACTGACGCTTTGATTAACCAAGCATTTACGCGCACAGCGCCCGGAAAGTCTCTGGTTGTCATCGACGATTTTGCACAGAAACTCCGTGAGGAAATGGCGACTACAAATGGACAGTTCAACCCACAAAACTTTGCTGTAGTTGCAAACGCGATCACTTTGACAAAGCTAAGCTTATTGGATGAGCAAGGCATTACTCAGTTATATCAGCATATTGGGCAGCCTATTGACCCAAGTGTTCGCGATAACTTAATTGTGGATTCTTTTGCAAATATAGACGGAAATCACCAGTGGTTAGATGTATCACCACCGTTGCCAAGAGGAGATAAAAACTATACACAATCTCCTTGGACAAAATACTCTTCGGAGCAATTATTCAGTATTTGGAAAGAGCCGGTTCGAAATACTTTGTTCAGAAGGTTATTCGTGGGTCCACTATCACCTGCTTTGATTGAGCAGGGGGCGATGTCTGGCAGTTATCCTTATCACACTTGCAATGCCAACCCGTTTCCTTCAGGAGAGAGGGATAAAAGTTGCTTGGCGCCATTGCTTATAACTGTGGGTCAAATGATTCTATAATGACAGTAGAGCGCGGTAACCACGCCGTGCTCTACTTTTGCCTATGTAATAGTTATTGTCTCCAACAAAGTCAAGCTTCCTGGTCGACCTAAGCCCAAGAACAAACAAACCGTTTTCTAAACTTTTTGCAGAATGAGTTAAGTATCTCCTATATGATGTTAGAGCCGTCTTTTAGAATATTTGTAAAGGTGAGTTAACCCTATTCACCGCATATTTCCCCTTTAAATGTGGGACAAGCACAAATCTCGGCTACAATTGAATAGATGTTAATAAATAGAGGCTTGAATAGTGCGTTGCAGTGATAAGTTTGCATACTTGTTAGTCGTGGCATCTTGCACCTTTTGCAGTAATTCGTCAGCTCAGGGTATACGTATCTTTCTTGATGATCAGCTGGACTTTGAGCTACTGAGTACTAAGACTCGGCAGCCAGAAAATATTGCTGGTGCGACCAATCAGTTGGTATTGTCTCAGATAAAGGATATTGATATACGTTATGTGAAATCTAGCCGTAAGCGTGCCTTTAAATCAATACAACAGACTCAAGTCCCCTCTTGTATTATTAACATGATAAAAAATGAACCGAGGAAATTACGGTATCTCTTTAGCCTACCAGTTAATTTTTATTGGGCGCACAAGCTCTATTCCCATCATGATTTATCCAAGGCTTCGAAAGCAGTATTAAACGCAGAGGGCGAAATCACCTCCTTACTTGACCTGTTCAAGGTATATGATAATAGTGCGATTGTTATCGCCGAGAGCTTCTCTTACGGAGATTTTTTGGACGCGCAGATCTCTGCCGTCAACAAGGAAAATATCATTCTTCGTGGAGGTGCGGATCACTATGAAACTGTATATAGAATGTTCATCTCTAAAAGAGTTGATTTTTCATTAAACTACCCTTCTGAATTTCACCGTTATAGCAATAATGTCAATATACCTGTTAGATCTTACCGTGTTGCAGGTTCACCTAAAGTGGTTATCGGTCAGTTTATGTGCAATAAAACCGATGAAAGCAATAAATTTATCGCAAGAGTGAATGAAGTTTTGTTACAAAGTTATGACAAAGAGGCGTTTTTAAAAGCGCACTATGACTACTTGCAAGCATCAGAACACAAAAAACTCAAAGCATATATAGAACAATATGTTGCATCACTTCAGCCTACTCGACGTTAATTAAATCAAAGCGTTAGGTATGTAACTTACCAATAAAATATAACCGCAAATCAGTATTAAAGCTTGGTTGCTCTTCTTTTGTATACTATATTCAAGAATGAGTAAATAATTGTACTAAGTTAGGTTGCAGCCTTGATAAAAATAAACCATTGAGCTCATTGTCGCCATGCCTTAGTATTAAGCCAGTCGTTGTCAGATAGCATTACAATATGGAACTTGTTAGACCTTTAGAACCTATACTCATAATCGATGATGTTGAAGAAGTACGAAGCTACTTAATTGATATTTTAGAAAACTTAGGATTCGAAGAAATATACGAATCAAAGGATTTTACTTCAGCTAAACCGTTACTCGAATCAAAATCACCCAATGTGCTTTTTTTAGACATAGAGCTGCCAGATACCGATGGCACTCAAATTCTTGAATACGTCAATGACCAATTCCCCAATACACATGTCATCATGTGCTCCGGTCACAACAGTCTAGAGAATGTTCAAAATACTTGGGAGTTAGGCGCAAAAGGCTTTATTGCGAAGCCATTTAACGCTAAAAAAGTAGATACAGTGATGAAAAGATTAGAAATGATTGCATGAACCCAGTTACAAATAAAATAATAGAAAATCTTTCTCAATTGATTTTGGGAAAGAATGAGCAGTTGAAGTTGGCTTTGTGTTGTTTATTGAGTAAAGGTCACTTGTTAATTGAAGACTTGCCTGGAATGGGTAAAACGACCTTATCGCATGGGTTGGCCAATGTTCTTGGGCTAAGTTATCAAAGAGTGCAATTTACCAGTGATCTGCTTCCTGCCGATATCACAGGGTCCAGTATATTTAATTCCCAGACCCATTCCTTTGATTTTCACCCAGGTCCAATTTTCAGCCAAATATTGCTAGCAGACGAAATAAACCGTGCTAGCCCAAAAACCCAAAGTGCACTTTTAGAAGCGATGGAAGAGGGGCAAGTAACTATTGATGGCCAGACTCACCCATTGGCGCAACCATTTTTTGTAATTGCTACACAAAACCCGTTGCATCAGTCTGGAACTCACCCTCTGCCTGAGTCTCAACTAGACCGTTTTTTCATGCGAATAAGCTTGGGTTACCCGGACGCGCAGGTCGAAAAAAGTCTTATAGTTTCAGGAAATAAGCGGACATTGAACATGAATGACTTGAGCTGCTCCATTAGTGATGAACAACTTTTCGAGCTGCAAAATGCGGTCATGGACGTTAAATTAGCTGAGCCTATTGTGCAGTACATCCTTGATCTAGTGAGCTACACGCGAGACTCGGGCGAATTTAGTGATCCACTCTCTCCACGTGCGAGTATTGCACTCGGATTGTCTGCTAGAGCTTATGCGTTGATTTCTGGTAGAGATTACACGTTACCGGATGATGTTCAAGCAGTCTTTGGTTGCGTCGCAGGCCACAGATTAAATATCCCTTGTAGTGAGCAGGATTCTGCCGTTGAGGCAATTTTTGAAAGAGTTGTGGTGCCTTTGTAATGGCAAAGTCGCTTTATAAAGGCTGGATTGATAAAGTCATTGCTAAAAAGCACAGCGCCAACAGCATCACCTTTTCTCACGATAATATTTACGTAGTACCTTCACTACGCGGACTCTTTTTTTTATTGTTTGCGTTGTTAAACTTCATCATCGGCATCAACTACCAAAATAACCTTATTTTAGGGGTTGCCTACTTGATGCTAATGCTCCAAATCTCTTCTTTGTTTTACGGGTATTTTAATTTACACGGATTGAAGCTGGAATTACTTGATGTAAAAAACAATTATAGTGGCAACCATAATGACGCAAAATTTAAACTCTCAGCGTCGAAAGAAGTCTTTTCGTTGAGCATAAGTAATGCTAATTGGCAAAGCTCGGGTGTGCTTGATAAAAATATTTTTGAGTCGACTTCCAGTCTAGTTGTGAACTTGAGCCTAGAAAAAAGAGGCAAATACACAGGCGGAAAATTCAAAATACATAGTTGTTACCCGTTTGGTCTGGTAAACGTATGGAGTTATCTGTTATCGGATAAAACATTTTATGTATACCCAACACCTCTAAAGTGTGAGTTAGATTTACGTGAATCTATTGATTCGGATGATGATACTGATGTCATTGCTCAAAAGTCAGATAGCCTTGATGAGTTTTCAGGCCTGAAACCCTATCAACAAGGTATGAACAGGAACCGGATTTCGTGGCGGCACTTTGCAAAAAATCAGGAATTACTGGTTAAAGACTATGTAGGTGATAGCCATGGGATCACCTTAGTGTTGGATTTCTCCATGATAGAGGGAACAAAAGAAACACGGCTATCTAAGCTGTGCCACCAAGTTCTTGAGGCAGACAGGCTGGGGCACGAATTTGCACTAAAGCTCCCAGGTAATCATATACCCGCCGCAAGTGGAGAGCGTCATGCGGTGCAATGTTTGGAGAGCTTAAGTGAATGCTAGCGAGTTAGTTCAGCGAAATACACTTATTACCTCTTTGGTATATTGTGGTATGTCCCTGTTATTGTTTCAAAATCTGGGCTATGTTTTTTGTGTTTCAATATTATTGATTTGCATTTTTAAAGTGAGTACCTGTGTGGGGGCGGTAAGAAACCCGTCTCAGTTGGTGGTTAACTTACTCGCAGTCACGGTTATTATTGTGGTGTTTTTGTCTCTTGGGTTTAGAAATACCATTGAGATGTTTGTCGCTATGCTGCTCGGTGCGTGCTCATTAAAAATGCTGCAAGTGACCACGGAAAAGCAAGCTCAAAGTGTCTACATTCTCAACTTTTTTACATACCCCTGTTTTTATTTGTTTTCGCAGAATATCTTGGCATTTTTGCTGATTGCAGCCATGCTGCTGCTAAATTTGTCACAGCTTTTTAGTGTGACACACCATGTCGCAATAAAAAAATCAGTACACAGCTCGGTTCGCAAATTTGTGTTTAGTCTACCTTTGGCCATTGCCATGGTGATGTTAATACCAAAATTACCGCCTTTTTGGCAGTTACCAAACGCTAAATCAGCCTCAACAGGGCTTTCCGAAAACGTTGACCCTTTTGAAATTTCGGATTTATCTCGTTCTTCAGAGTTAGCATTTCGGGCATTATTGCCGATATCAAATGAATTCAAACCGCCCTTTTATTGGCGTGCAATTATTCACGATAGTTTTGATGGTAAAAAGTGGGCTATGTCTAGCCTGCAAACAAGGCCTTTGTACAAAACCTATGAGCCTGTGGCGCAACCTTACTCTGTTATTTCAAGTCCATCCAATACTCGTTGGTTGTACACTTTGGGTGAAGGTATCCCTGCGAGCAGCGGTATTGCAGCAAATCATTTTGGTGCGATTTACCAGAAAAAGCAAAGTACTAAAGCGATTCAATACGATGTCTCGCCGGTAAAGTTAGACGATGCGCGGATCACCCGATGGGAATATAGACAAAATACTCACCTACCAGATGGAATAAACCCTAAAGCTATCGAGTTAGCCAAGCAATGGGACCGCACCACAGGCTCTACCGCAGAGTTCTTGGCAAAGATGGAGGCATTTTTTGTAGCGCAAGGTTTCCAGTATAGTCTGTCTCCGCCAAGCATTAACTCAAACGACGCTATAGACGAATTTTTATTTTCCACTCAAGTTGGGTTCTGTGGACACTATGCGTCGTCAGCGGCGTTTTTGATGCGTTCAGTTGGTATACCAACTAGGCTAGTGTCTGGTTATCTAGGTGGTCAGTTTAATGAAGAAAGTAGTTATTACGCGGTTTATCAATATGATGCGCACGCTTGGGTTGAATACTATGTCCCGCAATTTGGTTGGCAAAGGCTAGATCCAACAACTTGGGTGGCGCCCGAGCGAATGCTGGGTTCGCTTTCTGATCTAACCGATTTGGAGCAAGAGTTTAAAGACAATTTAGGCTTTAGCCTTCAGGCATTCTCTAATATTGCAGCGATAAACTGGTTGCGTTTGCAGCTCGAGCAAATTGACTTTCAATGGACCCGCTGGGTATTGAATTTTGATGACAAAAAACAAACCTCGTTGCTCAAAACTCTGTTTGGGCAAAAGCACAAATTACTTCCAGCTCTAAGTGTCGTTTTGTTGTTAATTGTTGTGTTTGGCGCGTGGTTTATCTATATAAATCTACGAGCAAGGTTTAAACAACCCAAAGAAATAAGAATATATAATAAGTTGTTAGTGTTGGGTGAACTAAAATCTGATAAATTAACGCCCAAGCAAATATTCGAATGCTTAAAAACAAAATGGCCGCATGCCAAAAATGAGCTCTCTGAGTTTTACGATATGTTTGAAAGCACACGATATAACGAGGTGCAACTGTCATCACAGCAGTATCGAAAGCTTTCTAAACTGAATAGACAAATAATAAAAAAGGCAAAAATAAAATAATATGAACGCAGTACTCATCGGGGTCATTTTGATGTTGGGCCTCTCTTTATTTCGGGTTAACGTGATTGTAGCAATGACGATTAGCGCTCTTGTCGCAGGGTTAACAGCGGGGTTGGGGTTAGAAAAAACGCTCAATGCGTTTAATGATGGCCTGTCCGGTGGCGCTGAAATTGCGCTAAGCTACGCCATGCTGGGGGCGTTTGCGGTTGCAATTTCCAAGTCAGGATTAACACTTATTTTAGCTAACAAATTATTAGGGCTAGTCAATAGTAAAAACAAAGACTCGGCTTCGTATTTAAGTATGCTTATTCTTGCAGTGATTATGTGTTGTGCGATAGCGTCTCAAAATTTAGTGCCTGTACATATCGCATTTATTCCAATCCTTATTCCTCCGCTCATTGTTATTTTCAATAAACTAAAAATGGATAGACGTGCTATAGCCTGTGTGCTCACATTTGGTTTGGCTACTTCCTATATGGTACTACCTTACGGATTTGGTGGTATCTATTTATATTCAATTTTACACAAAAACCTTACAGATAATGGTCTTGAAGTTATAAATACCGATGTACCTTATGCGATGGTGATCCCCGCGATTGGTATGTTAATTGGGTTATTAGTTGCCGTTTTTATCAGTTATAGAAAACCCAGAGAGTACCAATCTAATGAGATGACATCTGGACAAAGCGATTTGGTAGTAGAAGACCAAAGAAAAGTATTGATAGCTGGTGGTATAGCTGTGTTTTGTTCTTTACTGGCGCAAAATGTTAGTGGCTCAATGATTTTAGGCGGACTTGTAGGTGTGATGATGTTCGCTCTATTTGGTTTGATTAAATGGGAACAAAACTCGGATATTTTCACAAAAGGTGTGGCAATGATGGCCATGATAGGTTTCATCATGATATCTGCTCAGGGTTTTGCGGCGGTAATGAAAGAAACCGGTGATGTGGCTTCGTTGGTGGCAACGTGCGCTGATCTTATTGGCGATAGTAAGCCTGTTGCCGCAGCGGTGATCTTACTGGTCGGTTTACTTATCACTATGGGTATCGGTAGCTCATTTTCAACCGTGCCTATTATCGCAACGCTGTTCGTTCCCCTATCCCTTGAAGTTGGTTTCTCTGCGATGGCTACTGTTGCCTTAGTTGGAACCGCTGGTGCACTTGGTGATGCAGGGTCTCCGGCTTCAGACTCAACACTTGGTCCAACTTCCGGTTTAAATACCGATGGTCAACATGATCATATATGGGATTCAGTCGTACCTACATTTATCCATTTCAATATCCCGCTGCTTATATTTGGCTGGATAGCGGCAATGGTGCTTTAAAAAAAGGGCCTGCAGGCCCTTTTTTTATCTCTAATCTTACCTGTTTAAGGCTGTTATTTTTAGTTTAAAAAATCCATTTTTATGTTGCATCGCAAACTGCAATTTATGACCTTAACCATGAAAGTTAAATATTAAATTTCAAAGGCTTATCGGTTGGCTCGTTTCGTGCAAAACGTCTTCTGAAAAACAATTTGGAGGAGATGGTATGAATGTAGTGTTTTTTGGTGCTGGGCAAGACATGCTCGATTTAATGAAGTCTTTAAAGCCACTTTGTCAAAACCTGAGTGCAATTTGCGCCACACCTGAGGCAAGTTTTGATATTGATAATAAGTGCGCGTTACTCTCATATTCACAATTGGAAATTTTGCAAAGTATGAGTTTGGCTTTGAGTACGTCAAAACGACAGAATAAGACTCACCATGTGGCCAATTTAGAATTGCTTTCATTGATGTGTCATACACCAACGGAAGCCCTCACTGTGTTTAATCAATCCATAAACAACAGCACTAATAGTGTCTTGCCAATGTCGGATTATGCGACGGATTTAATTGCGATTACGTATGGTGGTGAGACCGTTGTCGGTGCGAAAAATATTAATAACCTTAATGCACTTCCCAAAGAAGTATTTTTATCAAAAGATGTTGATACATCGCTTGATGCTATCGCGGTTATTGAAGATGCTGATCTAATCATTTTTGGGCCTTGCAACCCATTTACTGATTTGTTGCCTTTGCTACTTATCCAAGACATAAAAAATGCGGTGCTCCAGACAAATGCGAGTCGTTTATTTATTGATATGCCCCACTCTACTAGTCAGCTCTTGAATAGTTGTACATCTGCAGAGTATTTACATTGGATGAGTTGCCAATTAGGGTATCAATTTTTTGATATCTCAATTTCAAATCAGTTTTCAGATATTATTAGTTACCATTATAGAGAGAGCATGTCTTCCACGGCAGATGATACTTACCATAACAATGGATTAGATATGATGCATACGCTGTTTGAACTACCAAGTTTAAAGTCTTCAAATGCGCTAAGCGTCACTGCGGTTAAGTATTAAGGGTATGCTCACTGGATTGTGAGCCATTCATCTATTGTTAGTACATGTCATTGCATTATTTTTATTGCAATAGTGGAAATCTAAGTAGTATGCGCTTTGAGGTGGTTTTTTATTAAATTTAACATAATTATAAAGCAGTTCAGCGCTTTGTAATCCCATATGATATGGCTTTTGACCTATGTTAATTGTGGAAAGCCCGAGCCCTAGCGCTTTGACTTGAATTTCTTCGGTATCTGCGGAAATAACAGTGACAGCTTGCTGTAGCAATTGTTGTTTAAAGGGTTGTAATGCACTGACGTAATTGTCGTTAAACTGAGCGAACCCGGCGACAGCTATAAAGATTGGTGGCGTATCAGTGCTCAGTATGGCAAGCAGTTGGCTCAAGGCTTCATCCCGTTTACCCATGGTATAAAGTGGGCACCTTTCATGCTCTATCCAACCCGACTTCCCCGTCAGCTTTTTATCTGCTGTGCCGGATAGTGCATACCTTACTCCCCGAATTCTTTCATTTAAATTTGGGGTAGTGTAGTGTCCTGATTGAATGCACACAGGTTGAGGGGATTGCTTTTTGTATTTTTTGGCGGCCTGTCCTAACGCAACACCAAAATCAAAATTATTAGTTCCAACATAGGCCAATCTATAAGCATGTTGATCGCTCAGTAAATCAGAATCAAAGGTAATTACTGGGATACCTTTTTGCTTGGCCTCTTTTAGTGCCCCCGAAACCAAGTACTTAGAATCAGTTGTAGATACTAAGATACCATCGACACCTTTTTCGACGTATTCTTTTACAATAAGTACTTGTGTACGGACATCTTGATAATCATCTGCGCCATCATATAGACAAGTCAAATCGCTTTGTTGGCGTGCAAAGTCCTTACAGCCTGCAAACGCTTGCTGATAAAAGCTATCATTTTGCGTTTTGCCTATTAAGGCAAATGTATATTGAGCTACTGCATTTGTGCTTATTAAGGATAAACCGAATAGCAAATAAGTTGATATACGCTTCACTTCAGTCACTATTTCTAAGTCCTTGACTAAATTATGCTATGTATTGTTTGTAGTGCAAATATTTTAATGCTTTTTTTAATTAGCGCAATGAGTTATACCGCAAAGCTTGCCATCGGGCGAGTACTTTTCAATTATTATCGCGTGGTACAGGTTACTCGTCGTTAGTGTTAGCCGCTTTTTTTCTTTGGATGGCCATCTCGATTATTGAAATGTGGCGTGATACTTTTGACGTTAACAAGCGGCTAAATGCACCAAAAAAGTAAATGATTGGAATAACGTACGCTATCGATAAAACCCAATCAAGCTCAATTTCACTGAGTTTATCCAAAGAGATCAGGAGTGCTAGAATGCCAGGTGCAAACCCTATTCGTTCGATTGAACCTACAAGTAACGCGGTTTTTTGTTCAAATAAGTGTTTCTGTGCTTGTACCTCCAGCAGCACAAGTTCTAAGTGGTGTTTGCTTCTGGTGCTCAGGAAATCAACATATTTTTTGTCGAACTCTTCGGTATTTTGGGCGTTTGCATAAATTAGATTAAATGGGTTTTTGAAATGGGATTTTATCTCGTCTTTTTTCAAAATAAATAGTAACGCAGGGTGAGCAACAATACCAAAATAACCCGTTAAAAGGAGAATTAGTGAAGTGTATTTATATATTTCAAGCTGACTGATCTGCCACACAAATGCAACCAAGATGGCAGCTAATATGAGAGAAAGATAGCCAATGTACAGTTTGATTTCTATGTGCTTGGGGAGACTTCCCCCTTGCTTACACAAAATAGTCTCGCGTCGGCTTAACCCTTGCAATGCTCTATATATTGAGTCTGACAATGCAATGTTCCTTGTATTGAACTTTATTTATTTCTGAAGCAGCCTAAAGTGCTCCTTGTCTTATAGGTATAGAACATAAAAACAATATTTGATGCGAATTTGTTGTAATCACAGCGCTTGGATCCATCGTGAAAGCGCTCTAGATTGGTGCTTTACATTGAAATTCTCTTCTGCATATTTACGTGCATTTTGACCAAGTAAATGTCGATGATAGGTACTTAACTGCATAAAAGCAGTTAACATGTTACTCATTGCAGTAATGCTATTTGGGGGGCATTTCATTCCTGTATTAGAGCTGGTAATTTCCTTACATGCCGCGATATTAGATGTTAGTACAGGCAATCCACTGGCCATCGCTTCTTTTATATAGGTGATATTATCAACTTGCGCGATACTGCCGTTTGAGCAGTAAGGCGAAACAATAGCACTATACTGAGGTAGTTTTTTAAGGATCCATTTTCGAGACTTGTTGCCAAGAAAGTGGACTTTACGATTGAGCCTTTTTCGGATCAAGTCACTGACTAAAGCCTTTTTAATCGGTCCTTCCCCAATTATATCTAGCTTTACATCTAATCGTGACGGTAAATCAGCGAATGCGCTTAGTATTACCTTTAGCCCCGACTCATCGACAATGTTGCCAATAAATACCAGATGCAGAGCTGTCTTGTTCCTTTCGTATGGCTTGTACTTAGAGAGATCTAGCCCCCTATTTAGTACTAATGTTTGCTCGTCAGCAGCGAGTCGTTGGCATTCTAGCTCTACCAGTGGTAAGTCACATTGCTCTACGAGCTTTTGTGTATGTTTCTCTATTCTGCCATACGAAGAGACATCCCAAAAACTTGAAAGTGACGCGTCGGCGCATTTGCTACCTAATAAACTAACGTAATAATCGTGCTGATTAAATATACAATGTAAATGTTGAATATCGAGTTGTTTTAGTTTTTCTGCGAGCATTAAACCTTTTGAAACAAAACTATAAAAATTTTGGCATTTCAGTTGTTTCCACATAGAATAACAGGTGCCTAAATCTGAGAAGCTTGCAAAAAAAGGCGTTGTTGACAATAGACTCGCCTTTGCCACATACGTTATCGAGACAGATTTGTGAAGGTTGCGAATATTTTTATACCTAACAGGTGTCAAGACTGTAACGCGATGACCTATTTCAGCAAGCGCGTTGGCTTCATTTAAGATCATCGCCACTGCGTTTGGCTGCTTAGATGTCGTGTATATTCCAATATGCTTCATTTTACTAACCTTTGTCTGCTGTTTAAGGTTAGTAAACAAAAAACAAGCCAACTTTAACTTGCTGTTTCTTATGCTGAAAAAATTTTAAAGTGGCTGGGTTGTGCAAAATGCGACGCATTTTTCAATGGCCGCTTTAAAAATGCAATGTATCTAAGCTTGGTTAATAGTTATCGACATCGGAACAAAGCGAATGCCATTGAATTGTCCCTCTGGCTCAGTTTCGGTAAATCCCTGCTTTTCATAGAAGCTGCGAGCATTGAGTGATGATCTTAGTGATACTTGCTTACCCTTGGCGTAGCTGAGTAGCTTATCTAATAGTACTTTACCAATACCACTTCCCTGTTGTCCCTTATCAACGAACAAATGAGTGATGTAGTTCCTTTCTCTGATTGCTGCAAAACCGACCACTCTGTCTTCGTGAATGGCAATAAATGTATTAAAAATTGATTGATTCAATGTTGCTTCAAGATCGGGAATGACTCTGTTAATAAACTCCGTTTGACCTTGCTCGCAAAAGTGCGGCAATATGTCGCACTTAGAAACTTCAGAAACAAGCTGAGAAACGGTGTTGAGATCACTTTTTTGAAATGCTCTTATGTGCATAGCTAAACTCCTTTAGCGCTATGATGATGAATTAGGTACAACCCTATCATGAAAATAGACTTGAAAGGTAGCCCCACCTAACTCATTGTTACATATAACATCTATCTTAGCATTGTGGGCCGAAACGACTTCATGGACTATGGCTAAACCTAATCCGCTTCCCGTTAATGTAGACTGCTCCTTACGCCAAAAACGCTCAAATAGTTTAGCTCTATCTTCTTCTTTGATCCCCGGTCCTGAATCTTTAACGGAAATACGACCGTTAGCCACTTCTACGATAATTTGAGCACCGTCTTGGGCATGTTTTAAGGCGTTTTCAAGTAAGTTCTTCAACATGATGATTAATGCTGCTTGATCTCCTATCACCGATGGGTTTTCGTCGATTTCTTCCAAGGCGAGTTCTTTTTTATGGGTCACTGTCAAAGGGCCTAGCAGCATACAAACATCTTTAGCAACATCAGTAATATTGACAGGTTTGTGGAGGTAACTGTTTTGGTTTTGTGCTCGCGACAAATCAAGTAACTGCTCTACTACGCGTGTCATATAAGAAATGTCGCTCATTAGCTCGCATGCAATTTTATCAGGTACGTTAGCAAGCTCAAGGCGCGTTCTCAGTACTGCTAATGGGGTTTTTAGTTCGTGTGCTGCGTTTGCAACAAAGCGCTTTTGTTCTTTGAAGCCTTTTTCAACCCTGTCCATGGTGTCATTTAGTGCGTTTACAAGGGGCAGCATTTCACTAGGAACCCCCTTGTGGTCGAGTCTGCGATCAAGTTGCGCAGGTTCAATACCATCTAGTTCCTCGGCTACCTTGTTGACGGGCTTAACAATTGCTTTTATTGAGACATATCCAACGCATATAAAAATTAGAAATGCGGCAACCATGGTCAGTGTTAGTACTTGTCCGAGCATTGGTAAAACGGCTTCGTTGGCTAACTCCCCTATTAAGTCGTCTCTGGCAAGGTCGACGTAGAGTTCTTTTCCTTGAACTGATACCGCCATGCGATATCTATCAATGCCATTTGAGAATGAATAACCTTCAGGCAGGTCCATAGGAAGTGCCAATAAGGCAACGGATGTTTCCAAGTGTGGATTCGAGGTTAGAATCACAGAGTTATTACTTCTATCGATAACTTTGAACGCTAAATTGTTAAAAAGCGCGTCATAGCCCCACTTTTTCGCGATATTGCTTGAAGAATAATTGAGCCTGCCCTGAGCGTCAAAGTGCAGGCCATCTGGTATATCCTCAGCCATACCATGCATACTTTTTTCAACGGCAATATTCGCAAAGTTGATAGAAAATAAGAACAGAATAGCGCCGATTAACGCAAAGACGACTCCTCCCATTACCCCGAACAATATAAAAAGCTTGCGAGCTAAAGAGCCTTTTTTAGTAACACCAACTTGATTCATGACAATATGTACCCTATTCCACGTATCGTTTTGATATCTGCACTAGCACCTGCTTGTTCAAGCTTTTTTCTTATTCGGTGCATAGCAACTTGAATAGCATTGTCAGTTACCTCGAAACCGAGTGCATATATAGCGTCATAAATGGCATTTTTACTGACGGTTAAACTGGCGTGGCGTATCATATATTCTAAAATAGCGACCTCTGTTTTACCCATATTGACATTATTATTATCGACCATTACCCGCCTAGCCTTGCTGTCTAGCGATATATTTCCTCGGGTCAGTATATTTCCGGAGTATTCAACTGGTCTTCTTAAGATCGCACGAAGCCTTGCTTTGAGCTCATCAATTGCAAAAGGTTTATTGAGATAGTCGTCAGCACCTAAGTCTAGTCCCTTTATCCTATCTTCAACACCTCCTCGTGCAGTCAATATTAGAATTGGGATGGGATTTTGCTGTGCTCGAAAATGCCTGATAACGTCAATGCCATCCGTATCGGGGAGCCCTAAATCCAACACCAAAGCATCATATTGCCAGCCTTCTAAAAGACTTGTCATCTCTTTCGCACAATTGGCAATGTCGGCTGCGTGTCCGTCTTGGAGTAAGGCTTGTTGAATAAATTCGGCAAGCTGAAGATTATCTTCTGTGATTAAAATGCGCATGGTGGTCGATTATCCTTTTTATTGTAAGCTCACATTTATTCGATTTTTATACCGATTTGGTTCAATTAACCAACTCATTAATATTGGCATAATATACAACATCATCAATGTCGAGCTTATTAATCCACCTATAACAGTCCAAGCCAGTGGAGGCCATAACGGGCTTTCTCCAGATGTGAGAGGTAACATGCCAATAATGGTGGTTATAGTGGTCAACATAATAGCCCTTAGCCGATTTGAAACTGCAAGCCTTATTGCTGCATCTTTATTGTGGCCATCAATTATACCTTCTATTGATTTTTCTATGAGTAATATAGCGGTATTTACCACAATCCCCACCAGTGCGAGTATGCCTAGCAGTGACATAAAACCAAAAGGAACTCCTACTAAGGACAGCATTATTGGCGCACCAACTATACTAAAAGGAATAGTCATCATAACCAATACAGTTAATTTGTATGAATTAAATTGCAGAATAAGGGCAATGAACAGCAGTATTATTCCAGCGGGTAGCGCTAGTAATAACGCGCTATTTGCCTCTTGAGATTCTTCTAGCTCTCCGCCAAACTGCAAAGTGACGCCATGCTTTTTAGCAATGGCAAGTAATGCTGGCTGGAGTGATTCAAGTAATATGCTCTCATCAGTGCCTGATGTAACGTCAGATAGTATCCGAAGCTCTTCGCGGCCATTTCGACGTGTTTCAACGGCCTTTTCACCGACCAGTTGCGCGTTTACAAACGCTGAAATAGGTAAAAATTGATTCTTATGGTCAACGATTTGTGTCGACATAATGCGCTCTACAGTTTGATTTGAGCTGGTATCTTGCAGCAGTAATGTTATGGGTTCTGTTTTAAAAGTTAAGTCGCTAAGGTGTAGCCCTGTTCCTTGCCATGCAAGATAATCGGCTAATGCACTCTCGTTTAGCCCCACCTGCTTCAACGATTGCTGTTCAATCAGCATGTTCAATTGCACTACGCCGTAGCTGTAGTCTCTTCGAACATGTGCGGTGTCAGTTTGTTCGTTTAACAACATAAATACGTCTTCGGCAGCTTTGAGGTTTGCTTCTGTTTGATTGCTTATAAGCCTTATCTCGATGGGACTTTCGATTGGCGGCCCTTGGCCAAATTCTCTGGCAAGTATCAAAGCGCCGTCGAAAGCTTGGGGCAACAAAGTATTGAACTGCTCTACTACTTCTCCAACAATAGTTTCCTCTGTGACCTCAAAAACGACCCTAGCAATATGGCTTTCTCCAGGTTGTTGAACAAGGTTGTAATAAAAGCGTGGGCCTGAAGAGCCGCTAAAAGTGAGCGTTTGGGTTACGAAATCGAGTGTTTGAATATATTGGCTTATTTGCTGCGCAAGGTTTGCCGTCTTGGTTATATCGCTTCCCAGCGGCAGTTGAATATCAACATAGCCTTGGTTTCGATTTGTTTTTGGAAAAAACTCGCCGGTCGCGGATGGTAATAAAGGGATCAAAATCAGAACGCCTAGCATGACAATGATGACAGTTTTGGGGTTTGCTAAGGAAAATTGCGCAATGCGATTTCCGATGACGGAAAACTGACTTTGCCTTTTTGCTGACTCATGGCGACTCTGAAATAGACAGTTTGCCATAACTGGTACGAATGAAAGTGCTATAAGATAACTTAAACTGATACAAAGAATAACTAGGATTGGGATCGTTGATATAAAGTCGGCGACGCTACCTTTTGCCAGCAACATGGGAAGAAAAGCTGCAATGGTAGTAATTGTCGCGGTTGCTAAAGGTTTGTAAAGGTCCTTTACAGCTAGCTTACTGGCTTCTAAATGGCTTTTCCCTTTATCCATTAGCTGTAAGATCTTTTCTGCCATAACGATGCTGTTGTCCACCATAAGACCCAGAGAAATTACCAATCCTGCTATTGTCATTTGATGTAAAACACCACCAGCTGCGGTAAAAAAACCAAGGGCAGACAATGCGATTGCAGGAATTGTGACAACCACGACAATAGCTGTTCTGACAGACATCAGTAAAATTAAGATAACAGCTACGGCAATGCATCCAGTTGCCAAGGAGTTGAGCAAGTCAGATTTCCGTTTTTTTGTCCATTTAGGTTGAAACAAAACGATTTTTGCGGGGTTATTGGCAAACCTCAGATTGAATTCTTCTACGACTTGCCTGATTGCATCTCCCACTTCTGTAACTCTAACAGTATTTGCAGGAAGCGAAATTGCTAAACCGACCACTCGTTGCCCATTAACCATAAACTGCTCTGGTGCTATTGGGTTTGGGCGATAATAAATATCAGCGATGGTCGAAAGAGATACTGGATTTGCATTATCAAGGGACACTTGACTATTCTTGATATCATCGATTGATTGAAGTCTTCCCAAAGGGTTGGTGTTGGTTGTTATTCCACCAGCTTGGAAACTCGCTCCACGCCCAGAAGTGCTTGAAAGCCTTTGGGCAATTTGTTCTGGCGTTACACCAAACTCTTGCATAGCCTTTAGGGTGTAATCAATTACGATCTGCTCATGGGGATCGCCAACGAGATTTACACTACGAATAGTTGAAAGTTGCTCCAATTCGGTTCTAAGCTCAATGGCTAATGCCCTCTTTGCCAATATATCACTTGGTTGTGTGATAGCGATTACGATGCCTTGCGTATCCTGTGCTCTGTCCACAATGTTGGCAGAAATGCCTAGCATGTCACTTTGTTTACTTGTTATATCGTCTTTTATTCGCTCCCATACCGTATCGGTGTCATAAATATGTTCGTGTAGCTCGATGTTAATCACCGCGTTACCGTTTTTAATACGAGACTGATAGGTGCTCACTTCATCAATATTGCTCAAGGTACGCTCCAAAGGCACAACAGCGGCATCTCTAAGTTGTGCAATGGTCATATTGGGCGCTGTGAGTGAGACAAAACCGTTACGGTAGGGAAATTGAGGGTCTTCTTGCTCGCTTGCACTGAACCAACCCGCAAACCCAACCAGTGCAAGGATAAAGACTATACCCACGATGAGGCGTGGGTTTTGATACCAGTAATGTTTAACGCTATCACTCACCTTCCACCTCCAGTACTGCCATCAGGTTGCGATTTATTTTTGTCTCTGGTGTGGTGTCAAATTGAATCTCATCTAAGCTAACCTGAGCAGAGACTAGTAAATTGTCGCCTCTGCTACCTTGCACTTGAACTTTATAGAAAGCGTGGGATTTATCTAGCATGTAGCTATTGCCATGCGGACCAAACCGAACAGCGCTAGAGTGAACGCTGTATATGACATTGTCTGTAGCATTGATTTTTAATTGGGCTGTTAGACCTAATAGCTCGGGCGTAGTCTCTGCAATATGAACTGTAATTTTGAACAAAGAAGGACCCAGCTTACTTGGGATCGCTTTTTCAGCAACTGTCGCAGCTATACTTTTATTAAGTGCACCTATGTGGATCGGTACTTCTACGCCGGCTAAAAGTGTCATGGCATCTCGTTCAGGTATTAAAAATTCAATTTTGAATACCCCTGTTTCTTCAACCCGCACAATAGGTACCGACGAAGATACAAATTGTCCTTCTCTGGCATACAGTGCTGCTACAACGCCGTCGTGAGGCGCGTAAATAGATATATCATCGAGTAGATTATTAGCCTCCGTTAACTGTGCCTTCATTTGTCGAACCTTTTCCTGTGCCACTTGTGCTGTTTTTTGTGCGTATTCAAGCTGTGCTTCAGAGGACAAACCTTTTGCTCGCAAGTCTGTAACTCTTTGGTACTCGCTTATTGCCTCTTCGGAGGCTGCCTGCGCAGCGCTTAAGGTTGCCTTTTTCTCTAGAACTTGAGTACTTAATTTAGGAGAGTATAGCCGTGCGATGAGGTCTCCTTGATTGACAAGTTGACCCTCCTTTACAGCAATCCATTCGACGCGACCGCTATTGAATAGCGCCATGTCGTACCCCCTATTACTTTGCACTTTTCCATAAAACACTTTGCTTGGTGATGGCACTTGTATTGCGCTGACCGTTGGCTGAACAGAAGGGCTAGATTCATCCTCATTAGTTGCTTGTGGGGCTTGACTACACCCTGTTACAGCTAATAACGCGCAGAAAAAGGCTGGGCCATATTTCGACAAAGTAGGCTTAAAATACATAGACATACCCCAACAGTAGTTGGAATGTGCCAGATTTATCGATAAGTGGGGAGTCCTTGATTGTTGTATCAAATGACATGTAGCTAACATCAGCTTTAATCATATGATTTTGTCCGAAAAACCAATCACTGTTGATCCCGATTTCTAGGTTGGTAGCGCTGTCAACTTCGTAAAATGAGCGGTTGGCAGTAGCCTCTGACTGTTTTACACCATAGTAATAATCAGTTAGGTCCTTACTTGCAAAATTGGCTGCAATGTAAGGCTTGATTTGACCCTTATTGAATCTGAAGGGTACGCCATAAGTTAATGTAGCCTCGTATCCTTTATGAGTGCTGCTTGCATCCTGTGTGTATTTTATCGCAAATTCACCAAAGTCAGTGTCAAACTCAGCTTCGAGACCTAAATCGAAGCTCATGTCTCTGTCTTCCATGCCCTTAAATAGATCACTGTCATCTTGTTCGTAACCATCTAGTCGCATCATGCCAATCGCCGAAATCTCAAATGATTCGTTACGATAAAAAGTATAGGATGCATAAGGCCCGAGTAGCCTGAAGTCACCGTATTCAATCGCAATTGCAGGAACGAACTGAGTTTCGTTGCCGACATCCTTATACCCTTCATCTTGGGTGATAAGCGCGCCACCTAAGCCAATCTTTAGTTCACTATCTTCTTCTGATTGAGCTTGGTAACTCACTGCGATTGTTAGCGCTAGCAAAAATTTGGAAAGTTTCATATATAGTCCTTAAAAGTTTTGTCTTGGTGACGTTTTGTTTTAAAAGTTGTCTCTACAAGGCAAACAATAATTCAGGAAACTTTCTCGAAACTTACAAAGTGGTAATTTATTAGCCTATTACGGAGTTACTTATATTGATGGGTTGATACAGGCATTTTTGAAGTTTGCTCAAAAAAGGGAGAAGTTTTCTAGCATTGAGCTTAATAATTGAAAATGACAATGGGGCAAATATACCATTGTCATTAGGTTTTGATGTATACGAGACTTAATATTCTACAGACATGGGAGGTAACTGGAGGAGGCTATCATCAGTGCCCTCTAAAGCACTAAAGTTTATGTTTTCAATGATATTTGCGTTTAAATATTCGGACAGTGAGATCCCCTGACGAGTTGCATCTTGAAAACTCCCATATCGATTTGTTTGGACCGCAAAATTCATGGACCAGATCGCGTGAGTTGCTCGTTTATATGATGCTCCTTGTTGAAAAGTTGCGTGTTGCCAAGGGATTTCCCACTGAACTTTAGTTTGGTATTGGTTTGTGAAAGCGTTTTTGCTGTGTGTAAGAGTAAAGAAGTTTGACAGGAATGCTTTTGCATTAGAGCGATCTTTACCTAAACCAAATAGGTCATTATCAAGCCATACTTCAAAGTCTGTTGGAAGTACCTTATTTATACTGGTTAGGTCCTCGCGAAACTTAAGCTCATTGATGTATGCGTTAACTGTAAACTCACCTTTAAAAGGCAGTGCAAACTGCAAAGGACCGTCTTTGTCAAAGTTAGGGTAGTTGAGGTAACTATAGTCGCAGCGAATACTATCGTGGTTCATACAGTATTTTATTACGCCATCTAAAAGCCCATATTCATTCCCTTTTAAATCGATTGGTTGCTGAACTACAAGGCTGTAATCTTGGTTATCAGTTACGCTTTCCAGTAGCTCTAATAGTGCCTGTTTATTGTATCTGAGTGAGTTTAGGCGGTAGCCTGGTATTGAGTCCATGGAAATTAAAGAAATTTCAATGAAATCCGAGTGCTGAACTTTCTCAAGGGCTTCGGAAAGTGGGATGGTTGCTTTTAACGTTGTCTGGCTATGTGTTCTTGGAAATGTTTCGTTGTAAGCGAGAAGCCCTACCGGTGAAGCTTCAATGTCAAAGTACAAGTACTGAAGACCTTTTGGGGCCGCTACAGTTGCTGACAAATGAGGTTCACCATTTATTTCTTCGATATTAAACCCTAAAAACCTAGTCTCAGGGGCGCTATCTGCTACTTGGCCTGTTATAGCTTCATCTTCCCAAGCGTGGTTTTCGTTATGGCTGCGTGCCTCAAAAGGGGCTGATAATACACTGTTTGAACTGATGGCTACGGACATTAAAAACAGACACTTTATTAATTTCATTATCTTTTCCTTAGTTAATTCGTTGATAAAGGTCCACATTACAAACTGCCTTTATGGCTTTGCGTGGAATAAGTGGTGATGGGTTTTCTAAACTTCTGATTTGTATTGCTTTATAATTTCACATATCAATATCTTTGAATGTATAGGCCTTTTTTGTGACCCCTCTTTGACCCCTCAATAATGGGGTCATTAAAGGTAGTTAAAATCTTAAACTAAAGCACTAAGCATTTTCGGTTGCTAACTTACTATTTGAGCAACTACTTTTCAATTATGAATATAAAATTTTAATTAACTGTTAAATGTAACTATTAAACTTGATCCTTAAAGCTCTCCCAACCTATACTGTATATGTATACAGTATAGGTTGACGTATGAAAGTAATACCAATTAAGGCACAAGCTGGGATCACAGGATTTGAATCTCCCGCGGCCGAATACAGAGAACTAGGACTGTCTTTAGATCAATTATTAGTGCGACACCCAAATGCAACGTTTATCGGACTAGCGTCAGGCGACTCAATGCAAGGTGTTGGGATTTTTGACGGCGATCTACTTGTTGTAGATAGAGCTGTCCAGCCGCAGCAGAACGATGTGATAGTTGCGAATTTTAATAATGAGTTTGTATGTAAACTTATAGATATGGAGAACAGGCTATTACGCTCTGCATCTCCCATATATTCTCCAGTCCGAATTAGTGATTGCGATAATTTCCAATTAGAGGGTGTTGTCATTGGTTCAGTGCGTATGCACCGTTCAAATTCGGAATTGACTAAATGTATGCACTAGTAGATGCGACATCGTTTTATGCGTCTGCGGAGAAAGTATTCGATCCAAGCATACGCAAAAAGCCCGTTGTTGTTTTATCGAATAATGATGGGTGTATTGTGGCTGCATCGCCAGAGGCCCGGCGTTTAGGCGTTCCAAAGTTTGAGCCATACTTTAAATTCAAAGATGCACTTGTAAAGCACGGTGTAGTGATCAAATCATCTAATTATGAGCTCTATGCTGACCTGTCAGACAAGATGATGAACGTCATTAATCAATTTAGCGACAACCACTATATCTACTCTATCGATGAGTCATTCCTAAAGTTTGACGGGTATTCTGACGTTGTTTCATCTTGGTATGACTATGGTCATTTGATACGCCGTTCCGTTTGGCGAAATACTAAATTGCCCGTAGGAGTTGGCTTTGGCCTAACCCCAACGCTTGCAAAAGCAGCAAATCACGCAGCTAAAAAGTTTCCAGATGCAACAGGTGTTGCAGTAATCGATAACGAGCAAAATCGCAGACAGATACTTTCTAAAATTAGCGTAGGCGATGTTTGGGGAATTGGCCGCAGACTAACAAAGAAGCTTCAGCTATTCGGCATCGAAACGGCGCTAGATTTAGCAAAGCAAAACCCACGACTGATGCGCCAACAATTCAGCGTTGTGCTCGAGCGTACTATCGCAGAGTTAAATGGTGAGGAATGTCTATCTTGGAGCGAGGTAAAGCAACGAAAGAAGGAGGTCTATAGTACCCGAAGCTTTGGTGAGCGCGTTACTGACCCAATTTCCCTTAAAGCTTCGCTCGCTTCACACTGCTCTATCGTTACCAAAAAGCTACGCAAGCAAAAATCACTGGCAAAACGCATTGTGATATTTGCCCATAGTTCACCACACGAAAATGACTATTTCAAAAAGTCATTTATTAAAGAGCTTCCCGTATCAAGTAATGATGCTACGGTGTTTGCCAATGCTGTTGAGAGCATATTTAGTCAATTATATAAACCGGGTGTACGGTACTACAAAGCTGGCATAGGTGCTATTGAGCTAGAAGATGATGTATTTCAGCAATCTGATATGTTTAATCAATCTCAAGACAAGCCGGAATTAATGAGATGCTTAGATGAAATAAACAATAGGTATGGCTCTGCTGCTGCGCGTATTGGGTCTGAGTTGCAAACCCAAAAATGGGAAATGCGCAGAGAGTTTTTGTCTCCACGCTATACGACAAGGTGGCCGGATATTCCTGTAATTAAATGCTGAGTTTTTATCCACAGATTTTGTGTGTAGAGTGTGTTTAACCCTGGTTGGTCAACAAGCAATATTCCAACACAACCAAGTAACAAGGAGCCTCTACCTTTCGTTGTTTTATTATACTGTGCTGGAACAACGGCCAATTAGAAAAAGTTTCCCACTACAAATCACAAATCCTGCAATGACTCGTCACTATTGATATTAACTTGATTGGTAAATAAATTGATGGTGATTTAGATTATGCAAACCACACAACCTCTCCGTTCAAAAAACACGGCCTCTAGTAGAGGGGTCGATAAAAACATTAGAAACACTACAACCCACAAGGATGGCCTAGAAAAACTGTATACGGAAAGGTCCAATCTTGATGCTGACAATGAGTTTGCATCAACAGCTAAATCGATTTACGCGGGTAATAAAGCGATTTTTGGTGACTTGGTGGAGTTGTATAGACCAAAAGCTGTAGAAATAAAAGAAGGGGATTCAGAACAAGTTAAAGCCCAAAAAAACCTTTTATTGGCGATAAATGCTCCTTCCCGCCTTGGACCCACGCGGGTCAAATCATACAAAAAATCAGATAAATGGGAAAAAGAAAAGCCACTAATTGATTTTGTTAAAACTTTAGCCAAAGAAAAGTACAATGTTGTGTTTGATTATGAGCTTGCGAATCCTTTCCTTAATAAATCTCCGGCACATACAGCTCTAAAAAAAGATAAAATAAGCCACACACTCTTTAAAAATCAATATAGTTACTCACCCATGAGTAAGTCTGAAAAGCTTGTAGTGCTAATGCATGAAGTAGACCACATGAAAAGGAAAAATAAAGCCTATGATCAAGGTAAGGATAGTTATTTTGGTGATAGTGAGTTTGGTAAAGCGCGAGAAGAATTTGAAGCAACAAGAACTGAATTGAATAACTTAAGAACATTAAAAACCAAAGGAGGTGTTTTTGTAAATCAGCAGTATTCGCTAGGAAAGTTAATAGAGCATGCAAACACAGCCAATAAAAATGCTAAACCTGAGGATAAAAATCTGGTTAAGGAAATGGAAGAAACAGTAGCGAGTGAAACACGGAAAACCAGAGAGTTTTATGATGGAAATCTCCCTTAATAAATAGCTTTGCCTCCTTTTAATTGGCCTATTTTAAGCGGGATTCAAGCTAATTTGGCCACCGTTTCATTGAAACAATCTAAGGCGCTAAATACGCCTTTGATTTAAATTACTTTAAGTGGATCGGGAATGCTACCCGGCCCAGAACCGCACAAGCTAATAACAATTTGGACTTTATTCAACCTTGATAATTGCCTTTGAATCATAGATAGAGCTGTTTTACTCTTTATCTTATGACCTTCATTCTCAGAAATATCCTGAAGCCTTTTTATTATCTCCCAGCTCTCGCGCACGCTTATAACTACCATATGCTTGGTTAGGTGCATCAAGTTCCTCGCAAAAGTCATCTGCAAACTTGGTACTGGATTTAGGGCTGCTACCTTGGTAATCAGCTTTGATCACTGGATACTGGCTTAAGGGAGTATCGGCATTAGTTACAGCCATAATTTGCCGAGCGAGCATATAACTCGCACCTAATACATAACTGACTATGTGTAAGACTAGAGTGTAAAGCATCTAGATAACATTAATTGTTAGTGATGATACACGAATTTTTAAATTGGAAACTGGTGTTGATTATATTGATAGGTGCTATTCGATAAAGATAAGACTTATATGGGGAAACAAAGTAATTATAAGGAGGCGACAAAAACGCCTCCCAATGCCTGAAAATAACAGGCATATTTAAAGTATTCGTACTTTATTAAAAAGTAACTGGTACACCACCACTTGTAACTGTTTCTGATGGTTGGTCATCAATAATACAAGCTGGGCCACCAGAACATGCACCACGACCACCACCAACATTAGGTGTCATTGCTTTATTAAGCATGTTTTTTGTTTCAGATAGGTTTTTGATTTTTTTCTTCATTATTTTTAGTTTCATAACGTTCTTCCTTTAATAAAACACTTGTTTTTTAATCTGGTTTTGAATTTAACATGATTATTTATAATTGCAATGGTTTATCTTGCGATTTATGAAATTAATATATGTTTGGTTGGTTTTTGATCAGTTTGTATGTGGTGTTGTTTGTTTTTAAAATTCATTTAATATTAGTTGTTTGCATGGCTTTATGTTGATCGGTTTGAACAGTTTGGTGTTTAGAGTTGAACGTGTAGTGTTGTGCTAAAAGCAATATAATTTTGTAAAAAATGAATTTCAAACCATTATAAAAATGTAGTGGATAATTGGTACTTTAAAATAGTTTACATTTTCATGGTTAGATCTTTTAAGTGGGTAGCTTGCAAATTATGCTTTAAAAAAACTTTAGGTAGGTATTAAACGTGTTTTTAAATAAAGGTAGGCTGAAGAATATGGCCTATCAAATATTGAAGCCTTTTAGAGTATTGTCTGTTTTTTATAACATCTGGATTGGCTATGTGTTAGCTAAAGTGCGTTTGTCACAATAATGAGGTTTCGATTTGTGGGTTTATAATGTGCTTGCAAGTGCGTTAGGTTTACTCCGGGTTAAATATAGAAAGTATCCTAATTGATTGGATGCAATAAGTAAAACACGCCAAGAGGTTTTACTTTAGGCTTTCCATAGGCTGCGCAGCTTCCTCAATGCTCTTAATTTACAAAAAATCTAAATTAGAATGATGTTTAAATTGGCAAGTCCATAATCGATGTGGTTTAGCAGGCACACGAAAAGTTAATGTTGCGCTATTTCCTTTTATGGTTCAAAACAAGATTAGATAAAGAGGTGCTAATACACCTCTCCAATCTCTTTTATGTGGCTATTAGCACATACAAGCGTAGAATCTATTACCAGTTTCAGATTCTGCCGGGCGACATCTGTAAGTGCTACCAGCTCCACCAATGTTTGGTGTTGCGTTGTTGTCTAGAGTTTTCTCATTGCTTAATTGCTTAAGTTTTTGTTTTTTTAATGCAAGTTTCATTACTTATTTCCTTATTTTAGCTAGTTTTTAACTTTAAATAACTCGTACAGAGTTGGTCTGCAAAAGCTATTTAACATTAATAGCATCATTGAGTAACATATTACAAGTTTTAGGGTAGCAAAATTAATTTATGCGGAGAGAACGTTAAAATAAGCGAGTTTAACTAATTGTAATCCCATGTTTTAAATGCTTATTTATTTCTGGTGGCGGTCTGGGTGTCCGATGCCGTTTAGTAGTTTCTACACAAAAAACGCTATTTCACTACTCTGGCTGGGGGTTTTTCTGGCTATTTATAAATTTGAGTTATATTAAGGTTAAACCTTATTGCTAAATATGCTGAGTTTAGAAGAAAAATTGTACATGTTGTTGTACATTTTTTCCCGCACTTTGATTTTTTACTCTTACACAATGTTGTTTTGTGTTGTTCAGGGCTACAGATGATATTTATCGGACACCACAGGCTGGTTTGATAGCATAATCATGAAGCCCTGACTGGGAGTGTACGAGTCTAGCTAAGGTATGTTAACTATTACCGCCTTATATATTTGAAGGGATTTATTGGTTTTCCTTCAGTTTCGATAATAGCTTGTCATCGAGTTTAATTACTGAGTTAACTTGTGATCCACTCGTGAGCCTCTTAGTTAGCGAGGAGCCGCCTCGATGTATTGAAAATACATCGTAAAAGTCACTTTCGTTTTGCGATATAAAATAGATGTAATTACTATCTGCTGACCAAGCTGGATCCCAATCTTCTACGTTATTGAATGTAAGGCGTCGTTGGGCAGAACCATCTATGTTCATAACGTAAACTTCTTGGTTACCATCTCTATTGGACAAAAACGCAATGTACTTGCCATTAGGTGAAACTGCGGGAGAGCGATTATTTGAATTTGTATATGTAAGTTGGACCTTATTGTTGCCTTGTATGTCAGCAATGAATAGTTGGCTTTGCTTAGAGTTTGATTGGAATACGATTTTGCCATCAGGTAAAAAGCTTGCGGCCCTTCCATTTAAGGTGCGGAGTTGGCGTTGATTATTCCCATTTGCATCCATAAGCCATATTTCTTCTTGCCACTGGTCACTTGCATCTTTATATTCTCGTGAGAAGATGATGCTGCTCCCATCTGGTGACCATGATGGCGCACTATCCCAAACAAACTTCTCTTCAGTAAGCCTTTTTACGTTGGCTCCGTCTAAACCTACTGTATGAATGGACCATGTTTTGTTGTTATCGTACTTGCTATAGAACGCGATGCTTTTGCCATTCGGTGAAATGGATGGATATCCGTCATTATTAGTTAAATCAATCACTTTAAGCCGGTTTTGGCCATATTCGTCACTCAGGAATACAGACCGGTTATTCCCTTCTTTAGCTGAATAGATAAATGAATACCCATGCGGTTCAGCACTTTGATTGACAGCACAGCTACTAAGCAGTACCAAAGTAATAGCAGCCAAGGTTGTTTTACAACAGATATTTTGTGTCATGGTTACCTCGAATTCGTGTGTTTGTTGGTAAAAAACTGTGGAGGTCTTAGGTTATCTGTTGCGACGCTCAAAATGATGACGTGAGATTGACGTACGGTTGATTTTCAGTTGAATTTTATATAATCATATTAAACAATGGCTTACCGCAATAGTCAGCAACTGCCCTAAGCGTTAAAAGTTTGTTTTGTCTGTATTTAAGTGCCAATTGCTTTGTTGACGACCGCTAGGATTTCTTTTTTCGTCGATGGTTTTAGAATATATCCGTCGAGACCGTGCTCGGCCCACTTTTTTACTAATTGCTTATTTTTGTTCCCTGTTAACGCAATTACTGGTGTCTTGATATTTTTTCCGACGTTTCGAATATGTTTTGTTGTATTTAAGCCGTCTAAATTTGGCAAAAAGAGATCCATTACAATTAAGTCATACTGAGTACGTTTTATTTTCTTTATGGCGGCGAGTCCGTCATCGACTTGCTCAATTTCATAACCGACTGTGCTTAGCACATCGCTAATCATTTCTCTGTATATATGGTTGTCTTCAACTAGTAAAATAGAATGCTGTTGATTAGCATGGGTATCCAAAAATGCATTGCCACTCGATGAGTCAACTGAGTTATCCTCACATTTTGTATGGATTGGTTGTTGGAGTTGCTTCATTAAAAGGCTGTTTAAATCTTGCGACTGTTTTAACCCATTCACTAGATCTAGGAGTTTGGTTGAAAGGGATGTCTCGAGTGCGTTTAGCAGCGGTTGAATGTGCGAATCATTAATTTCTGAAATGAGTTGTTTGTCGATATTGTCGGGCATTTGAGACAAAATATCTTGGTTTATGGAGTTCACTTCTTCCTTGCTCTTGCTAATTTCTTCAACAACCGAAGTCTTGTAGCTTAAGCCTAATTCAATCAACGAATTAAGCTCATCATTTTGATCTTTGACTATTTTGTCTAAAGACTCGATGTAGGAGTCAGTATTAGTAAATTGTTTTAGTCCCTCATAGACAATGAGTTGTAATCTAAATTTTTCATATAGAGGTTGGTATACAAAGTAGCTATCAAATAAATTCTTCAAGCAGCATTTAAATGCCAAACCAGACTCTCGGTTACTGCACAAAAGGACACTATAGTGATTTTTGACTAATCTATTCTCTTTTATCAGTAGGTTATATAAACAAATACTCTTTTTTACGTCAGACAAAGCAAAAAGAATAACTTTAGGTGCTAGCTGCTCAATGTCATCTAACGCAGTTTTTCTTACGACCAAGCAACGAAAATCCTCGGTTTGCTCTGCAATGAGCTCTGTAATGCCTTGAACATCATCTTCTCGATGTGTCAGTACAAGTACTGCCGGGTGGCGTTTTGCAATGCGATTAATGCTGGTCATGGGTAAGCTCCTTTTTTATCGCGTTAAATTCACTATTAAGCTTTATAATGACTTGTTTAATCGCTGCTTTATCTCTTTCGAGGCTGTAGCTTTCAATCGTTTCCAGAAAATAGGCACTACGCTCTGCCCCGACTGCTTTAGCTGACGTTTTTAAAAAATGTGCTTGGCTTTTGATCTCAGAAAAGTCGTCGATGTTAAAAGATTGGATAATGGTTCTTAAAATAACTGATGATTGTTTGAGAAATTCAGTGTGAAACTTTTGAATTTTAGCAGGTTCGTCACCCACTAGTTCAATAATAGTGTTGTGGTTTAGCGTTTTTAATTGATCAAGCTGTGTGTTCATACCAACGCTCCAAAATTGATCTGATGTCGGTGAGTCTTACTGGTTTACACAAAAAGTCATTCATGCCAATTGAAGTACATAAATCCCTTTCGCCTTGCATTGCAGCTCCTGTCACAGCAATGATAGGGATTGGTGGTTTCTCTCGTCTAGCTTCTTCTGTGCGGATCTGTTTTGTCATTTCATAGCCGTCTACTTCTGGCATGTGGCAGTCAGTTAGGATCAGTTTATAGGTATGGCTGTGCCAGTAACTAAACCCTTCTGCACCATTATTCGCTATGTCACAAAAAAGCCCTAATTTCGCCAGCTGAGTTTGGATCAACTTTTGATTGAATGGATTATCTTCGACCAACAAGATATCGTGGTGTCCAAACCCTTCGTCGTTTTTCATCTGGAAAGGAGTTTGCACTTGTTGTGAGTCGCTGGACTCAATAGCAAATTCAAGCTCATCTAAGGCTAGATTGTCTTGTTGCTGAATTTTGATTTGTGTCTCAAGTTGCGTGTAGGTAAGTGGTTGATTTGAAAACACAGCCAAATGTGGGAAGGTTAACTCAAAATTAGCTACATGCTCTAAATCGGTATAAACCATTAAGGTATCTAGTGAGTTTAGCGTATCAATATGTGTTAATAGTGATTTGAAATCACTAGTTAAAATTATATTGACTCCTATGTTTTGATCAAACATGAGGTCTTGGCACTCTAGGGGGACAATCGTTACCGTATACAGGGACTGAAGCAGTTGAATAACATGTTGGTTATCATGAGATAGTTTCCCTAGAGTGAAGCAGTTGAGTGCACTTTTTAAAGGGGTGTCTTTTTCGCCCAGCTCAACCCAAAAAGGCGCTTTTACCGTAAATTGGCTACCTTTATTTAGCTCACTGGTAACGATGATTTGTCCACCCATTAAATCTATCAATTTTCCGCAAATTGAGAGCCCTAAACCAGTTCCTCCAAACTTCCTAGTGGTCGACTTTTCGGCCTGTGTAAATGGAGTAAATAGCTTTTTTATTGTTTCATTACTCATGCCCACGCCGGTATCTGAAATAGAGACCGTTACTTCACTTTGATATATGTTTAAGCGCTTAAAGCTCGATGTAACGGTGACCTCTTTCGAACGTACACAATCACTATTGGTGAATTTGATTGCATTACCGAGTATGTTGAGGAGAATTTGTTTAAACCTATTTATATCTCCTTTAATAGGCTGAACTTCATTTTGATTTTCGTAAACTTTTAATTTGATGCCCTTGTCTTTTGCCGATGCTGTAAATGTGCTTACCACATCATAAATGACAGTGGGCAAGTTAAATACGGTGGTTTCTAGTTCCAGCTTTCCTGCTTCTATTTTATTTAAATCCAACAAGTCATTTAAGATGGTGATTAAGTGATCGGCAGATTTTGAAGCTGTATACACTAAATCTTTTGGCTCGCAGCTTAACGAAAAATGAGAAAGCAGATCCAGAGCACCGATAATACCATTGAGTGGCGTTCTGAGCTCGTGGCTGATCATAGATAAAAACTCAGATTTGATTTTGTTCGCACGTTCGGCTTTTTGCAGAGTATTATGAAGTTCCGCGGTCCGGTCATTAACGCGTGTTTCAAGCTCTGAGTTTAATTTTTTCAGCGCCTGTTGAGTGTTATGTATTTCTGTTTGGTCAACGCAGACACCATCTATCCTACAGTGTTCCCCTTTATAATTTTTGCCGACTCTGCCTTGGGCAAATACGTAAATGACCTCGCCGTTTTTTAAGATGCTTCGATAATGTTGTTTAAACTCAATGCCCGTTCTCAAACTTTCATCCAAGGCTTCTTTCACTCTTGGTTTGTCTTCAGGATGAAGAAGTTCAACCCATTTGTTTAGATCTCCAATATCTTCGGGCTCAAGTTTGAAAATCGTATTGGCTAGCATGTCCCACTTCCAATGCCATTGGTTTCCTGACTTTGTTGCCCGCCAGGTTCCAATTTTGCCTGCTTCAATTGCCAACTGCTTACTTTCATCCGCGTCGTTCAGAGCAATCACAGTTGTTTTTTCTGCTGTGCAATCTTGCAATGTGCCATTTATCCATTTTCCATCGGGTTTATGAATACAACTTCCTCTCAAAGCGAACCAAGACTTTTGCCCTGAAGACTTTAGCCTAAATTCAAATTGAAGCGGCACACCAAACTGAACATGGTTTTCAAAAAAAAGAGGAAATAGTGCTTGGTCATCTTTATGAACAAGTGAGAGTAATTTTCTCCAAGTCAATGGGGTTTGTACCGCGATACCCAGTAGCTTTTTTGCAATGTCTGATAGATAGAGAGAGTGCGACGCAAGATTGTAGCGCCAAACGCCGATATTTGAACTAGCAACGGCATCAATCAAAAAACTCATTTCTTCTTTGTTTGAGTCATGTGTCTGAATCAAAAAACAATACCCGGTCTCGCATGGAAATCTTTTAATGCTCAGAGGGATGTTATTATAGTGGCCAAGAGAAAAGTTACCGCTAATTAGCTCTAGATTGAAGACCTCATTGAGGTCCATTCCAATTATGTTGTCTTCGCCCAGCAACGTTTGCAAGGCGGCGCTAATAAATTGGATTTGTAGACAGTCATTGGTAACCAAGTGAGGGACTTTGCTATCCATTGTCTTCCTTGCCGCCTAATGGTCTGTGGTATATCTAAACTATAGCAGTAATAACGTATATAGGAGTTTTTTATTAGTAGAAGGCTGTTTTGGCGCTGTTGTTGTAGGTCGTTTTAACCACAGACATCTGAGGAGCTTGTAAACTTCTGTTTATTTGAGAGTCTTTCGCAAGTTTCTGATTTATTGGTTAAATCGTTGAAGCTATAGATATGATCAATCTCACGATGCGTTTGGACGCAAAAATCCAACGGTTTTTCTTGGTTCGGCTTAATTGTACTAACTATTTATATTAAAAAATTATTAATTCCACGTTCTCAATTCTCCGCGATAATAGATATAGCGAGGTTAACTAATATACAGACTATTGTGAGTCGGCTTTTGATCGAAAAAGATTAAACAATGCGGAGTTAAGTAGGTTGAAAATTTGGCACGAATCAGACCGTGCCAAACTTTTATCTAAGGTAAAGACAGTATTTTGTTGTGTGTTTTATATAATACACAAGTTTAAAGAATCGACTTTTCCTCAAGGTTTGTTGGAGCGTAGCTCGGTGGTCTGTGCTCAACGGCTTTACCAAAATCTTGGTTTGGCTCGCTGCTCAAACGAAAATCCAAAGTGACCGGTTTGTTTATATATGTTTCGTCAATCCAGCTTTTCAAGGTGTCATTACCGTTGACTTTTAGTGAATCAATATAAATGTTTTTACGAGACGCACTTGGCGCATTTATAGTCAAATTACCGATTTTAGCCTGCGTGAATTGAGGGCTAGATAGCACTAAATCTGCACGTCCAGGATACTTAGGGTAGATCCCAAGACTTGCAAAAACATACCACGATGACATTTGCCCAAGGTCATCTTGCCCCGGTATACCGTCAGGTGTGTCTAACCAAAGTTGTGCCATGGTTTCCCGCACAGTTTGCTGTGTTTTGTATGCATTTCCAGTATGTAGGTACATCCATGGCGATAATATTGAAGGTTGGTTTGAGACATCTGCAAATTGTGCTGAATCGCGATAGAGTACCCAAGTGCCATCGGCTTTTCTAAAATGACTATCAAGCCTCTCACTCATGATACGATCTCCACCTAGGACGGTAGCGAGACCAGCGCCGTCATGGGGAACCATCCATAGGTACTGTGCGGGACTTCCCTCTACAAATAAATGGCCTGAATAAGCATCAAATTCTTGCTTCCATGTTCCATCTTTGTTTCGACCTTGAATGTAGCCCAAAGAGTCAGTCGCCGAAGGATTGTAGATATTTCTCCAATACCCTGCCTCATCGACAAAGCGCGAAGCATCGTCTTGCTTTCCTAATCTGTTTGCCAACTGCGCTAAAGAAAAATAGCTTGATGCTTGCTCAAGTGTTTCTGAAGCGCCTTCCCAGCTGTTAGACTGTTCAGATATATAACCAATGCTTTGCCATTCATCCAATGATGGCTTTTGACCGCGACAAAAAACAGGACACCCGATGTCAGTTAAATCAAATTCGGTTGGCTGAGTTGCAGCCTTACGCAGTGAGGTATATGCACCAGATACATCAAAATTGTCTGCACCAAACGCAACAAAATTGGAAATAGCGATTGTAGAAGGGTCACCACTCATCACGCCAGTTGGACCTGCATTATGAGTCCAACGATCCCACACCCCATCAAATTGATTTGCTTGGTTAAACAACGACTGTGCGATATCGCTTCCCCGTTGTTGATCTAATAAAGTTACCAATTGCAGCTGGGAACGATATACATCCCAGCCAGAAAAGTTAGCGTATTGGGCTGTTTGCGTCGATGATATTGTATGTACTTTTTGATCAAAACCTGTGTATTCTCCGTTTACATCCGAGAATACATTGGGGTGGAACAAACTATGGTACAAGGCGGTATAGAAAATGCGCAGTTTGCTTTTGTCATCAGAGACAACTTTGATTTTTGAAAGCTCTGATTCCCACGCCTGTCGCGATTGTTTACGCAGTGCCGCAAAACTTGTATCACCTTGCTCTTTTATTAGGTTTTCTCTGGCGTTTTCTAAACTGACATAAGAAATACCAACGCGCATTTGGACTGTTTCCCCGTCATTCATGTCTAGGTTAACCCAAACTCCTGAACCTTTACCAATGTCCGGCCAGCCGTTATCACCATAACCCATTGCGCCTTTTGAGGAAGTTGCACCATCGGACAATTCTGCATCTTTCCAAGCTCCAGAGCCTGATATTGGCTTATCAAGTTTAGCGACGAAGTGAAGTGTGTAATAATCTCGTCGATTGTGCTCACCTAAGTACCCACAGAAGTTACCCGAAGTCACATAACCGGTAATTTCACCTCTCTGTGGGTCTACTTTCGCAAATGCGTCACCACTACCAAGTTGGGAATAGGATGTTCTAAATAGCAGTTTTGCGTTATCAGAGTGCTCAAACGTAAAATTTGCAATACCTGTGCGTGTGGTCGATGTGAGCTCTACGTTTACCCCATTGTCTAAACCAACTTGATAATAGCCAGGTATTGCGGTCTCGTTGTCGTGGCTAAAGGCTGCGCTGTAATATCCGTTTATCGGATCAGTAGCAGGTGAAAAAGTAATATCTTTCGTAAAAGGCATAACGGGTATATCACCTGATGCGCCAAGACAACCTGTTCCAGATAGACGAGTAAACGAAAAGCCTTTTACTCGGCTTGCTTGATAGTTGTATCCACCAGGCGATACCGGTACCCGTTTCTTTTCTTCAAGAATCTTTTTTGAAATGCCTTCAGATTCAGCCATTAAGTCTTCTGTATAAGCGTGTTCAGGGCCAAAATTAAACATACCAAATGGGAGTACAGCACCCGGTGTGACATTGCCTGCTTGACGATGATTAAATGGCCCCTTTGTACCTATTAACGGATTGACGTAACTGACGACATCAGAAACGTAATTGGCTTCGGGTGTACCTTGTATCTTAGGTTTGATCGCTTTTTCATTTGGCTTTTCACTACAGCCAATTAAAAAAGCGGAAGTGAATGACAAAACTGCCAAATTTTTAGCTGTTATTTTAAGGTTCATTACAAACTCTCTTTTAGAACGTTCCAATTTCGAAGTCGAAAATTGTGAAAATTTCTTTATACCATGCCACTAATTACACTGTTTGTACAATTTTAATGCGTATATTTAAAAGATTTAAGTGAGAAATTAACAAATTTTAAAATCGGAGCAAGCCTTGCCGGCTATTGAGTTGGGGAATTAGCCAATTACATCAAGTGCTCGTGGACAGGGAAAATGACCGAGGTCTACCGCTTTGTGCGATTTATACTCTACATGCTTAACGGTCTGCCCGGGCTATTATAGAGCTTATGCGTCTTTTTAACTGAGATTTACGATATCCCTTCAGCATATTTTCAACAAGCACTGCGTCTGCTTAATCTGCAATAATATAGTGAAAATGCAATACTTATTTTATAAAGTTTTATGCTGAAATTATTTATGAGTAAATTTATTTTCTTTGTTTGTCCCTATAAATTATTTCCTAAATTAGTGAGCTTTATCTTGTTACTTACATAAGTTTACATATGAGAACAAATGGGAACAGTAAGTTTTAATGGTGTTTTTTAATATTTTAAATGTTCTTTCTTGGGATAATTAAAATATAAATAAGGAAAATATAAATGAATGCTATTATAAAAATATCAACTATCTCTGCCCTTAGCGTGTTATTGTTAGGTTGCGGCGCCAATGCCTCTGAACACGGTGAACCAGACAAACCTGTTGCTACGAATCCATTGGTTGACCCCAATGTGGGTAGTGGAATCAAAAACAAAAGTGACCCTACTATGGTTACTTTGAGCTCAGGTGAACTCCCAGCAAATGGAATTGCAGGGAGTAAAAAACTTTATGTAATTCAAGATGAAATTGAATTTGTTGAAACCTGGTATAACTATTCGAATGAAGAATTACCCGATATTGACTTTGACAAGCGTTCAATCGTTTTATGGGAAAGAGGTGCGATAAACCTTAACCATTGTACTTCGTTGCCTAGGGTAACAGGGGTATCATTTGAACAGTTTGATGAGCGACTATCACTAACTTCAATTGATCTTACTAAAGTGTGTGATAGCGCGGAAATCTATTGTCCTTCCGAGTATATCGAAGGAAGCCCTTATAAACTGATTTCAATTCCAAAAACTCAAGAGTCTTTAGTTCAAGAAAACCTCACAGTTATTAAATGCGAATGATTTTTATCAATGGAGTCAAAATATAGTGGCTTCTTGAGGTAGTAAAAGCACCTGCGAGTATTTTAACCGTAGGTGCAATTTTCATTAGAGCTCAAGAGTAATATGATCAGGCTTTAATATAAACTGCATTTCAAAATACTAATTTGTGAGAACAATGCCGATTGGTTATGGTTTAACCAATACAATGAAACCAGCATCGGGTAAGGGTAATCTCAAGCAAGCTGTGACTTTAGTCATACAAATTTGTATCTTCGTTTTAGCAAAGATTGAGTTAAACTTAACTAAAATCAGCAATAGAACCAATTTATGAATGTACTGATCGTTGAAGATGATATGGATACCGCTTCGTTTATAAAAAAGGGATTGGTGCAGCAAGGTGAATCTGTTCAGCACGTCGCGTCTGCCAGTGAAGGTATGATAGTTGCGTCCTCTTCAGAATTTGATGTAATAATATTTGATCGCCTACTCCCTAATATGGATGGTCTAGATGCCGTTAAAGTCTTAAGAGCAAGTATTATTACTACGCCGATTATTATGTTGACGGCTTTGGGTGATACCGCTGATAGGGTCGCAGGACTAGATGCTGGAGCAGACGACTATTTAGTTAAACCATTTGATTTTTCAGAACTGTACGCGAGGCTTAAAGCACTCACTAGGCGAAAACCCATCTCACAATCTACTATGTCTCTTTCTTTGGGGGGTCTCGTCGTTGAAAGAACCAGCCGAAAAGTCACCCGAGATGGTCAGGTTATTGACCTAAATACAAAAGAATATCAGATTCTTGAATTTCTAATGCAGAGCCCTGGCCAATTGGTTACCAAAACGATGCTCCTTGAAAAGGTCTGGGGTTTCAATTTTGATCCTAAAACCAGCTTGGTCCAAACTCACGTAAGTAGGTTAAGAAATAAGGTCGACAAACCTTTCAACATCGAATTGATCAAGACGGTTCGAGGCTGCGGTTATATTATATCTAATGATTAAGTATATTAAAGATCCCGAACTTGTTTTCAAAGCAATTAAAATGAGCGCTGTTGCAACGATATTAGTTGTGTGTGCAATTTCTATCGTTTCGTTAATCGTGTTATCAGCAATAGATGCTAACCAGCAGACTGAATTAACTGAATACCTAGATGAAGTTAAGTTACGATACGAAGAAGATGGAATTGATAGCATTTTGGAAGAACTTGATTTGGAACCCCAAACTTTGTGGGATCGCAAAGAAAGTTTCGAAAGATTAAATGAGCACGATGCAATTTTTGCTTTGTTTATTGACGATGAATTGATACTTGGAACTGAACTGACGCTACCTGCTTCGCCTGACGTGCGTTGGCAGACACTGGACTTTGGTTCGAATCAAAGTTTCAAGCTACTGACGCTGACTATTCAATTAGATGAACAGCAACTCTTAAGCATTGCTCAACCAGTCAGTTACGAACATGAGTTTACATCCTCAGTTTTGGCGCGGTTTGGAATCATATTGTCATGTATTTTGGCGTTAAGCTGTTTTATATATTTCCTTATTGCTGGTGGAAATAGCAAGAAGGCCACACAGCAAATCGTTGCAAGACTATCTGAAATTGGGCAATCCCCAGATACAGTGCGTCTTAGCGTCGATAGTAAAATAGAGCTTCACAAAGATATAGTACACGCAACTAACGAAATGTTAGACCAAATAACTTTTTTACATGGCAGAGCAAAGACAATGTCTGTGGGGATCGCTCATGATTTAAAAACGCCATTGTCGCGAGTGGCAAATCGCCTGCAATGCATGCGACAAGATTTAGGAGACAACAACGCAATTGATGCGCACATTACTCGCGCAAGTGAGGATCTTAATGCTGTAATCACTACATTCAACAACTTAGTGCGACTTAATAGCATTGAGTCGGGAAAGCATAAGAATAACTTTATTCAAATTAACCTCTCAGAATTGATAACTGATCTCGCGCTTAGCTATCAACCTGTTTTTGAAGACAGCGGACGAGTACTCGAGTTATCTGCAGTCGATAATGTGTATTGCTTTGGCGATAGTGATTTATTGAACCAATTGATTTGCAACTTGTTTGAAAACGCTTTGGAATACAGTCATTCGACTGCAAATGTTTGGATTAGATTGCAAAGTCATACAGGTAGCGCATTGTTGCAAGTTGGCGATGATGGCCCCGGTATAAGTTTGCAAGACCAGCCGCATATTTTTGAGCGCTTTTATCGAGCGGACGTAAGTAGGTCAAAACCCGGCAATGGCCTAGGCTTGAGTATTGTCAAAGCAATTTGTGATGTGCATGACGCCCAGTTATGTTTATTGCCAGATCAAACAGGTGCCGTGTTCAATATTGAAGTGCCAATTTCAAACTAAATATTGCGATTCATACAATTTTGTATGATGAATGTATGTAAGGTGTAAAACACAAAAACCTAATTTAGCTGTAAACTAATAGTGTCTGATCTATGTTTAAGGCTAAATTATGCACATAAAAAAATATATACAAAGTATTGTATTAGCTTTATTTGTTGGCTTGATGTCCGGGTGTGGAAGCGGTGGCAGTGAGCAAAATAACGCATCTCAAAGCCAAGAGAATACAACCAATCAACCCAGCAGCAATACGCAAGATAATAACAATTCTATCAATAATGGGGGTGAAACGAACAACAGCGGTGATAGCAATACGGACAGCGGCAACAATAGCGATGAAGATGAAAACTCGGCAAATGAGGATGAAAACGAGCAAGAACCTTCAGGCGACGACACAACGTTTTCTTCTAAAATTGAAGTGTCCCGCTTTATTCAGCAAGCTACATTTGGTGTTCAGCCAAATCAATTAAACGAGTTAGAGAACACCAGCGCATCGGAGTGGTTTGTCAATCAATTGACTTTGCCTGCTAGCTTGGTTTTACCTGGGGTCGAAGCGGCAGCCCCAGCGGATCCAGAGGATGAGTTTAGCTTATTCTACATTGAACAAACTAGCTTTTCATTTTGGAGAAACGCGATTAGTGGAGAGGATCAGCTCAGGCAACGAATTGCATTTGCACTTTCAGAGATCTTAGTGGTTTCAAATGGAGGGGGTGAAGTACTGACTGATATACCAGAAGCGGTGGCTTTTTATCAAGATATTCTCATCACAAATGCATTTGGTAATTACAGAACGATTCTAGAACAAGTCACCTACTCTCCTGCTATGGGCCATTATTTAACATACATGGGCAGTGAAAAAGGTGATGCGAAGACCGGTAGGATGCCGGACGAAAATTATGCGCGAGAGTTATTGCAGTTGTTTACACTAGGCGTTGTGGCATTAAACAATGATGGTACAGAGAAGTTAAACGAAAGCGGAGAAAAAGTTGAGCTGTATAACAACACTGATATTACTGGATTGGCAAGAGTATTCACCGGCCTCAATTTGGACGAAGAAGATCCAGATGCCCCACTTGGCAAAAGATTTAGTATGCCCATGGCGGTATTTTCGGAGTCTCATTCAGAGAAAGAAAAATCGTTTTTAGAGCTAACTATTCCAGAAGGCACAGACGCAAAAACGTCAATTACCCAAGCTCTAGATCATATTTTTGCGCATCCAAACTTAGCACCATTTGTGACAAAGCAGCTCATACAGAGATTGGTAACGTCTAATCCAAGCTCTGATTATGTTGGGCGAGTTGTAACCGCCTTTGAGTCTGGGCTGTTTACGCTACCTGACGGTCAGCAGGTAGGTGCCCAGCAGCGAGGTGACCTGACAGCAACCGTGGCAGCTATTCTATTTGATCAAGAAGCGCGAACGCTATCGACACAAACAGGAGGGAAAATACGTGAGCCAATTTTGCGATTTACACAGTGGGCCCGCGCATTTGATGCAAAAAATGTAAACCCTCAATTTGTGAGCATCCTGTGGGAAACCGGTGCCAGTTCAGCGCTTGGCCAACACCCCTATCGCGCTCCTAGCGTATTCAATTATTTTCGTCCAGGTTACAAATCTCCCGGTAGTGTAAGTGCAGCACAAGGGCTCGTGGCTCCAGAATTACAAATTACCAACGCAAGTTCAATTCCTGGGTATGTAAATTTTATGACCTTCTTTATCACTGGGCAGCAACAGGACGCGGATCTTGAGGAGCTTAAAAATGAGTTAGAGGAGTTGGGAATTGAAGCTGATATTGCGCAAGCGCTGGAAAGCTTTGAACCAGACTACGCACCCTTACTCGCCATTGCTGATGAACCGAGCACGTTAGTTGATTATTTGGACTTGATATTGAGTGCACAACAGCTCAGTGAGCAGAGCCGAAAAAATATCTCAGATGTTTTAGCTACCGTTGAAGCTGATGAGGATGATGGCCTTTTACCTCGTGTACAACTTGGCATTTTAATGGTGATGTCATCACCTGATTACTTGGTACAAAAATAGGAGAATGGGCAATGAATAGACGTAATTTTATAAAATCAGCCAGTGCTGGAGTTGTTGCTTCTTCTATTTTAAATATGGGAAAAGTCTTAGCGAATACACAAGTTAATGATAGTGGAGAGTATAAAGCGCTTGTATGTGTCTTTTTGTACGGCGGAATGGATAATCACGACACAATCATTCCTTTTGATGGCGACAGTTACAACAAATGGGCACAAATAAGAGCGCCATTACTTAACCTATATACGACGAAGCGCGATTTGGGGAGCGTATTGCCAATTAATACTCCTTCTCGATTTGCCGGTCGCCAATTTGCGCTACCGCCAGAAATGCCAAATATCGCTAGCTTGTTTCAGCAAGGCAAGCTGTCAGTTGTAGGTAACGTCGGGCCTTTATTGGAAAATGTAACGGCAACGAGTATTCGCCAAGAAACAGCAAAACTGCCATCAAGATTGTTTTCCCATAATGATCAGCAAAGTACTTGGATGTCAGGCAAAGCTGAAGGTGCGCAGTTTGGTTGGGCCGGTCGATTAAATGATGCCTTAATTAACCAAGGAACCGTGCAAACGAACACATTTTCAGCAATCACAACATCCAGTGCAGAGCTACTTGTTACTGGCACAAATACAACTCCTTACCACGTTAATGATGGTCGTGCTGCAACCATAGATGCACTTGATTTTTTTGAAGGTAATGAGCAAGTGCAAGCGCATTTTAGTGCAATGGGAGAGCAGACTACTAACTATTTACAGCAAGATCTTGCTGCAAAAATTAATCAGTCTTTCGAAGCAAACCAGATGTTCAACCAAGCGATTTCTGGGCAGTCTGTTAACGTAGGTGAGTTTCCAAAATCGAGGTTAGGCAGGCAGTTGGAGTCTGTTGCTCGTACGCTGGCGGTAAGAGATCAGTTAAGTGCAAAGAGGCAAATCTTTGTGGTGACAATGGGTGGCTTTGATACGCACTCCGGCCAAGCTCAAAGTTTACCAAAGTTACAAAGTGCTTTGGATACGGCTTTGGCTGCTTTTAACGCGTCGATGGAAAGTATGGGGTTGAGCAATAATGTGACCTTATTCACTGCGTCAGACTTTGGAAGAACTTTGGCGATTAATGGTGACGGCACTGATCACGGTTGGGGGGCTCATCACTTTATAATGGGCGGCGCGATTAATGGAGGCACGATATTTGGCGACATTCCACAAGCGGAATTTGGTCATGAGCTAGACGCGGGCAGTGGTAGGTTGATCCCGACGATGGCCGTTGATCAATATGCCGCTTCGTTGGGCGCTTGGTTAGGGCTATCTGAAACCGAACTGGGACAAGTATTTCCGAATCTGTCGAAATTCTCTGACCGTCCTGCCCTATTCGTCTAAGGCTGATATTCTTGGTATTAAGCGGGTAAGTTGTTAGGAAGAGCTAAGCCCTCTTCCTAGACTTACTATACTTAAAACTGTGTGTTGAAATGGTCCAAGGCAATGGTTTTGACTTATAGTGGAAGTGTATTCCTGATTCTTATTATACTGTTAATTTGTTTGTGTTTTTTATACGGAAATCGTTATAAAGAGAAACTCAAAAAACGTAAAAGCAAGACTGACGAAGATAGAACTAATTAAGCCTCTCTCAGAATCTTACTTTCGTTACTTGAATGGGCTCTGTGCTCTACTAAGATACCCCATAGGAAATCAGGTAATCCCATTCTTGGTTAAATATTTGAGCATTAACTGCATTGGATCAGCAGGACTAAGCTAGGTTTAGATTTGCTATTCGGTGTGGTTATTATCGGGGCTGTGTTTTAGTTTTTGGTTATATAAAGTTATCTGGTTTCAGTCAATAACGCTTTTCCCTAGAAAAAGTTGAGAAAAGCGTTAGCTAGAAACAGAAATTGCAATAATGAAGCTGTTTACCATTCACCTGGATCGCCACCATCACTATCACTGACTTCTTCTACTGTCCCGCCTGTTTGTGCTGCCAACTGTTTGAGAAAATCAAAAGTGGGTACATTTGTAGTATAAGTATTAGGCGACATAGCATAAGCAGGTAGGTCGTTTGCAATGGCTGCATTTAGTTTGTCTGACATTGCTATGCTCTGTACTGTGCCTGTGTATATGGTCGCGTTAAATTGCACTTGTGGCAGTTCCATTAAGTACTTAGCAGTCACATTGGCTTGCCAATTGGCACCTCCGCAATGTGTGACAGGACTTGCGTTTTCGTCGCCATCACTTGAACCATAGACGCGAAGTAATGCACCTCTACTGGCTTCTACTGAAAAGTTGGTGCGTAATTCATCGGCACCATCACACATGGCTTCGGCAAGTGCAGTAGCGCCGCGACATCCCTCTCCATCAAGCTGTTGTAGAGCCATAAACGCACCTGTGAAGTCTACAAACCCATTGGTAATGGATTGGATTTGGCCGCCACTACTAAAGGTTTTAACATTCAACTTGTGGCCATTTATCGAGCTATCTAAAAAGAACTTAGTTGCTTTACTAATGGCTTGTTGTTTTGAGTAGGCACATCGAGATTGTTTGTCTGGTCGCAATGTCATCATAGAACCGCTTCTATCCAAAAACAAAATGCCATAAGACTCTGGTGCGCTTAGTGTAGAAAATGACACTGTAGTCAATGCGCCTAGTAGAATGCTTGCTAAAGTTTTCATATTTAAACTCCATATCCGTATAAGGTGTCGCCACAGTACTTTGTGGCTATCAGTGATCAGCTCTAAATAGACTTCTCTAATTCCAAACTGAGATTCAGCTTGGTCTGTGCTGATGATTGAAGCCTAGTGCGCTTGAGAATGGTTACTATTACACCCTGTTACAGCAACTTAGATAATCGGTACTTACGGTACAATGAGACAAACCTATTCTGTCGATATTTCGCTACAAGTGATTATTTACGTGAAGAAACTTATGACGAACTAGTTATTTTGACTATCTTTTATCTTAAGGAAAGATTTGTAGCCATCCGCTTGAGATTGGCAATTAGGTATACGCCTCGGAGAAATTGAATGAATTTGCTAAAACGCTTATCCATTTTACAACTGACGATTATTAGTTCTCTCGCACTTGTTATTTTCATCTTTATCCTACTATTCAAAATTGCATCGCAATACTGGCAAGACTACAACTCGACATTGCAGGACATAGAATATATTAAGCTTCTAGATGCTATTGAGAAAGTCGCACATCACCATGCTGTGGAACGCGGGCTGTCCGCGGGCTATTTAGGAAGTCCGACAGCAGACAAAAGACAACTCGTATCAGCGCAGAGGATAAAGGCTGATAATGCTGTGAAAGTAGTCAGAGATTTATATTCGGGACAATTCAAAGAAGATGAAAAAGTACAAAAATGGCTGCCATTCTTATTTAGAGAACTCCAAGGGAAATCCGCTGTCAGGCGCGAAGTGGACAACTTGAATAGTAAAAGTGCTTTTAAATATTATAGCCATCTGAATCAAGTAGCTATTGATACAGCTATCCGAATGCAAGCCTACATCAGCAATCGAGATTTAGCATCAAAGCTATCAATTGCATTTTTATTGGCAAAAAGTAAAGAGCGCAAAGGTCAGATCAGAGGGAAGATAAATGGGGTTTTGGCCAAAAAACAAGTTAGCTCAAAGCTGAGAGGTGAGCTCACATACTATCAAACACAACTTGGCGTGTTAAAAGAGCAGCTCGAAGCGATATTAGAAGGAGAGCAACTTGCGAAATACAATCAAGCGATGTCTGATACAACGGCGAAGGAGCTAGATAAAGTAATAAATTACCTATTAACAGAAGACAACCCAGATTTTAATACGCTTTTATCAAGCAATGAATGGTTCCCCAAAGCGACCAATCAGATTGTTGCAGTTAAAAAAATCTTAGATGGTCAGTGGGTTAAAACATTAAATCACAGCTCTTTGGTGAAAAGCGATTTGCTTAACCAAAGTATGTTTATTGGAATAGCTTTTATTTTAGCCATGAGCATAATTGCTGTGATCAACATGCACTTAGTGTCATCTTTAAAACATGAGTTAAATCACTTAACGGGTATTTTGGAAAAAGTTGCTAAAGAAGGTGATTTGACTTTGGATGTACGACTGAAAACCAGTGATGAATTGGGTCAAATATCTGAGTCTATTCACAATACCGTTTATGCTTTTAAAGACTTACTTGTTGGTTTATCCAAGTCTATAAAAGTTGGTACAGAGTTAGGTGTCGAAATGGACAAGGCGGCAAGTCATGTCAACGAAGAAGCGCAGCGAACTCAAAGTATGGCATCTAGCATAGCAACAGCAATAGAAGAAATGGCGGCAACCAGTGAAGAAATAGCTCGCTCAGCTTCAGACACTTTGGCTGCCAGCGATCAGCTTAACAACGAGTCTCAAAAACTGTTAGAAGACAACCAAAGAAATTTAGATGCAATGAACAGCCTGTCTGATCACATGGATACGGTCAACGAAATGGCAGCAAATATGGAAAAGCAAGTATCAGAAATAAACACGATATTGGACTCAATTCGCAGTGTTGCAGATCAAACAAATTTACTCGCTTTAAATGCCGCCATTGAAGCCGCTAGGGCCGGTGAACATGGCCGCGGATTCGCAGTTGTAGCAGACGAAGTACGTGGACTTGCAAACAACAGTAAAGAATCATCAGAACAGATTTCATCACTGTTGAGTAACTTAAATGAAATTAGCCAGAGCGTTGTCAATGCAATAAAAGAAAACACTCAACTAGCCAGCGAAATTATGAGTGAAATAGAAGAAACTCGACTCGTCTCCATGCAAGTGAGCGAACACAGTAATCACGTTGAACAGTTGACAACATCTGTTGCGACGGCGGCTCAACAGCAATCTACCGTGGCACAGGATATATCGACTAACACATCAGCTGTGCTTGATGCTGCAACTGACGAATTAGAGACGTCGATAGCCTTGAAAAAACTTTTTGAAGATATGAAGTTGAACAGTGATACCTTACAAAGAACCATGGATAACTTTAAGATTGACTGATGGTTCTTGGTGTTGGTTTAGCCTATTGAATTTGTCGTGGGGTCCTGACTGCGGCCCCCCTTTGAAGTATGATTGTTGATTGATATCAATTCGTATTCGCAATAAATTGCTGCAATCACTTCAATTCAGTCGTCGAAAGTGATAGTGTTGATACATTATCACATAACAATTGAGATTTATGAGCGTTAATTCTGAAGTTTGTGCTCAAACACAAAGCACAAAATATCTTATTGATGAGTCTGCTAGCGTCCTTTCAGAGATTTATGATCCAAACACCGCCTTAGCTTGTTATTGCACACCCTCTACTTGGGCTAAAAGCCGTGCAGCGGTTCATTATGTTAAAAAATCGCCAGATCACCCTTTTCAGTATCAAGGTGCAATTAATGAAGAACTGTCAGAGCAAGTTAAAAACCTGTTTGTTGATACAGCGCACGGTGATTTATTGATTGAACATATTGAATTAATGCTCCGCATGTTTGATGCCTTACTTGAGCCAAAAGAAATTGGTTTGAGGATCCTCCCTTGCACTTATGCAATGAGTCCGGCTTTTCATTCTCAAAACGGCATCGTGAGAATGCTCTCCACGTTAGGAGGGAGTGGAGAAAGATGGTTGGAGCATGGCTTTGTCGAATACTACCCTCTTGAAAAAGGTCAATTCACGCCAGCAGTTAAAGAGCCAAAAGACTGCAATGTAAATACATTATGTGATGGCGATATTGCGTTGGTAAAAGGTAAAAATTGGCTAGATCAAGAACACAATGCGGTTGTTTGCTCTTCTCCTCTATTTGACAATGACACTGCGAAACTTTGTGTCTATATAGATTACCTAAGTTAAAGTTATGGCGCCTGATTTATAATAAGAAAGAGAAGTTAGCCTTCTCTTTCTAGGCAGGCATAACTATTTTGCCTGACCTGTCCAGCTCCATCCTGGGTAGAACTTGCCGTTCACATTCGCATTGTTACCAATGATAATTGAATAGGGTTTGTCTACAGCCTTCCAGTTATATGCTGTTGAGTGTTCAAGTTCAAATACAACATTTCCCCATATTCCGTAAGGCCCAGCAATGGTCGACTCTTTGTAAGCTGCAAAGTGGGTTTGCCCTCCCATCATGATTTCGCCTACTCTACTTTTGTTGTTGATTTCCGCAGCACCTTTGCTCCAAACCATAAGTAAATTTATATTACTTTGATTGTCAGCTAAGAAATATCCATTTCCTGCGACCTGAACAGAACTAAAGTGATTTTTATCGTTCGATTTTGCTGAAGACGTGTCGAAAACTCTAAGCTCGATTTGGTCTGTCGCTTTTGTAAACTCGGCGTATGAGCTGCCGTAAACACCAACGGAATTTCCTGAGAAACTTTCAAAATACGCTGTACTATTGTCAGTGACCAAAAATTGTTGGAATGAGTCTTCGCTTGCTGATTTGGCATTAGTGGTAACGTGTTTCAGTTGCCCAACACTGTTGGCTTTAAGTTCAACCGCAGGCATATCATTTGGTACATCGATATTGATGTTCGAAAGTACAACCGAACCAGACTGAACCAACACCGCACTCTGTTGTACGTGCTCCTGATCTTGCTTAACTCGTATTGAGCCTGTTCTTCCAGCGTCATTGATAATTTCGAATCGACTATTCTTAATTTCAATTGGACCTGCGCATTCTCCTGAAACCACGAATTTCACTGTTTGCGCGAGGTAATTGAATGAAACAGCTCTTTGCAGTGCTTCTGGGTGGGCTTGGCAATCAAGATTGAGAGTGATGTTGGCCACTAATTCTTGTTGAGTATTTGTGTCAATAATGCCCTGTTCCTTGTGCGCATTTGCCGGCGCCGCGATCATCATTGGTAGTGATAGTAAGGCGAGTTTCATCAGATTTTTCGTTTCCATTAAATCTTCCTTTTTAGAAATTTCTTTACATGTTGTGATCTAATTAGCTGAGAGTAACTAATTGTTACTGAAAGAGCCTTTGTCATTACTGCCTTCTAAGCGTTGAAATTAAATACGCTGAGCCTCTCAAGACAATCTCGCTATTTCAGAGTTAGTCAATTTAATTGACTTTTAGACAGTAACTTAGTTTTGCGCTGGTGGTCAAAAAAACACCACGTAAAATGGAGTTCATATTGTTATAAGATATCAATAATTATTTTGTTCATTTGAAACGCGCTTGAATATTGTTTCTGTACCCACGGTCATAAGAATGAGATACTTCATTTGATGGACCTATAATGGGGTATTGCGGTTGATTTAAATTTATTAGACTAAAACTAAATAGTTAGAGCTGTGAAAATCCAACACTTTCCGATGTTCAAAAATAAATTAAAATTCAATAAAAAAGATACAAAAATATTACAATTGAAATATTTTTCATATAGAGTTACATCCCTTATTACTAAATAATTCATTAAAAACCAAAGTAAATGGAAATAACTATGTTCAAAAAATCTCTACTAGCTTCGGCAGTCGCGTGTTTAATGGCACCCGCTTATGCTGAGATCATGATTTCTGAATATGTCGAAGGAAGCAGTTATAACAAAGCAATCGAACTCTACAACAGCGGTGATTCAGAAGTTGATTTGAGTAGCTATCGCCTTGAGTTTTATTTTAACGGTAAGTCTACAGCGGGAACCAGCATTGCGCTTGAAGGCACATTGTTACCAAAAGCTACACACGTCGTAGTGCATGCTAGAGCGACAGAAGAGCTTAGACTCAAGGCGCAACAACAAAAAGACGGCAGTTGGTATAACGGTGATGATGCCGTTGTATTGTCAAATAGTAATGGCGCAGTAGATAGTATCGGACAAGTAGGCTTCGACCCCGGATCTGCTTGGACTGAGCAAGGCGTTTCCACAAAAGATAAGTCACTGGTACGCATTAGCACTGTTGTAACTGGGGATTCGGTTGTAGATGATGTTTTTTTACCATCTACAGAGTGGGAAGCGCTAGCAAAAGACGACTTTTCAAATATTGGCCTTCACAACGCCACAGATCCAACTGAGCCACCAGCACTCGTTTGTAATGAAAACAATGTTTTAATTCACGCAGTTCAAGGCGAATCTTTTGAAAGCCCTTTAGTTGGTCAACAAGTTGAAATTCAAGGGGTAGTAACAGCGTCTTTTGTCGAAGATGGGCAATTAAAAGGGTTTTTCATCCAAGAAGAAGCTTTTGAGCAGGATAACAACCCCCTGACTTCTGAAGGGATATTTGTTTCATATCAAGATGCGTCAATTGTAGAAGGGCAAGTCATTAAATTATCCGGTAGTGTCAGAGAGTCATACGGACAAACTCAAATTTCAAATGTGAGTAGCGCGATATCTTGTGGTACAGATTCGGTGGTGAGTGTAGACATTAGCTTGCCAGTAGAGTCAGGTTTGGAAGCGTATGAAGGTATGCTCGTGAACATAACCAACGATCTGTTTGTAAATGACACCTACGGCTTAAAGCGCTACGGAGAATTAAAGCTTGGCTCTGAGCGTTTGTATCAAGGTACTCAAGTGGCACTGCCTGGGGAAGCGGCCAATGCTATCGAGCGCCTGAATGTGAGCAAAGAAATTACTTTGGATGATGGCTCGACAGCGCAAAACCCGGAAGTTATACCTTACCCGACCCCTGAGCTGGATGCATACAATACGATTAGACTGGGTGATAAGGTGAGCGGCGTTGAAGGTGTAATTGGATATGGTTTTTCTCAATATCGAATTCATCCAATCACAGCGCCAAACTTCATCCAAGAAAATCCTCGTACCGATTCTCCTCAAGTAACACAAAAAGGTAACTTAAGAATTGCGAGTATGAATGTGCTGAACTTTTTCAATGGTGATGGCCTAGGCGGCGGCTTCCCAACATCACGTGGTGCAGACTCCTTCGAAGAGTTGCAACGCCAAAAAGCCAAGCTTATGACTGCATTGGTGACATTAGATGCAGATGTCATCGGGCTGTTAGAAGTTGAAAACGATGGTTTTAGTGAAAACAGCGCGATCGCTGAGTTGGCGAGCTCATTAAGCGAAGCAGACCCACAAAATACCTATGGCTACGTTAACTTTGGTGCTGATTCTGTAGGTACTGATGCAATAATGTCAGGGATAATCTATCGCAGTAATAAAGTAAAAGAAGTCGGTGTGCCCGCTTTCACAGATGCTGTTCCTTTTGATTACGGTAATCGTCCACCAGTGATGCAGAGCTTCGAGGACTTATCTACCACCGATGTATTTAACGTGGTAGTTGCTCACCTGCGCTCTAAAGGCAGTTGTAGTCGAGCAGAAGGTCTAGATCAGGATCAGAACGATGGACAAGGCTGTTGGAACCAAGCACGTGTAAATGCTGTCAACGAGTTACATGCTTGGTTAGCTGGTACACCAACTACCATTCAAGACGATGACACTGTGATATTGGGGGACTTTAATGCTTACAATATGGAAGACCCAATCAGACAGATGAGTGCAAATGGTTACTCAAATCTAAGGGATATTTTAAACGGGGACGTGAAGAGCTACTCTTACGTATTTAAAGGGCGCTTAGGCAGCCTAGATCATGCGTTTGCAAGTGATTCTATGACTGCAAAAGTTGTGGCTATCTCAGATTGGCACATTAATGCAGACGAGCCTGTTGCATTAGACTACAACGTAGAATACAAGTCAGACAAACATCAACAATCGCTATACGCCGACCATGCTTATCGTTCATCTGATCACGACCCGATTGTAATCGAGGTAAATACACAAGATCCTTATCCGGTAATAGAAGGCAAAATCGACAATATTTACGGCTGGTTTTGGTGGCAGCGAACTGTTGTTGAAGTGCCTGAAGGATATAGTAATTTAGAAGTCAGCATTGAGGGTAATGGAGAGGCAGACCTATATTTAAGACATGGCCAAAAACCGAAATTTTATAAGTTTGATTGCCGTCCATATTTATGGGGAAGTAACGAATCCTGTCAAATACAAAATGCGCAAGTGGGAACTTGGCATATTGGCCTCAGAGGCTTCTTGCCCTATCACAATGTAACTTTGAAATATAAAATTACCAAGTAATAAAAAAGGTGGCGTTGCCACCTTTTTTATGTACGTCCTAATAGTATGTTTTGGACCTTGAGCCTTAGATTATCTGGATCAGGTGTTCTTGGGCTTGGCTCAAACTTTCTGATACAACGCGGGTCTTTAGCGCACTTATCGGTGAGTGCTTTTAAAAATGCAACGAGATCAGCTTGTTGTCCCGTGTTCAATGGTGGAGCTACAAATGGCGACAATTGCAATAGATTTAATGCGGTTTGGCTATTTTCCAGCGCATTTTCATTGAGTGACTGGCAATGTTGGTCCTGAGTGAATTGTCGCAGGCTACAAGCACCACCTTTTTCAAAAAAGTCATTAATTGCATTTTGTGGATCTACATAATGTGCAACAACTTCTTCGAGAGTTTCGTAAGCGCCTGAATGTCCATACGGGGCTGTTAACTCGACATTTAGCAAGCCTGGTACTCTAAACGCAAACATATTCCTCTGCTCAGAATCAATTAAGAACCGCCCTTGATCTGAATTGTGCTCGTTTAAACCAATACCATACTGCGGAAATGCGAGGTTAAAAAAGCCATCATTGGTAAATCGAGTGCCACCATGGCAATTTACGCACCCTGCACCTCCATCACTGATTTGCGTAAAAAATAGTGATGCGCCGCGTTTTTGCGCTTGGGTCATCGCATTTTGGTTGCCGCGCAAATAGTCATGCCATGGGGAATTAACTAGGTTTATAGATGCTTGATATTGTCCAAGTGCCAACGCAATGCTGTCGAATGTAATTAAAGACTGCGAAGTGTCATTACTATTAAATGCCTTTTTGAACTCTCTGATCCATTCATTCTTGTCGAGATCGTTTGCCTGTTCGCCATAGTTACCTATACGTTGGGCGAGGTGTTCTCTAACTGATTGATTATCTAGTGCATTTGGAAATGCCTGACCGCGCATCTCCTCTCTGGATGTCACAGGAAAGCGTGATAGAGCTCCGACAAGGTCATTACCTACTCGCTCGTCAATATTACCAAAACCGGAGTCTGGTGTTGTTATTCCTGAAACCTCGTTTCCAGAGGTATCCGTCGTGGTTATACGTTGCACTCGCCCATCCCAAAATAAACTCGAATTAGCGAGTCCAACATTGAAAATAGTCGGCGAGTTTCTCGGAATATTGATCGTATCTGAGGTTAATCTAAGTGGGCCGATGATATCTGGATTGATGGCGTTGGTACCAATCGGTAACGACAGTCCATCAGCTCCACCGAGTCTCGGGTGGTGACAACTGGCGCATGCCACAGTCTTCTCAGCACCGAGCGCCTTGCTGAAGAAAAGCTTCATACCGAGTTGCGGCAATGGCTCTGATATATGCGGCAGCGCAGATAGATCAGGAATTGTCGAGCTTAGGTTTTGGTCAGCTACTATCTCCTGTAGTTGAATATCAACCGCCGTCTGAATTTGAACAAACGGCTTCCCATGTCCTTTTTTCGGTCTATGAGGTTCGTTGCTGGGTTTTGCTTGCAAATGAACACTGGATACGCTTAAAAATATTAACGCACCCAGGCTTATTCGGTTTTTATGTTTCATATTTTAGCCCCTTGATGATGTAATAACTAGCTTGTTCATCAAATGTGCAAAAAGTATGTTACCGAAACAGATTTATGTTGTTACGTATCTTTTTTGGTTGTGCGACTGTGCCATCGTACAATTTCTTTGTGGTCACGAGTTACTGAACCACCGAGAGATTCGCAATGTTGTACCTCTTTAGCGAGCACTGCTTCGGCATTAATCTCCAACTTCTGTAGCAGTTGTCTTAGCGTACTTTGCTCATCAGACGTTAACGTTTCGAGCAATTTTTCTTCTCGGTTTTGTAGATGATCTGTGACCTTTGCGTATATGGACTGCCCTTCTTCTGAAAGCTCGACAGGTTTACTGCGGGTTTGCTCTTGCCCTTGTACATATTGAGCCAGCCCCTTTTTAATCAGCGCTGCGATAGCCCGTGTTGTTGAATAAGGATCCAACCTCGTTTGGTATGCGATGTCTGATGCGGTTATTGGACTATATGAGCCGATATTAACCAGTATGCGCAGTTCCCTCGTATCCAAATCTGTCAGACTACGAATTATCGGATCTCTGGATATAGAAAGTAGGTTACTGACGACAGCAACTTGAAACGGGATATGGTTTTCTAGAGACAGTATTTGTCTATTGTCGCCTTGCGCGAAGCTTTCCAATCTGTTTTTTAATGCATTTTTATATGAAATATCACTAGACAACTAGTTTCTCCAGGAGTATGTTATGTTGCATATGCAACAAAAAATAAATTTAACAGGAGCTGATTATGCCTTTAGTTACCCCTTTATCTCAAGACCACGATCAGGAAGTAACTGAACTTGCGAAATTCTTTAATGAAACACTAGGCTTTTGCCCTAATAGTGTACTCACGATGCAAATTCGACCTGCAATTGCACGCGCATTCATTAACTTAAATAAAGCAGTCATGGAAAACCATGGGCGCGTGACATCTGAGCTTAAAAGGCTAGTTGGTTATATTACAAGTGCAAATACGGGTTGCCGCTATTGTGAAGCGCATACAATTTTGGCTGCACAGCGATATGGCGGAACAGACTCTAGATTGGCTCAAATTTGGCAATTTAGAGAGTCAGACGTATTTACAGATGGTGAAAAGGCAGCATTTGAGTTTGCACTGGCGGCCTCAAGTGTACCTAACGCTGTTGATGAACCTATTCAAACAGAACTGAGAAAATACTGGGACGATGGCGAAATTGTCGAGCTACTTGGTGTGATATCTCTATTTGGCTACCTTAATCGTTGGAACGACTCTATGGGTACTACATTAGAGTCAGGAGCAATTGATGCTGGCGAGACTTTATTAAAACAAAACAACTGGGAAGTTGGAAAACATCAGTCTTAAACCTACCTTTACATCTCAACTACCAAAGGCTTTTTCATATGATCAAGCCTTTTTATTTTCAAACTGCATAGTGCATTCATCGCCGTCGTAGAGCAATGTCAAAGGGTAACCATTTGGAGGCTATAACAAATTGGCTACTAAATGCGCAAATCAAGTGCCGAAGTTTCATTATTTATCGAAACTTTTAAAAGATTTTCATCAGGCAATATACAAATACGTGAAAAGCGACTAGATTACAGTCTGGCTTTAGGTACTAACTCGATTATCCAAGTTTATTGCATAAACTATTTGTGAAGTTTCAGAAAAAAATGAAACTTCAGTTGATCTGAGTCAATTACCTCTGTATATTTAACTTTCAATAATTACTGAACGTTTAGAATTATGAATTTATCACCAAAAATCGAAAACTTCGTGCTCCATTGCGGTGAAATGGGCAGTCGTTGGGGATTTAACAGAACCATTGGGCAAATGGTGGGGTTACTCGTTATCAATGAGCACCCGCTAACTGCGAATCAAATCGCAGAAGCCTTAAAGATTTCCCGAGGCAATGTCAGTATGGGGATCAAAGAGTTGCAATCATGGCAGCTAGTAAAAGTTCAACATATCCCCGGCGATAGAAAAGAATATTATGCGCCGAACGGTACAATATGGGACCTTGCTAACAAAGTGTTCGAAGAACGACGTAAGCGAGAAATAGACCCTACTCTGACGTTATTACGCGACCAAATACTTGATACAGCTAATACGCCAGAGGAAAAGTACGCTCAGGAGCAAATGCAATCCATCCATGACCTGTTAGAAACAGTAACAAAATGGTCGGCGGAATTGCAGAGGTTGACACCTGAACAATTGCAATCATTGATGAAACTTGGTTCATCGGTAAGTAAGGTGATCGACCTCAAGGACAAGTTATTGAAAAAGTCGTAAATAACAGAGGTGTGTCATGCTTGATACCTTATTGCTGTCGCGAATTCAGTTCGCGACAAATATAAGCTTCCATATACTTTTCCCGACCATATCCATAGCGCTCGCTTGGTTTTTGGTTTTTTTTAAAGTCAGATATGTTCAAACAAACCAGCCCGTTTGGCTCCGGGCTTATCGGTTTTGGGTGAAAATATTCGCGCTAACCTTTGCACTTGGTGTGGTAAGTGGTATCACCATGTCGTTCCAATTTGGCACTAACTGGCCTGGTTTTATGGAACGAATAGGCAATATTGCTGGCCCCTTGTTGGGATATGAAGTTCTGACTGCTTTCTTTATGGAAGCGACATTTCTGGGAGTTATGCTATTTGGTATGAAGCGTGTCAGCCCTGCTGTTCATACGTTTTCAACTATTGTAGTTGCTATTGGCACTTCAATATCTGCATTTTGGATTCTCTCTTTAAACAGCTGGATGCAAACACCAGTTGGTTATGAAATTATTGATGGTGTATTTTACCCAAAAGATTGGTTTGCCATCATTTTTAATCCGTCTTTTGGTTACCGTTTATCCCATATGTTACTTGCGTCCGGGATCACAGCGTCGTTTTTGGTTGCTGGAATAAGCGCTTATCGTCTACTGAAAGATGACCATAAACATGCACCAAAGTTAACCTTAAAAGTTGCTCTAACGGTCGCTGTTATTTTAACTCCGTTACAGGCGTTTGTAGGAGATCTTCACGGATTAAACACATTTGAACACCAGCCTCAAAAAGTCGCCGCAATGGAAGGTGTTTGGGAGACCGAAAAAGGCGCTCCACTTCTATTGTTCGCAATTCCCGATGAAGAGGCTCGAGCAAATCACTTCGAACTTGCTATTCCAAACCTCGCAAGTTTAATACTGACTCATGAATTGGATGGCGAAATTAAAGGCTTGAATGAGTTTAAAGGCGAGCACCCGCCCGTTAAGCCCGTTTTTTATGGTTTTAGAGTCATGGTTGGACTAGGTCTGCTAATGATCTTGATTTCAGTTGTAGCCAGATTTACCTTGTTTAAAACCGGAGAACTGCCTCGTTGGCAACTAAAAGCATTGGTTGTAATGACGTTTTCTGGTTGGATTGCAACACTCGCAGGTTGGTATGTTACCGAAATAGGCCGACAGCCATATATGGTCCAAGGTTTAGTAAAAATAGAAGAGTTGGTGACACAAGTTCCGTCAGAGCATGTGTTATATACCCTTATTGGTTATATTTGTATTTATGCACTATTACTCGCAGCCTACATCAAGACCTTATTTTATACTGCCGATAAGTCCGTTGAGGTCGAGGAATACGAGCTCAATCCACCAATGCGAGGAGAGCAACATGCTTAGTACAGAGTTTTTGGCGCAGTTTTATGGTGCCTTAATGGCATTGGCGATTTTGGTGTATGCAATACTCGACGGTTACGACCTCGGAGTTGGTATTTTGCTACCGCCTGATAACAAAGAACAAGCAGACACCATGATTGCATCAATTGGCCCTTTTTGGGATGCAAATGAAACATGGTTAGTTTTAGCTGTAGGCTTGGCATTAATTGCCTTCCCGTTGGCTCACTCAGTTATTTTGCAAGCGCTGTATCTACCGGTTGCACTTATGCTGCTAGGTTTGATCTTAAGAGGCGTTGCTTTTGACTTTAGGGCAAAAGCAAAAACAAAGTATCAGGATGCATGGGACATTAGTTTTAAGCTTGGGAGCGTCATAACGGCATTTTCGCAAGGGTTTATGCTTGGGTTATACGTGATGTCTTTTGATTCAAGCCTCGAAAGCTATGCGTTTGCAATACTTAGTGGTATTGGTGTTGTCTCGGCATATGGTTTAATTGGCTCTGCGTGGCTAGTAATGAAAACCACAGATAGTTTGCAAGCAAAAGCGGTTGCATGGTGTAGAAAATTCAATTTGGTTGCGTTACTAGGGGTGGTAGCTGTTTCAATTATAAATCCCCTTATCAATGACTTTGTTGCAGATAAATGGTTTGGCGATGAGCTATCGACGTTACTATTGCCAGTACCTTTTGCTTGTATTGCGCTATTTATCTATCAAGATAGGTTGTTGGCAAACTACAAAATGCAACAATCGATTGGTAGCAGTTGGAAACCATTCGCGATCACAACTTTAATATTTCTGCTGTGCTTTTTTGGCCTGTTATATAGTTTTTACCCCTACGTGGTTCCAAATCAATTGACAATTTATGAATCGTTAGCGGACGCTTCTGCTTTGACATTCATGATGTATGGTGTGGTGCTTGTGGTTCCAGCAATCATCGGCTACACAATTTTTTCTTACAGGGTGTTTTGGGGAAAAACAGAGGCACTTTCTTATTATTAATGTCGCTATATCAGCCCAGCTAAAAAGCAGCTTTCAAAGCTGCTTTTTTTCGAATAAATTTAAATCTTAGGATAGCCAATTCTATCGGAGAGGTATCCAACGCTTGTTACGAAGTAGTAGCTTCTGTTCCAATTCATTAATGCTTTGTAATTGTCATAGGCTAAATACATTCTGCCATTTATATCATCGGGCATAACAAGAGCTGCACTAATATTCACGTTGGGTAAGTCTGTACCATCTGTGCGTCTGATCCCAAGTGATTGCCAATCGGATAAAGAGCGTTCAGAGTTCTTGAAAAACTCTAGCCATTGGCTGTGATTTCGGGTGCCACGTTGTAGCACATAGTTTTCAGAAAACCCTTCAGGTAACTTGACTTGACGGCCCCAAGTCAAATTATTATTCCATCCAACACTCTTTAGGTAATTTGCAATAGAGGCAAAGGCATCTTCTTTAGTTGTCCAAATGTCCTTGCGGCCATCTTTGTTGTAGTCAACAGCGTAGGAGTTGAATGAGGTTGGCATAAATTGGGTTTGACCCATTGCCCCTGCCCATGAACCTTTAAACTTATCTAAGCCAATGTGACCATCGCGTAAAATGTCTAGCGCGGCCCAAAGTTGGCGTTTATATAGAGCTTCACGCCTACCGTCAAATGCGAGGGTGACAAGTGAACTTATAACTGGATATCCGCCTTGAACTCGCCCAAAACTACTTTCAAGGCCCCAAAGAGCGATAATAAAGCGCCCTTGCACACCAAAATCTCTTTCAATTTGATCTAGGAGTTGTTTGTTTTCTTTGTACAGCTTTCTTGCACGTTTGATTTTCCAATCAGGAACGCGTTTTGGCAAATATGTTTCAAGTGTCTCGACAATTTCTGGTTGGGTTTTGTCAGCTTTAATTACTTTCTTTTTGAATTTAGCTGTTGCAAACGCTGATTCTACTAAAGATTGTTCATAACCTTTTGCAATGGCTTCTGATTTTAGTTTTTGTACGTATTTATCAAAATCAGCTTCTGTGGTTGCACTCACAGAAGCCGAAAAACACAGAGATGTAAGTATTACTTTGAAAGTCTTAGTCACTCTTTGCTCCATTTCGTTTTTTAAATTCGTCTAGAAGGTTTTCTTCAGGTGGTGGAATTTGTAAGTAAAACCCTTGTTCAGTTAATTGTTCCTTAACAAGGCTCAAATCTGCAACACCAAGTTTTTCTCTTTTAGCAAGATCAACTAACATTACAAATAATGGGGTGCCAAAAGTGGTCATTAAAGGCTCTGGAACTTTGCTGAAATCGTCTCTTTTTTCAATAAAAAGGTAGGTGTCGGCTTTTTTACTACTTTTGTATACTGCACTTAGCATTATAACCCTATAAATTCTTGCTTATCTTAGAGCAGCACTATACCATGACATATACAATAATTGGAAAGTTTTGCTGCTCTCAAACGTACACAGTACGGGGTCAAAATAAGATTTAATAAAGAGTACGCAGTTATATTTGAGCGCTTATGTCTACACAATCTTTTGAACTTAAGGGGAACCTTTTCACTTTGTCGGTGTTACAACTTTTGAACGCTGACCTGAGTGTTGTAAAAGCACAGTTAAGTGAAAAAATTTCTCAAGCGCCTAAGTTTTTCAAAGGTGCACCTATTGTCATTAATCTAGCAGAAGTTCAAAGTGAACCTTTGGTACTCTCAGATTTAAAGTCTATCTTAAGTGAGTTGTCACTTAACCCAGTTGGAATTTGCAACGGCAGCGAGGAACAGAACGAAACGGCTAAGTCTATTGGTATGTCAGTTCTAAACTACACTAAAGATGTTGCGCCACCCGTTGCATCTAGCGCAAAAACAGAAGTCGTCGAAAAGCATGTCTATGTGCCGGCACAAGTTGTCAACGGTACGGTTAGGTCTGGTCAACAAATATATGCAAAAGATCGAGACTTAATCATCATCGGTGCAGTGAGTCACGGCGCTGAAGTCATTGCAGATGGGAATATTCATATCTATGGAACATTGCGCGGACGCGCTATTGCTGGAGCGCAAGGCAATGATTCGGCGAGTATTTACTGTCAAAAATTGGAAGCTGAACTAGTATCTGTAAATGGCAGTTACTGGATAAGCGATTCTCTGCAAGGAGAATTTTGGGGTAATCCATGTCAGATAACCCAAACAAACGAATCTTTAGAATTAACAGCATTGGTCAAAGGATAAATCTAATGGCAAAAATTATTGTCGTAACTTCCGGTAAAGGTGGCGTAGGTAAAACTACATCGAGTGCAGCAATTGGTACGGGGCTAGCACTGAAAGGCTATAAAACAGCCATCATCGATTTTGATATTGGCCTACGTAACCTCGATTTAATAATGGGTTGTGAGCGACGCGTTGTTTATGATTTTGTAAATGTAATCAACGGCGAAGCAAACTTAAACCAAGCGCTTATCAAAGATAAGCGCGTAGAAAAACTTTTCATTCTTCCTGCATCTCAAACTCGTGACAAGGACGCTTTGACTCGTGAAGGAGTTGAAAAAGTCCTAGAAGAACTAAAAGAAGAATTTGACTTTATCATTTGTGACTCCCCTGCTGGTATTGAAGCGGGTGCGATGATGGCGTTATATTTTGCAGATGAAGCAATCGTCACGACAAACCCTGAAGTCTCATCAGTAAGAGATTCAGACAGGATACTTGGTATATTACAAAGTAAGTCCAAGCGCGCAGAACAAGGTGAACAGCCAGTAAAAGAACACCTTTTATTGACTCGTTATAATCCGGAGCGAGTATCTACTGGTGAAATGTTGTCAGTGGAAGATGTTCAAGAAATATTGGCGATTGACTTACTTGGTGTAATTCCTGAGTCTAAATCAGTGTTAAATGCGTCTAACTCAGGACAACCAGTCATTTTAGACAGTGAATCTGATGCGGGCCAAGCATACAGCGATGCAATTGAAAGGCTGCTAGGTGAAATTATCGACTTTAGATTCCTTAATGTCGAAAAGAAAGGTTTACTGAAAAGAATATTCGGAGGTTAATTTGTCTCTATTAGATTATTTCCGTTCAGAGAAAAAGAACAGCGCTTCGCTAGCCAAAGAGCGGTTGCAGATAATTGTTGCACACGAGCGTTCTAAGCGCGGCACCCCTGATTACCTGCCACAGTTAAAACAGGATATTCTAGAGGTGATCAGTAAGTACGTTAAAGTGGATTCAGATGCAGTGAACGTTCAGTTTGAACAAAATGAAGACGATCTAGCTGTATTGGAATTAAACGTTACATTGCCAGAAGATGAGAGCAAGTAACTTAAGCCTTTTAACTAAGGTAGCTGGTTAAAGCAATCTTGCTTCTATAAGCGAATTTTAAGACCTGAATTCTGTTGAACTGTATTCAGGTCTTTTTATATTTACTATTTTTTGACACTGTCCGTGAAAATCCTAGGTTTTCATATTAGAACAAGCAGTGTATTAACCCCATTGTAATAAGCGACTATCTCATCTTTAGAAGCCCAGTATCGGCTTATCCTATGCTTCAAAAGTTTAATTTTTTAGCACTTTTTTTAAGAACTTAACCCCATTGCGTTTGATATGAATGCACTTCCTATTGTTGTTCATCGTGTATTATTTGTCGTCAGTTTTCTATAAAAACTCACCTATAGCTGAATTGAAAATAGCGTGTCTGATAACAGACTTAAAATTTAAGGTGATTTTTCTTTCTTAATTATAATCGCAAGGTCGTTCTTTAATGCTTCACTAAGTTTTTGAACGTGTAATCGCCCCCTTTTTTGAATAATAATTATAGATTTTAATCGGCTGGCATTTTACGTTCGTTTCAAAATACGTAATGTTGTTGATTCTCCATCCTGAATGACATCATCAGCTAACATGCTCTAGAGCCTAATGTGCGCCCTTTACATTAGGCCATTATGGGTTTTGTTGTAAAAGTTGAAGCTGCACATGAGTACTATTGAAGACGGTTGTAATTGATTTAAATTAAGGTTTTTCTAAAATAAAAATTTTAGTTAAAAATATATATTCCTACCTATTGGAATAAATGTGACTTAATTTTTATCTTTGTATTTAATTTAAATCATTAAATCATAGGTTTGCTCTACCTCTTTGTATTTAGCTTTACTTGTTTGTTCACCAAATTAAAATTGTTTTGATTTTTAATCAGTTTTCACTGGTTGCTTTGCTTGTCATATTTCTTTAATGTGTTTTTAATCACTTTTAGGTGGTTGGTTTTTATTTTAAATAATAAGGAAATTTAAAATGGTAAAACACATTGTTACATCAATTATACTTGCTGGATTATTTTCAACTACTAGTTCTTTTGCAAATGAGCAGGAAGAGCTTTTCCAGGGCACTAAAATCTCAGAGAGCATATCTTCATTTGAAGAAAGTATGTTAAGAAACGGAGTTATAGACGAAGAGGCTTACATCCAAGAATACGTATTGAAATTCGGTAATGGTGACGACGGGAAAGCATACGAAAGAGCGTCTTTCTGTCAGGGAAGAGAAGCTGAATATATCGTAAATGTTTATACTTCAGATATTTATAGAGCTGGTACAGACTCAAGAATACACATGCAAATAAACTGGGGCGCAGGCGCAAGCTCTAATTGGGCTCGTTTAGATGTTTCTGGAAGAGATGATTTTGAACAAGGCGCGGTAAATGATTTTTATGTCTTTCTCAGAAACAATGGCTCATTGGCTAATACTGCGCTGACAATAAAAAGCGATGGTTCTGGAGACAAGCATGGTTGGCACCTTGATAGAGTTACCATAGAAGATACGTGTACCGGTGAAGTAGCAACTGCTCGGTTTAATAGATGGATCTCTAAGTCTGTAGGATTAATCTCTACACGAAGAATGCGTTAAAAAAAGAAAGTACTAAAAACATGAATAACAGTTTGGTTATATAACAAGCTGTTATTCATTATTATAAAGTTTATTAGAATGAAACTTTCTTATCCCTTTTAGCTGTTATCTATTGGTATAAAATTTGTGATGTATTAAAATCATTTTTTAAACAAAAAATAAGATGTAAAATAATGGTAATAAACCAAACTGAATTTAAATTGCGCTTCATCAATATCCCGCTTTTTTTACTTTTTGTATTTTCTCTAGTATTTGGCTTTCGAGCTGTGGCGTCTAGCTTTGCTGCAATACCAGATCTAGCAACTACTCCACTTGGAAACAAGGTCGCCGTGTCTTGTCATAACTGTTATAACGGGCCGTGGAACCAGATTTATAATTTGGGGCAGGCAAATTCAAAAATTAATAAAGCATTAAGTAATGGTGCCAATTTAATTGAGCTTGATCTTGCATACAATACAAATAACTCTCCAAACATATGCGTTAGCCACGAAGGTGTTGAAGCCAATTTATGCAAGAGCCCACAGCCAAGTTTGGAAGGAATTTTAAGCAATTCGACACTAAAACGGTCTAAGGCGTCTTTATTTATTGAGATCACTAGGATCACAGCCGAAGACGAGCAAAACTTTACGACCGAATTTTTAGATACTCTGCTTAAATACCCTGAATATGCAGCTTCTCATCGCCCTATTTACTTTCGAGCATTTCAAAACAAGCTAGGTTATTTGACAAAAATTCAAAATGAACTAAACAACAACCACCGCTACGCGTCTATTCGAAACCATGTGCGTTTTTCAGTTCTATACATTGATAGAAACTGGGGAGGTGCAGGTTCAATTAAAGCACTGCAACAACAGATTAAAAAACAAATCGCTGACAATAATTTTCATATTGCAGAGTTTAATTTTCAAATGAAAGACCTATTGAGTGCAACTCGTTACTCAAAATCACTAGGATTGGATGTCGGTATTTTTACGATTCCGCAGCGCTTTGGTGATGCTATGACGGCTGCGCTTAGAAACGAAGTTGACCAAATTACCACTGAATATCGAGTTGATCTTACTCGAGACGTGATAGAAGAGAAAAACCAAATCGCATACTTGAATGCCGCAGACTGCCAATCTCAATCGGATAGTCAGGTGTCTTATTCTTACAATTATCTTGGCGGAAAGAATACAGTAAATGAATTAGTCAATATACCCGCTACGTCAAGCAGTTATGGTACGCCTGCGCTATGGTTTGACTCATCAGGTGAAGATAGATTTTCATGCTCACTCGACTTCAGAAGTAACCAGGGCTTATCATCTCGTGCTTTGTCACTTGGGAATAGGAGTAATGCGTTCGGTGAAGGGTTTTTAGTCACAGCGAATGTTAACTTTGATAAATTGAACACTCTGCCTGAGGGTACTATGGCGATTGTAAATAAAGCACAATCTGGTGGGTTTGCTTTAGAGTTGGCCAAACAAGGAAGCCAAGTAAAAGTAAGATTTGGTGTTCACATTAATGGCGCTTATCGATATAAAAGCTACGATGTAAACAATACAGGTATCCGAGGTGCCAATTCTGAGCTTAACTTAACCGATGCGTACTTTTTAGTAGGCGCTTACGATGGAAATGGTGGTGTTTATTTATGGATAGATAATCAGCAATCTGGACACATTACTAGCTATAACGGCACCGTAACGAGACATAATGAAGATATTCTGATTGGTGCAGATCCAGAGCCTTCTGCGGCAAAAGATGCGCGCTTTTTCTTTGATGGGTTGATTCAACAAGTGTCTGTCTTAGTTTGGGACGATCACAATACAGGCACTAATTAGTGTTTAAAAAGAGTCCAAAATATCATAGCAGCATTTAGGTTCTAGCTTGAGTCAATGCAAAATACTAGGCCCTACCATTTTGGTAGGGCCTAAGAATTGAAAAGAGCACGTGTACTTTCACGGTCCCTAACTTTTCATGTTATTAACACTTCAAGTTAGCATCAGGAAAGTACTGTTCTTTAAATTCGATAAGTTCTGCTTCAGTAATATCAATTAGATTGTATGCTACAAGCTCTTTTACCTTTGGTACTTTGTGCTGTGATAGCGTGTTAAGGCAATCTCTAGTCATATCAGAAATTTTAAATTCATCAATTGACCATTCACTTAACTGTTTGCAAATTTGCCCAAAATCTTCCGGGGGAACATTGAAAAGCTCAATACTAAGCGGTCCAGTCCCCATGTATTGCTCTAAACTAGGAAGATCTGCAAGACTAAACAGTTCATCATTATCATACCCGCATGCATCAAAAAGCTGGTAACCGTTCTTATAGATATTTAATGTGCTAATTGTATTATCAGGACCCGCAAAATACACATTAATCGCACCGCTGTCGTCGATGCTGGATAGCTGTTCAACAGCGGATATGCGGTATGAACTTAACTTATCTGGGGAGTTCCAAGAATAAGTGTGTTGTATATTACCTTTGCTAATAACTAAATCAGAATATGCGTTCGAGTCGCTAAAGTGTTGACAACACCCCTCCTCGGCTTTGCCATCAACATAACACTCAATATCACTGATTAGACTATTAGGCCCAGGTACAAAAACATAACCTGTATAGGGTTTACCCTGAAACTCTAAAACTCGATAGCTCTCCCAATATTCATCCAATAAATCATCAAGTATCCCCATGGACGGCGACTGTTGATATGGAAACTGGTGTTCTTCACTTGTTTCCCCTTCGGTATATGATTGAAAGCGAGTAACAACTCCCTTTTCGGAAAATAGTGCAATGCCCGAAAAGGGCACTCCACTATAATAAACGCGGTTGTCTTTAAGCAATAGAGCCTCAGACAACACGACCATAGGCGCATAATATGGCACTAGGGTGCCCCTTCTGTACTAGTTCTTCCTGTAAGTATTCTAAACCTATCAAGAATTCCAGTACAGTTTTGGCAAGCGTGAAACGATGTACCTGCGCCATCACCTTTTAATCGAACCGTGGCAATCCTAAATTGACTGGGGCTGACATGTGGATATTTGTGCAGTATAGCGTTTGCAGCTCTAACCTCAGCGTGCAGTGCAGGCGCAGCTGCGTGTGTTGATGAGATTAATGTTCCATGCTCTTGTGCATTTTTTAAATATCGCTTTATTTCAGCTTCCATAATTGGATGCAAGGGTTCGACGTCCGATTTATAGAACTGGTTTTTAATGTGATTTAAGTATTTCTCATGATCTGTAATAACCAAGGTTTGAGGTTTCGAACCATATTCAATACCGTTTTCTGGTTTCACTATTTTATTTAGCTTTGAAGGTTTTCCTGTGAAATTAAAGAAGGTCTTAGTCGTAGTATCTATTGACAAGCCGGGTACAAAAGCTTGGGCTATCGCTGTTCTATTTTTAACCTCAGGTGTATTGCCGTCACCATGCTTAAGTAAATATTCAGCTTCGTCAATTAGTTGTCGAACAAAGTTCTTCTCATCATTTTGCATGATCTTCCGAGCAAGATCTTCCCTAGTTGTGCGCTTTAGTGCGTTTTTAAGAGCAGCAGATCCAAGTTTAGCCAATAGTGGAGCAGAGGCGAAATTCTCCAAAGCTTCAAATAGAGGTAAGTGTTCAACATATCTATTCCAGCGATTCTGGAATATCTCTCTAATAGCTTCAATACCTTTAACACCATGCAAATTTGCGGCGTCAATCGTTAACTTCATTTCGACGAACGCATTCACAGCACCAGAAGTAGCCGCCATCTGACCGAACTCTTTCCAGTTAAAATGTATTATCTGACTATCGAGGTTATTTAAAGAGTTTGTAACGGACATACCATACTCTTCTACAAGTTCGGCCTGTTGTACAGGGGTACCTTTAGAAAGGAGTTCCATAACAGCAATATCATGCAGAAGTGCAGCCTCAGCCCCTGAAATTTCAGTATTAGCCAGCGTGCTATTATTAAATGCAGAAGGAAGTTTAACGCCATCCTTAAGCAAGTCACCAACCGTATAAGTTTCTAAAAATGCAGCTTGCAGTAGTTCGTATTCTTCTAGAGCGCCAAGGAGTACAACCGCCCTTCTATGCTCGAGGCTCATTGTTCTAAAAGTAGAACCTTGAGAAATAGCTTGTCCGTTGCTAGCAGCAGAGTTAATCGCACTAGCTGTGCCTTTTGCAACAAATGCAGAAAGTCCGGCGATTAGCCTAGTTATATCTGCACTCTGGGCTTGTAGTGTATTAAGTTCAGATATTGCCTCACGAAGTCGCGTCCAATTATAGAGCTCTGTTGGGCTGATTTTATTGTTTTCAAAGTAGTACTTGATTTCTTCTGCGGACATACCGGTCGCATCGACGCCGACATGCTTTTGCAACCAAGCAGCTACATCTTCACCTTCTTTAGTGAGCTTATCTACTTGTGGATCATATTGACTCGCGACAAATTTAGCCGCGACTGAACCAGAAGCGCCAGCAGCACAATCTTGCGATTTACTACCTGAAGTCGACTGAACTGAGGCTAAAAGACAACCCGTAGCAGCATGTGCAATATACTTCATTGCTTCATTGAAACTACTTTTCTCAATATTTTGCGTAATCCCCTTACCAACTTCATTTATAGCTTGAAGTTTGAGTGAATTAACGAACGCATTGCCTAAAGTATCAAGAGATTTTCCACTTATGAGCGTCTCAACCCCTGCTCTAACGGCTGAAGACACAACAACTTGAGCGGCTTGATTACCTATAGAAATCAATTCATCGGCGTTGGCTATAGCAGCGTCTGGCAAAATTTTATCAAAGAATTTAATGCCCTCTAGTTCTTGCAGAAGACCCGCAGTTACCATAGAGATAGCCAAAGATCGAAGGTTATCACTTTCGGTGATGGATTTGATAGCGCCATCTATCCCTTCACCGTTGGCGATACTCGTCGCAGCTTGAGTCGCAAGTGTTGCTGCGCCCGCTGAAAGTGCTGCGGCAGAAAAAGTGCCTTGGCCAACAGCCTGTGCAATGGCTCCTTCCGCTCCAATCCAGTTTGCGCCAGCAGGACCCATTGCAACCGATACCGCGATAGCAATAATCGCCATTGCAGCCGGACTTAAGTTGCTTGTTTTTTCGTGTTTGTGGACTTTCTCAAGTTTCGTATAAACCACATCAAGCAAGCTGTTGCACTGTTTAAAGTCGGGATCTGCTTCTATTGCCGCATAGGCATATTCAGAGAAACCGTCTGGTGTGATCGCCGAAGCCTGGGGAGGACAAGCGTATTTCGGATCATTGTATATATCAGCCATCCAAGAGAGGCTCTTGGTAGAGCTTAACCCATTTACGACATCGGTAATCGACTCGCCCTGGTATTGACCTAATTCTAAGGTAAGTCCAGCAGTGGCATTAACACGTACTCCGCCGATGATGTCATTGTATATAGCTGTATCAACAGTATCTTGCTTAGTTTCTGTCTTTATTTTCCAGAAACCTTTTTTCACTTTGTTGTAGAAGTAATGATCTTGCTGTTTCGCTAGAAGTAAATGCACTTTTCCGTTGTGAGCATCTATTTCAGCGCCTTGAGTTGACGTGATTTTGGTAGCTTTTAATGTGATGTCACCATATTCAGAACTGATTACGATACCCTTGCCTGCGTCTAACACAGAGCGGATTGCAATTGTCTCGAATTCTTGTTCAGTCTCAGTGGTTTTACCCCACTTCCTGTCCATGGTGCCAGAGTATTCGTCAAATTCATTGAGAATGTATATACCGTTGTCAGACAGAATTTCGATTACACCTTTATCTGCATGCAACTCAGAAGCAATTATTTCGATAATACCGGATGCATATAGACTAATATTATCTTTTGCAGTCAAAATAGACTGAATATAGTTAGTGCCGTCTTTTGTCTTGTGGCCACCTCTAATCTTAAAGCTCGCTGCGTTTTGTAGTTTGACTGCACCGATCAAGATATTACCGTCAGCTGAAAGTGTAATACTCCCACCATTGGCATTCGCAGTTGCGCCAGCAAACTCCATGTCGCCGTACGTTTTAATTGAAATGCTGCCACCAGCATTTATAGAGGCGATAGAGCCTAAATAGTCTGAGTAACCATGCACCGTTTTAAACCTATGTACAAAGGTCTTTTGGACATAATTGCCCGCGACTATGTCGACGTTCCGTTCAGAGTTTATCTGTCCATAGTTGTATAAAGTTCCTGTCGCTACACCTTGAACTTTACCTGAAGCATCAGGCAAAAAGCTCACACCCGCATAAATACGCGACGCGGAATTGTCGATGCTGATGCTTGATTTAGAGCCGATGACCAAGTCGTTGATAGTGGTAAATACAGTATCGCGCTGTAATTTAATATCGGCATTGGTGATCTGAGCTGATTTGAAAGTTGCATTAGATTTTCTAAACTCTACAGTATGTTGGCCGTCAGTATCACGGTCTTCTACGGTAGCTTTTTGTAGGTGAACAACTGGCACTAATACGTATTCACCTCCTATTGAGCGACGTTCTGGCCAGATAAAGTCGGCCTTCATCGTATCGGCGATACCCTCGGGCAACGTATCGCCAAACTGGTATTTGAAAGTACTCTTACTGGCAACAGTTTTTGCGTTAGCATATAACTGGCTGATTTGAGCCTGTTCGCTGGTAAACGTAGTTTTGTAATAAGTACGTCCTATCAGACGCTTGATTTGCGAACCGATAAGTTTGCGCTGAACAAAGCTATCGCCAACGAGTTTTTTTAGTGGATAGATGGTCCTTTCTTGAGGAACAAAAATAGTGATATCGCCAGCTATCGGGATCCAATCAATAGCGATTTCACTAGGTACACGATGCAAGTAGCTTGACTGTAATACAGAGTGAAACTCTTCTATTGTCTGGTTTGCGTAATTCCCTGGTGGTTTTGGAATATACTTCGAGCGTTCATACAAATATGTTTGTATCGCAGAGCGAGCAAACAATTGCTCAGCAGATAATTCCTGCTGAAAGAGTCCATTTGATGCACTTGTCATCGCCGCAGCAACACTAGGAATAGTAAGCTGCAACATCATAAATAAAGTTAAAACGTAGCTAGTGGCTCTGTGCCATAAAGAACGCTTCATTGTATCCATAGGCGCATTCATTTTAAATTGCCTCCTTGTTCATTACTACCTAACGAAGCAGATGACTGGATTGGTAGTGTGTGAATAGAGCAGCCTTCACACGGTGGTGGCTCAATTGGACCTCCGCCGCCTCCGCCACCGTTGCCGCCACCGACGTAATCAACAGTTTTGGTCTTGTTCGCACTGTAACTTCCGCAGAGCTTATTGCCATTGTATTGCGTACAAGCACGTACTCTATATCGGATTGTACCGTCACCGCGTTTTGAGAAAGTTCGGTTTAGGCCTGTGGAGGTTGCACTGCCAAGTGACGAATCAATTTCATAAGTAGTATTTGGAACCAATACTGGCGACCAGCTGAAGGTAACTGCCCCCGTGTTTTGGTTGTAGCCAATGTCTCTTATAACTGGTGTTTTTGGCTTAGCGTTTTTAAATGTAGAGTAAAGCACTGTTTTAGAGTGGAGGTGACTTGGGTTATAGCTAACAACGTCTGTCACAAATTGAGTGCGCGCTAAATCGTGAAAGAAACGGTTATAGTAACGGAAAGTGATTTCAATATTACCGCTGCTATTTTGAGCTATATCGTATCGGCTATTTGGAAATGAATTGCCCCAGTACCCATTAACTGTTCTTAAATCTGGTTCACTTGGATTGTGATAAAATCTCTGTTGTACAGAACCCGCGCCATTGAAATTACCTTGATATATGGCGATCATTTCTTTAATTTGTGCGTCGGTCTGTTCTGTTCCCGGTACGATCCCATCTTTCGCAGCCTCTGCTGCTATATTTGTGACCCCCGCTGAGTGGTCAGATGGAAAACAGCGCTTATCATAGAAATCTTCTCCATCTAATAACAAGCGGCATTTATAGATAGTGATGACCAAAATGTCGCCGTGATCATATTTGTCTACACGACTGTTGTAGAAGAACATTTTGCCGAATTTAGTGGTTAATAAGTTTCCAGCGTTAACAAAAGCGTCCTGCTCTTTCTTTGTGTATGCTTCAATATAGTCGTCGATACTTTTTTGTAAGAAATCTTCCACTTTAACTTGAGTTTCAACTAATATTTCTGAGCTCAACCCGTCAACATCATCTAAGAAAGAGGTGAATGTAGTTTGTGTGTAGTTGTCTTGGTAATTATCATTGCCACAACCTGTGACAATACATTTTACAGAAGTACCTGCATTGGTTTCTGAAGAAGCCACAATTGCTATTGACGCAAAATTAGTGTTATAGAAATTTGAGCGGCCATGAATTTGCATAAAGCTCATTAAGTTATTAAACACAGTTGATGACGTGCTAGTTAAAGGTGAATAATCAAATCTGCCAAAGCTATATAGAATAGCCATAGGAGATAACGCGTCTACGTGAGTTTCTAACTCGGTCCCATGTGTAATGTGTTTTTCTTCAGTACTATTTTGTTCTTTGCGAGCAAAAATATAACCCTTAGTGTCTACTCTATATCGCTCGTTCTGCATTACAGGGGTATTTATTGTGAAGGTTCCTGGGTTGTCCAAACCTAATATAGAGCTACTGTTTAGCAAATACTTACTCGCGTAAATATTAATAGAGTTTTGCGCCGTGATGCTCACACGTCGTGATTTGGCATAGTTCAGTTCTACTTTATCATCCCATATCTCGACTGAGCGGCGAACTCTATAGTACGGGTTGATGTTCTCAACTTGAGCCGCATTTATTGACAATTCAGAAGCAGAGATATGTGCTGAAAGTTCACTGACTGCAGACGATGGTGTGTTGTATCCGTTGCTGTTGTAAATACCGTAATCTGCGGCGTCTGATAGGTCACTTTGAATTGTTAGGTCGGATTTTTTAGCAATACTAGGCGCGACTTCTTGACGTGAACCATTGATGAAATAGCTGGTATCAAGCGTGACAACATTACCTAATATACGACCACCTAAGTGATTGAAAATAGCATCTTCAGCATATACCTTTAATGAGGTTGCATTGAGTGCCCGGCGGTTATCAAGTATTTTTGAGCCTACCTCTAGGTTCCCTGCGACTTCAATATAGCCGGTATTTTTTAACGTGCCTTTAATTGATATTTCTGAATTATGACTGGCAATCATTCCAGTGTTCTCAAAATGCTCACCACTGAGAATATTTGCACCAGTATCAGATAATAATGTGCCCGCATTAGTGACTTTGCCATGGTTACTTTTTTTACTTGTGGTAACAATATCTATGTTGCCCGTAGGTACGAAGAAATCATCACCGACATGTCCCGATGCCATTAAGTCAGATTGTGTTGATAATTTTGTGCCTTTTGTAATTGTGATAGGTCGTGCACTGACAATTGCAATACCTGCACCGTGAATATTGCCACTGAAAGAGTTTACTGAGCTGACAGTTTCATCGGCATCTACAACTTCATGATTATTGTAATTGACTGTGAGTGGTCCTGTAAAAAAGCTAAACCCTCCATTAACGCCAATTAACCCTGAATCGCTGACAACGTGATTGCTACCCTGTTTCTGTGCTCTAAAAACAGATTGAATATTGCCTGCTGTGCTAATTGTTCTTGCATGTGTTTCAATGGATACGGCATCAGGGGCACTCAAGTTATTTAACGAAACTTTTCCGCCTGATGTATTTGTTAAGTTGCCTACACTACTCATACTTGAAGATAGTCCAGTGGAGTTAGTGGACGCAGCTAGTGTGATCCGTGGGTATCCGGTAAATGAGCAACTAGTACATGAAATGGACCCATTTGCTGAGCCAACAATGAACATGATATTTGCAGAAATATCGCCTGATACAAAAGAAAGCGCACTGTTCAAGCTAATTGTGTCTGCATGTATAACAATTGTTTTTAGCTGATTTTTTGGCGTTATTCCTGGTAATGAGTTGTGATCAAGCATTAACAAGGGACGCGTGATGTTGAAATTTTTCAGGCGATTGTATGATATGCCGTGACTGTTTGGTTCTGTCACGATAAATTTATCGACATCCCCACTTAAATAGTTGGGAGAAGTTTTTGTATTTGTCAGTGTTATCGTGGAAGCGGATGAAATCCACGACTGACTGAGAATCAAAAACAATAAAACGGATTTTAGTAGTTTCATTTGACCTCGTACTATATTAGTTATTATTAATTCGTTTCTACTGAGTATTTCAAGCAGTGTCTCAGTAAAAAGGAGTTGTTAATGGATCAAGGCTTATATATAAGCTCATAGTTGGCATGTGGGTTTTAATACATGAATACAATTTTAAGCCTTGTTAAAATGGATATAACGTTTGGTAACACAGCTAATTTCCGAAATCCATACGATTCAAATCATACAAGTTAAATTGTTTTTAACTTTCTTATATTCACTTTAGAAAGCTTTATTCCTAATTACTTACAGCCAGGTTGATCAATTAACTTTGAAATGGTATTACATCAAAGTACCCCAAAACAATGTTAAATGTTAATTAGGTTGCTTTTTATGTGAAAAAATTAATCATTTAATAAAGTGCGTGTTAACCTAAAGAAAATTAATAATTTTATATACTATCCTTGCAACTCTAATTAAAAGATATTTTGTTCTTTAGTTGTACTTTGCTAAAAGCGACTATTTTCGGGTAGGGGTGAAGCTGTTAATACTGGAGGGGCTAAAACTCAATGTTGTCTGTTGTCTGTTGAAAATTTTTAGCACTTTGTCTTGTAAAGAACTTTAACATAATGATTTTAATGAGGTTTAATCTGGGAAAGAGATGTTTTTAACTTGAGCTTGTCTGTTATAAGTAAGACACTTAATAGTGTCGGATGTTGACTTGTGTGAGCATTTTTTTAATCCGATATTGTAGTGGTCATAATATTAGGCCATATTGCATTATCATGAATTTGTTTAGATTACGCATAATGTCTATTGGGTGTGGTTAAAAAAATCAGTCAATGTAATATGGGGTTATGAAGTTTTCAGCAAGATACTTTTAATACTCACTGTAATCAAAAGTGAAAATCGTAAATGCTAAATGTTTATTTCAATATTGTAAAACCTATGTTTGAGATACCTTCACTTTATGGTTTGTTTTTGTTGAATTTTTAAGAGAAAAATAGGCGGTTAAACAGAGGATATAATATTGAAAAAATTGATTTGGTACTTGGAAAAAATGAAGTCGAGGTTGATTGAAGAGCGTGTTTTTCACTGAACACAGCGAGGTTGCGTGCTCAGTGAGCTAGATAAACAAACTAGCGACTAACAAATAAAAAAGTTATACGGTTTAATCACAATCGTGCTCAGGCCATTCTACGATATGCTCTTCGAACGCTTCTTCTAAATCTATTTCTGTTTCTTTTACAACTTTATTTTGAATGCTGACGCCGAGATCATGCATTAGCTGTTTGGAGCCGTTATTCCTGAGTGGGTGCCATGATGCAAGGCCTCTGCCCTCATAAAGTCTTCTATAGCTACATGATTGGGGCATGAAGAAAATATCTTTTAGGTTGTCTTTTGTTAATTGAACACAAGTAGGCACCAATGTCTGTCGCTCGCTATAACGTGTACATCCACCTGTTTTGACATCGCTATACTGACAAATGACGTTGGTGTATAACAGTTCCTCACCGTCTCTGAGTACGTCAGTGCTTTCAAAATGCTCTTCTTCTTCATCACTGTTAATAAATGAGTGAAGACAACACTTTCCACACCCATCGCAAATTGACTCCCACTCTTGGGGGGACATATCAGCTAAAGACTTAGCTTCCCAAAACTGTATACTGCTCATATTTAACGCCCAAAAAATTGAACGACGGATTCTACTGTATAGTTAGTTATAGCGCAAAGAGTAAAATGCGCTAAGACTCTCCTACTGAGATACTGCGATCGTAGCTTTTGAATCCATTGGTAATGAGATTTCAATACACAGGCCACCAAGTAGACTGTTATGAGATTCAATTTTTCCATTATGGGATTCAACTATTTTTTTACACACTGCCAATCCCATGCCTTTACCACCCATAAGCGTGCTTCTCGACACCTCTTCTCTAAATAAGGGTTGAAACAACTGCTGATGTGCTTCATAGGATAGCGGCATACCTGAATCTTCGATTCGAATTATTAAGTCGTCATTGTGTACATGAGTATTAAGAGATATTTCTACCCCTTCTCCGCCAAATCGCAATGCATTTTTAACGACTTCGCATACGGCATTTTGTATCGTTTGCTTGTCTAGCGTAATTGAAACCGTATCACTTAATTTGTTGGAAATTGAAAATTTGGACGTTTTGGGGTCTCCCTCACTGAGACAGGTTTGAAATACTTCATTGACATAGACTTTGGCATTGGTTGGTTCTTTGTTTAGCAAAGACGCAATATCTTTGTCGTCTGTCACCAGCATCAATTGATCAATGAAAGTGTTTAGCTCATCGATTTTAGTCATTAACTTATTGTAAGAATCTTGAACGTTTTCGACGATGTTGTATTGTAGCGACTCTACCTGAATCTTCATGACTGTTAATGGCGTTCTTAGCTCGTGGGAAAGATCCGTGAACAGTTTTTCTTCTTTTTCTTTAAGCTTGACCTCTTTGTCGTTGACTTCTTTATGCTTTGTATTGACGGTTTGGTTTAGAGCGTGAACCTGATGCTGCAACTGACTAAGAAGTCGAGATTGCAAAGACTTATGTTGAAGTGCAAGGGCAACTGTAAATAGCAACACTTCGATTAAGTAACCAATTTTTATAAAGGATGTAATATCGAAAACATCGATCAAGTTGCCGTAGCTGGCACCAACTATTGTGAAAATGTTTAGAAACAATAAGTGATTAATCAAACTAAAGGTGAAGGTTCTCATACCTGGGCCTTTCTGTTTCGCACTCCAAGTAACGGTATAAACGAAAACAGGTATGACAACGGTGCTTAGAATGAGATTGAAATAGACACTGTTAATGATCAGTGCTGTTGGTACTAACATCGCGTATAAGCATATGAAAGCGCAATAGACTTTATTCAGCGTTGGATGGTAGTGTTTAAGTTGTAAGAAGCCTCTCACAAATAATAGATGAAAGAGTGGCACGGTGGCCATTAAGAAAATTGAAAACTGCCCAGAAAACGCATTATGGTCAGGCCAAAAGTATTGAAAGCTAAAGCCCGCTGTATCCACCACGATTAAAAAGAATAAAAATGTCCAAGCTGCGTAGTACACGTTTGTACTATTTCGATTGAAAAACAAATTAACCAATACAATGAGTAATATTGCTGCTATTACACCGGTAAGACTGGCATTGGTAATTAAGCTTTTGTGGGACTCCTTAAGAAAGTTTTCAGGTGTGTGGACTCTTATATTGGCAGGCGCATTGGCAAAAGTCTGATATTCAATGAGGTATATATTTTCGCCAAAATCCAGATCTAGGGGGATATACATCTGAGGGTCTTGGATCGGCCTTTTGCTGAATGGGTCTGATTCATCAAGGTTTAATAAATCTTGCCAACCGTAAAGGGTTTTTTTATAGACTGATAGTTTTGCCAGGCGCGGAAAGCCAAACGACATCATCCATTTTTTTTGGTCACTCGAATTGTCTAGTTTTATGTATGCCCATTTAGAATATATTCCCATTTTGGGCTTTTTGTTTATCTCGTTGAGTGGTCTAAAGTTGTTTGTGTGATGTTCAAAGTCAAAAGCGCTGCGAAATTTACCGTCATAATCGAAAAAAAACATAGCTTCTTGATTTAATGGTAAGACTTGAGTGCCTTTGGTAACACTGCTCGATTTCATATCTGAAAGTGGGCTAGCTTGTATGGTTGTACAAAAAAAACACAGCATTATCAGCAAAAAACAGCGCATTACTTATTCTCTTTACCTTTTTCAACAATGCTAACCCTCAATCATGTAGCAAATATGGAGGCTGAGAATGATTGTTGTTTAGCTAAACTTCTAATGTAAATGATTGTAACACAACAAAATCTCATAAAAATACGTTAAAACAGTTATATAGCAAATTCAGTTGCTTCATTTATCGCGAATTGTTTGATGATGGACATTAATTGGTAATCGTTTCTAGGTACAATTATCGTGACTGAAATATTTCTGTCATATTTCTTTGTTTAAATGCGTCCTGAAACAAAAACGTCATCAAAATGCCATAAAAAATGGCATTGACAAAATGAGATAAATCAATGAGTGAATATAGCCAAAAGTCATTACCATCAAAGTTACTAACCTGGGGTGCAATAGCATTTCTTGTTTATTTAGTGCTAGTCGCAGTAGGTACAGTCAGTGGTGGTTTTAAACTTGCTTCCGGCGGTTCTGAAGGTGCGAAAGAAATTTTCGCTTTTGCTACTAACCCATTTGTTGCGCTTTTATTAGGTGCACTTGCTACAGCCCTTGTCCAATCTTCTTCTACTGTTACGTCTGTAATAGTTGGTCTAGTTGCGGGTGGTTTACCACTACAAATTGCCATTCCGATGATAATGGGTGCGAACATTGGTACTACGATCACAAATACACTTGTATCAATCGGTCATATTCGCTCAAAAGAAGAGTTTCAGCGTGCATTTGCAGCTTCAACAGTACACGACTTCTTTAACTTATTCGCGGTTGCCATTTTCTTACCACTAGAAATCATGTTTGGTTTGTTAGAAAAATTTTCTGCAAGTTTGGCGCACCTTTTTGTTGGCGATGCGGACTTATCAATCAAGAGTTATAACTTTATTAAGCCTCTAGTTAAACCTGCTGTTGGTATTGTTAAAGATGGTGTAAGTTTCCTTGACGGCAAAGCCGCAGGTATCGCAATGGTTGTTATCGGTATTGCGTTAATCTTATTCGCTGTAACAACACTTGGAAAGCTTCTTAAGCAAGCATTGGTAGGTAAAGCAAAAGACTTGTTACATGGTGCAATTGGCCGTGGTCCGGTTGCTGGGATCAGCTCAGGTGCAGTAGTTACTGTTATGGTTCAGTCTTCATCAACAACAACAAGCTTGATGATCCCTCTTGCAGGTAGCGGTGTTTTCACTACACGCCAAATTTACCCTTTCACTTTAGGTGCTAATATCGGCACGACGATTACTGCATTGCTCGCAGCAACGTCTATTACTGGCCCTGCAGGTGAAGTAGCTCTAACAGTTGCGCTTGTACACGTCATGTTTAATGTGTTTGCTGTAGGTCTTATCTACGGTCTACCACTACTACGTGAAATTCCAATTAAGTGTGCTGAGAAGCTAGCTGAAGTTGGCGCTAAGAACAAAACTGCTGCATTTGGATACGTACTTGGTTCTTTCTTTGTAGTACCAGGACTAATTATGCTAGCAGTTCGTTAAGCTTCACGAGCTCACTTAAGCCTCGGCTGGACTTTTGCAAAGTCGCCGAGGCTTTGTTCATACTATTGCAATAAAGCATTGTCACAATATCACTGTTTTAATTTTTCAGTACTCACAAATGCCAAATACTAGAACCATTCAATTTGAACTTTATACACATACAGACCCGCTGTTTCCTATCGGTAAGGCGTCTGCGCTAGATGAAATCGTATTTGATACGCAAGGTGATGAACTTGTTCTTGATTGTTTGTTACCTAGTGACGCTGTCAGCGGCAACAAGTTAATTATTACAGCGACGCATTTAGATGCTAGGTATGTAAACTTTAGTGGCACTTTACAATTGGATGATATGGATATTATGCGAGGTTCCGTTGAGTTGATCTTGCAAGGGAGTGGGCAAGCTGGAAGTTACATGACACAGCTCAGTTTACTAGGTGAAACTGGTGGCGTTAAAAATATAGTAGACGCTCAAGTAGAGCTTTCGCATCCACTGTATGGAAAAGACACTTCAGAGCAGTCGACAAAAAGTAATCAGCCGTTTTTCAAAACTTTATCTGCAAAGCTATCTGAATTGAAAAACGACGTTTTGAATGGCTTGGCACTACAAAGGTAAAGATATTTTGCCCATAGTTAAGTTGGAATTGTCTGGTTTCTTCCGAGCTCCACCCATAACTGCTTCATTTGCTAACACCGCAAATAATACGGCCTCCTTAGATTCTGCGCAAATGCCGTTTTGATCCATAATAGTGATATTAATGTCCGATACCAGCATGTTTTTGATACTTGCTATCAAAAAGGTATTGTAGGCCCCACCGCCACTTATCAGTATTTCTAACTCCGCATCTATGTCGAGTAGTTCAATGTGTTTTACAATACATAACGCAGTAAATTTGTTTAATGTGGCCAGAACATCCTGATGGTCAAGTTGACTTAGGCTCAAAGAATCCAACATACTTTCGAGCAATGTTAAGTTAAATAGCTCGGGACCTGTTGTTTTTGGCATTGGTTGGCTTACGAACTCTAACTCTAAAAGTTCTTGAAGTAATTGTTCACTTACCTGACCAGAGGCTGCAAAGCATCCATTTTCATCGTAATCTAGGTTAAGGTGTTTGCGAACATATTGATCCATAATGGTGTTACCTGGACCAATATCTGAACAGATCAGATCGTTACCTAAGCTGTCTTTTTTAATCAAAGTGAAGTTAGCGATGCCACCGATATTTAATAATAAAGTGTGCCGTTTATCATTAGCAAATAGACAGTAGTCTCCATACTGGGCCAAAGGTGCACCTTCATAGCCTGCGGCAATATGTTTTTGCCTGAAATCCGATAACGTAATTATTCCTGTATTTACCGCTATATGATCGCCGTCACCTATTTGCAAAGTTGCGTTGTTAAAGTCACTGTATTGATGGAAGCTGCTTGGGCAATGATAGATTGTCTGTCCGTGACTTGCTATTAAATCAATGCTCTGTTGGTCGATGTGCCAACGTTGTAGTTGTTCGTTGATGTATCTCGCATGCAGTTCCCCTATCCAAGGGTTAAGTAACGTAAGGTACTTTAGGTCGACTTGCTCCTTTGCAAACACATTCAAGATTTTTGATTTAGTTGCTTCGTCGTATGCAATAGTCGCGAAATGAGAAACCTTACAAAAAGTATCCCTACCTTGACCTGAAATTTTACATACTGCGATATCCAAACCGTCTAATGATGTTCCGCTCATTAGCCCAATGATAGTACGTTCTGACTTTTTAGATAAGTTGTATAGTTTATCAATGTAGGGGTTCATAGTTACTGCTTCAGATTATTAGAAGTTAATACCGATATAATGGGGTAAATATTGTAGCCTAGCTCTATGGTGATGTTTATGCTTGCACCGCCATTAACCGTAAGTTTTTTGGGCAATGAGCTAAGTCTTGTGACATCACCATTAGCATACATGACAACTATTTGTTCGGGCTCGAGTATTCTTCGCCCTGAGGAAAGGTTTTCAATGCTAACAAGTACCGCTCGGTTACCCTCTTCGTTTGACATTGCGATAGTACTTTTAATCTTAAAATCGCTCTTTTGCGGTCTTGTTTTATCTTCTCGATAAAACTCGTATACATTTATGGGTGGCAAATAGCTGTCAATTCTATAAGGCTTCTCTTCAGCTGAAGATGATAAGGAAATTATTAGAAGACTCAATGCGGTTAAATATTTCAAATATACCTCCTAGCGAAATCCCTCGGGTTGCGCTGCTTTTAGAATTTTGTTTATTTTCGGCTCTAATGTACGAATTGCATTATTTACCGCTTGTATTTCTTTTTTAGAGAAGTTTGTACGGCTAAGCATAAAGTGTATAGCATTATCATTGACGATATATGAGTGTAGCCTTAACCCATCGTATCCTAGCCTGTTGATATAGTAGTAACCGCTATATTCATCTTCAATTAGAAAGTCAATTCGCTTTTTATTCACAAGTTCCATTCTTCTCGAAGCACTAGACACTTCAACTAAACGCTGCCGATACCAAGAAATTTGTAAGATTTGCTTCAGCTCTTCACCGTAATATGCTCCTGGGTTTGTGACAAAAGTAAATTCATCGGCAAACAGCTCGGTCAAACTTTTAATTGGCGGTAAGTCTAATCTTGTAAACAGGCGCATTCGTTCTCTTCTATAAGGTACAGTAAAATGCGCATTTTGCGCTCTTTCAATGTTAAAACTGGCTGAGGGAAGAACGTCGACAAATCCTTTATATAGCTCCACCAGCCCTCTGGCTGAACTCGGCAAACGTAAAAACTGTATGCATATTTTTGCTTCTGCAAATACCAATTTCGTGATTGCGATATCTACACCGCTCGGTACATCATCTTTATATGTGATGTAGGGAGGCCAATTTCCGCCAATTCCGATTTTTTTTTCTGACTTACAGTTTGGGGCTGAATGTGCGAAATTTGTAATAAAAATTAGTGTAAGTATTAGTCGTTTCACATTCTTTTTCTGGGTGGAATTATAAATTTATTATGATTTATTTGTAGAAAAAAACAAAGGTGCAGAGCACCTTTGTTTTTCATGGATTGGCCTATCCCTAGGTCAATTGACAGCATCGCCACCAATGTCAATCCGATAATGAAGACTCGTTAAAGTGCTTTCCAAACTTGCGCTTTTCCTGGCTCTTCACCTCTAGTCCACCATTTGGCTTGATATAATGCACCATTGTGTGAAACTTTATCTCCGCCAACATAGACTGTGTTTGCATCCCATGGTGCTGCGCCTACATCTACATTTTTGATAGTGACATCGAATGAAGATGAAGTCGTATAAGTACCATCTGATACATCAACAGTCACAGTTACCGTAGTATCTTGTGCTACTTCGCCAGCGGTTAGGGATACAGCAGAACCTTGACCTACAACAGTTAAGCTAGCAGGAACATTCCAAGTATAAGTAAGTGGGTCATTGTTTGGATCTGTTGCTACAGCAGCTACATTCACCGATTTTGTTTCTTCAACTGTTACATTGCTGATTGGCTGAACAACTGGTGCGCCAGCTGGAACATCAGCTTTTACAAGCACTGACACTGTTTTTTCAGTTGCTGCATTTTGGTCGTCAGTCACAACAATCTTCAATTGATATGTAGTATCAGTCGTTACTGTTGGAGCTGTAATACCTACAGTCGCAGTGCTTGCACCTGTTAATGTTAGTCCTTGAGCAGACCAAGCATAAGTTAACGCTTGTCCTTCAGGGTCAGTTGCATTAACAGTTAGGTTTGCCATTTGACCTGAGTTCAATGTTAGGTTTGCATCAACATTTACTACCGGCGCTCTGTTTACAGGCATACCACCAGTTAACCCGTCGTACATAGCGTTTAGAATGTCACCGTTATCCGCATCGATTTCCCATGCGAACAAGCCGCCTAAGTTATGAAGGTTTACGTATTGGCCTTTTGCACGAACTGAGCGAGGGCTATCGTAAGTAAGCAGTTTTCCTTTAGACTTGTTCCAAACCCAAGCTGCTTCCGCTTGTTCATCGTAACCAACTGTGAACCCATTAGCTCCATTTCCACCGCCGACTAGGTTTTTAGCAATGGCTTTATAGTCCATGATACCGGCTTCCCATACACCTTCACTGGTTGAGCCTGAGTATTTTCCATTACCAGGTGCAGTCATTGGGTTACCTGGGATTGTAGTATTTGAATCTAAAACGCCATCCCAGCCACGTCCGTACATAGCCGCGCCAACAACGATCTTCTTAGAGTTTACACCTTGTGCCAATAATGCCTTAACTGCGTTATCAAGTGTGTAAGCAGGACCTTTTCTAGGTTCGCCATTGTCATCTAAGCCAGTACCTTCACATTCGCCTTGACTAAGGTGTGAACCACAGTAAATAGCTGTTTGGTGTCCGGTTACGTTATTCCAGCCACCGAAAAAGTCATACGTCATGGCGAAGATATAGTCCATGTATTGTTGAGCTACTTGGTAGTCTACATCTTCTATTTTGTCATAACCTGAACCAATTGCAGAAGTCAGCTCGTATTTACGGCCCGTTTCAGCTTCTAACTCATCTAACATGACTCTTAGTTCTTGCATTAACGCGATATATGCAGGACCGTCATTGACTGGATCACCTAGACCAGGGTTAGGACCGTCACCACCTGGGAATTCCCAGTCAATATCTACACCGTCATAGAACTTCCAAGTTTTAAGGAACTGCTTCATAGAAGCTACAAATGTGTCCCTATTCGCTTTGGTCGTAAAGCCATGGAATGGGTCTGAAAGTGTCCAGCCACCCACTGATGGTAGAATTTTAAGGTCAGGATAACGCTGCTTAAGTGCCATCAATTGTGCATACGTACCACGGATAGGGTCGTTGTTGTCTGTGCCAGGAAGTGTCTTCTGAACCGCTGCCCAAGGGTCATGAATTACCACTTCGTAATCTTGTGAATCAGCACATGCTTTTTGCAGTGCGCGCCAGCTATTTCCATTCTCAATTTCTTTTAGCGATTCATTGGCGCCACAAATTGGAATGAAGCCATATAGTAAGTGAGACAGATTGTGAGCAGGGATATTCGATACATCGAAATCGCGACCATATATACCCCACTCTACAAAGTAAGCGCCTGTAACCATACCCGGGATAGTACCGTTATTAGCATTATTCGGATCTACGTCCATTGTTAATGGCTGTAAGTGCCCGCCATCAGTGTCTGCAATTACAATTGGTTTTCCGGCACTTTTTGCACAACCAGTCGCATCACAGAGTTCTAAATACAGTGTATGACGACCTGATTTAGTATAAGGGAAGGTAACTGTTCCACCCTTGGTACCAGCTGCCAGTGAGCCCTGATTTACAACTTGGTTATCAAAATAAACTTTGTAACTATCGCCGCCAGTACCACTCCATGAGTTCCACTTAATGTTTACTGTGACTACGTCCTTAGCTTGAACAATCTGTTTGTAAGAACCATTTCCCTCTAGATTTACATCTACAAAAGAGTAAGTCTGTGGTTCCCAACTGATCTGTGGTGCTGAAGGCGCTGCCATGAGTCCAGTAGACATTAGAGCCAGTCCTATAGCTGCAGTTAAATTATTAATTTTCATTACTATCTCAACCTTATTTTACATGTTATATCCAAACCCCAATAAATTGGAGTGACCTTTACATCTGTTTAAATCTTTTTCCAAACTTGTGTGGTGCCGGGCTCTTCGCCTCTGTTCCACCATTTAGCTTCGTAATCAACGCCATTGTGACTCACTTTGTCCCCAGCAACATAAGTTTTGGATTTACTCCAAGGCTTTAGCGCACTGACGACATCTTTAACCGTAATGTCTGCTGAGGTTGTTGACGAAAGCTCTCCATCCGACACGGTGATATTTATCGTATAGTTTGTATCTGCTGCGACATCCGACGCTTTGAGTGTTATAGTTGCGCCAGTTCCTGTATATGTCAGGCCATTTGGGACATCCCAGGTGTATGTCAAATCCATGGTGTGTTCGTCAAACGCATGAACATGAAGCTGTGTTTCAGTGAGTTCATTCATAACGATAGGGTCTGGTTTGTGCACAGTCGGTGGCGTATTTGGCTGCTTAACTTGGATTGTTAAGTTATATGTATGTGCTGCATCAGCTACATATACTTCATTACTCAGTAAGTTGTTTTGGTCGAAGTTTATATTGCCAGCTGTATCTTTAACGCCAACTTGTACATCAGTTGCGTAATTTGTATTGAGTGTAGTTGCTAATTCTGTTTGCCAATTTAGAGCATTTGTCGTTGTTATTTTTAGAGATTGTTTAACTATTTCTTGCCCATTTGCATCAAAAACACGTGCCCATACCGTGTCCCCAGCATTGGCATCTTGTCCTTGTTTGATGAAATAGCCTGCGGAATACCAATTTACTGGTTGCGTGTCCGACACGATATTTATATCAGAGCAATTGTAGAACCCTTCTCCCGCTACGTCGTTACGTTGCCAACGAGTGTACAGTACTGCTCTTCCACTTCTATCTTGTGGAATGTTTACAGTCATTTCGTAGAATTTTTTACCGTCAGGGTCAGTTACAAAATTGATATTGCCAACTTCGGTAATTAGATCTAAATCAGCCCAGTTTAAAAGGTCTGTAGTTGGGTTGTAGGTAGGTTTAGTTAGGTAAAACTTCCAAAAACTTGGATTGTGAGGAGTTGTTGCACGAAATCGTACGGCGACATCTCCATTTGCATTTGGTTTTATGTCAGTTGTTTGCCAATCTGCGTGCGGTAGGTTCATTCCTCGTTTTTCATTTGAACCAGCAGCACAAAGTGTTCCGTTTGGCACAGCAGCTTCTACGGCTGCTTGATTATTGTAGTCAGCGATAAGAGACGCGAATTCATGTTCTTGAACAAACTGTACATAACCTGATTCTAAAAAGGCCGCTCTACAAGCAAGGTTCGGAATATTCGAGCCGTCATCTGGCCACCAATAACCGCCCTGGGCTTCACATATGGATTGTCTAGCTTTTGGATGATCCATAAAGCCGTGCGCAGCAACATTGACAGATTGTAATGACAAATATGCTGTGCATGCGACAGAAACAGAGGTTAATACCTTTCCTTTGATTGTTTTCATTTCGCTCACCTTATTGACTACATGTTGTTTTTGTTAAGTACTCAAATGGAAGGTGGAGGTCGCCCTCCACCGGCTTTTAGTTAAAGCGAACAGACTTTTTGGTAGTCTGAACTCGTAGATGGTTGTTTATTACTCCACCATTTCGCTTTGTAAACACCTTTACCATCGATGATTAAATCACCAGCACCAGCGTGGGTTTGACGCGGGAATGTTGGGTAAACTACGATGTCTGCAATAGGCGTACCTTCACAGTGAGTAATTGGACCACCATTACCATCACCTGGCTTTGCTGCAGGTAGCGTAGGATGTTCAAATTTAAAGGCATAACGCTTACCGTCTTTTTCTGCTGTAAAGTTAACAGGACCTGTAACTGGCATGTAATACATCACCTGCGCATTGACGGTTTCTCCAGGTGCAAAAGACTTAGGAGTATTGCCCCACTCGTCTACAAAAGTAATGGAGAATCTGTGGAAGTCATTGTCAAAACCACCGATATTGTTACCTGCTGCGTTGGAGTTGTTTACGTCTACTGCCATTTTAAGTTTTTCTTGGGCGTTCCAATTAGACTTAAGTATTGCAGATGTCGACACTGGCACATCAAACGATATTTTCGCGCCAGAGAGGTCAATATTCGAATTGTTGGTAAATGCAAATGTTGGTGCTATTGGGTAATTGTCGTCGCCTACTGGGAAGTTTTTAGCTTCAAAAGAAACGTCAACCTGTTCAGTTGGTACTTGGAATGCAATATCACCGCGATGAATATCATATTGCGAGCCTGACTGCTTAAACTTGTCATACGCAAGTGTTGTCATGCTTGAACCCATGAAGTATTCACCTTTAGCCGCGTCATAGTCGAAGTCGCCTGCCAGCTCCCAGAACATGATGCCGCCTAAACCTTGATTAATGACGTAATCAACTTTTGTACCCATTGATTCTTCGTCTTCAATTGAAATAAAGACATTTTTCTGAGCATTCCATAGCCATGGCGCAACTGCGACTGAGTCATAGTGGCGAGCATATGTACCAGTTAATTGGTCCGAAGGATCTGTGTCCGGCGTTAAGCCGTATGCAGCAAGATAGCTAGGAACGACTCCATTTTGTAAATTCTTAGCGTGCCATAGCGGATTCGAACCCGCTGGAACTTCTAAGCCTACGTCGTTCTTGTCATGCCAAAGGTTGTCAATGCCGATAGCACCGTTACCACATTTGTTCTTTTCACCAGAACCTGTGCCTGGAGGACAGTCGGCTTGATTTGGTAGCGGAGCCTGTCCCCATAGACCGTTAGTCCCGCCTTGAACATTTTGGAATCCACGTGTGTAGTAAGGAATACCAATGTTAATACGTCCAGCTGACAAACCACCTTGGAAGTATTTAACAGCCCAATCAGTGTTTAAGTAACCAATGCCTTCGAACTCTTTAGTGCCGTATACATCCCACGCTTTAAGCTCAGAGTCTTCGCCCGTATCGTATAAAGCTGCATTGTGACCAACGTGCGAGTTCCACGCACCGTGTAAGTCATAAGACATAATGTTTACGTAATCTAAGTACTTAGTGGTCTGGAAAGTCTCCATGCCGCGCAACAAATAACCTGATGATGGTGACGCGATTGTTAACATGTAATGCACGCCATCTTGCTGACCTGCTTTGTCTAGCTCTTCACGAAGACGCTTCATTAGCACTTGATAAGAAGCATTTAACCCAGCTCTTCTTGCATTCGAAATTGGGAAATCATCTGGGTGGCCAGAGTCTTTCATAGAAGAAGGGTATTCATAGTCTATATCAACACCGTCAAAGCCATACTTGCGAATAAACTCCACAGAACTGGCTACGAAAGTCTCGATGCCTGCGTTGTTTACTGTACCGTCTGCATTGGTCGTCATTGTGTAGAAACCGCCGCTGTTGACGCGCTTACCGTCAGGGCCAAAGAAGCCACCAGTTTCAGCCCAACCGCCAACACTAATTAGTGTTTTGACATCAGGGTATTGTTTTTTGTATTTATTGAGTAGGTTGAAATGACCTTTGTACGGCAGCGTCGGGTCCAATTCAGCTCCAGCGACTCCAGGCCATTCCATATTGGTGGCAGGGTTTCCTGCTGCATTAGGATCGCCGATTGACACTTTGTTTCCTGCATCGACATGAGCGAAGGCGTAGTTTATGTGTGTGATTTTATCCCAAGGAATGTCGTTAACTAAGTAAGATGGTTGACCATTAGCGCCATTTCTCCAGCTCGTGAAGTAACCGATCACGCGACGTGGATGATCAGGACCCATTAGCTCACGGCCATTCGCGTCGTAAATCGTACAGTAAGGCGTATTGACACCTGGAGTTTGATACAGTCCGTCTGGTTTACATGCATCTCTATCACCAGGTACCTGAGCACCAACTTGAAGCTGCGTAGAGACACTAGTAACAGCGCTGTCATTATCAGTCACAGATAAAGTAAAATTATAAGTACCATCTGCTTCTGCTACCCAGGTATGTTCTGTAGCCGTACCGTTTGTAGTTAACACCTCTGTACCGTTAACTGCAAAGCTTAGTTTTGTTAACGTACCGTCGGTATCGCTGCCTGAAAGTGAGAAAACAACTTGACTGCCAACAACTAGCTCTACCGGTTTAGACTTTATATCCAGTGTAGCAACAGGCGCTTCATTGACTGGCGTCGCTGTTTTAACTGTCAGTAAGTTTGTTAAAACGTTTGAAGCTTCGTTTTTGTCGTCAAATGCTTTAGCGCTTATTTGGTATTGACCAGGCTGTCCAGCTGTCCAATTTGCATCAAACACATCAGCTGTACCTGTTGAATCAGTCGCGACTAACGTGTTGTCTACATAGAATTCAACGCGGTTAACGTTTCCGTCAACGTCAACTGCATTTACACTTATGGCAACGCTGTCATTTTGATTAAATTCAGATCCGGAAACTGGCTTTAACTGACTGATTACCGGTGGTTTATTTACTCCTGATCCACTACAGTCACCAAGTTTTTTCCATTCCTGATTTGGCCCTGAATGTGAAGCAGGTTCTGAACGTGTCCACCATTTAGCTTCATAGGCAGTGTTATTTTGTACCACTTGATTACCGCCGACGTAAGTAGAGCCACTTTGCCAGTCAGCTAAACCAGTACAATCATAAGCGTGGGCATATGTTGTGCTAATTGCAATTGCTATTGAGCTCAACTTGAGCGCATTTATAATATGATTTCTCATTTTCATTTTATCACCAACCTTTACATTAATTGTGATTAACATTTGTTAAATAAAGCTAACATAGAAATTAAACACGTCAATGTTGCAGTGGTTAAATAATGAGCATCTTTTTCCAGTTGTTAATACTTATGTACTGCTTTTAAAGTGGCTATATGAAATAAACTAATTTTTGTACTGAAAACCAACGTATGAATCCAATTCATCTCTTTTTTAGGTAAAATTTTATACTATTGCATATATAACAGTTGGTTAATTAATATCTGTGTCTGAAGTGGGTCTAAATGTAAACTTTCGCATTAAAAAAAGTTATGCGAAAGTTTACGTGCACGTAAATTTAAAATGGTTATAATATATGATTATTGGTTATATAAATTAATGATTAAATCTTCGTGAAATTGATTTTGCGCAGGGACTTTTAAATTATTTGATGGAAGCTTAAGTGAAACAGATTAGACTTATGTCTAATGTTTTACAATAAATAGGCTTTTGTAGACAGAGGCTTAGGTTAAAAAGCCAGAGGTAATTCGAGGCTTAGTGTGACACCAGAATCAGGATTGTTGCTGATTGATACTGTACCAAGGTGATTTGAAATGATGCCATATACAACAGCCAAGCCCATTCCCGTGCTCTCTCCCAATGGTTTAGTTGTATAAAAAGGATCGAATACACGATTTGCATCAGCTTCTTCTAAGCCTGTTCCGTTATCCTTTATTTTAATAACGACCATTTTATCAGACTTAAAGGCGGATATTTGAATATGGCCACGAAACGACGAGTCAGCGTTTCTTGCTTCAGCGCATGATTGTGCCGCATTAACTAGAGTGTTGAGCAAAACCTGAGTTAAATTGGGTTTACTTCCTTTTAGTAATAGGTTCTTTTCGCAATCTATATCAAGTTGTAGGAGCTTTAGTTTGTTCTCTAACAATTGCGTAGCGTGTGTAATAATCTCAGAAGCCTCAAATTCAATTGAGCTGTCGGCTTTTGGTTTGGCAAAGTCGAGTAAGTTTTTTACTATAAGGCTGATCCGATCACAGCCTTCTTTGCAATCTTCAGAAATATCGCTAAGGTCCTCTATTAATTCAGCAATGTCGGTTGCTTGTTGTAGCTTATGAAAACGCTCAAAAAATTCATCGCGGGAAACTTTTTCATCTATATAGTTGCTTGTAAGAGACAAAAATTCGTTTATATCTTTCGAGTAGACTGCTAGGGTGTCTATGTTACAAGTAAGATACGCAAGAGGGTTATTTATTTCATGTGCGACGCCAGCTGAAAGAGTACCTAAGGTCGCCATTTTTTCTGATTGTACTACCGCGATTTGTTGACGTTCTAACAGCTCTATTTTTTTCTCGAGCTCTACATTTAGTGCATATAATTTACTTGTTTTTTCTTCTAGCAACTCTTCTAATTCATCTCGAGCTTGCTTCTCTCGCATATATGCTTTGTAATAATTTTGCATAACTACCCGTGTTTGATAATGAAAGTACACATTGAGTCACCATGATGACTACAAGTTGTTTGTTGTATATCGACACTTTCATTAAAATGCTGAGCACAACCATAAATCAAACCTTCAGCGCAAAAACACAGCTGCCGAGGTGAATTATAAATTAGCTTGATAGTTTCTGAGTCCACTACAGTCGCATCGATCATTGGCAGATTTGGTTCATCATACAGCTTTTGAACTTCACTGTGGATCACTTTATCAATGGAAAGTATAAGCTGCTCAAAGCTATGAAACTCTTTAACAATAGAGGTGTGTTTTTTTGCTAAAAATGAAAACAGGTAAGTGCCAAATGCTTTTAATGTCTCTGGCATGTTCAAATTTAGAGCTTTTGAGACACTGGTTGCTAATGCCACCAACTCTTCGTCAGGATAAGACTGTGCACTAATATAGACTCTATCAGTGGGGCAATGTTGCTCTAAAAGCTGCTCCCATAAATCCATTCCTTTTGTCTCGATTACAAGTTCTTCCAAACAACGAAAAATCACACCTTTCATAATATACCCTCTTTGATTATATCTTCGCGCTTCGAACCGTCCAAATACATAGTCAAAGAGTGGATATCGGATGTATCAGATTCGAAAATGTCTAAAATGTTTTGAGATTTACTATTGTCGAGACAATTTAGAGCGGCTCTAGTGATAAAGTCGTTCTCCGACAAGTTAGACGAATTTAGTATATTACGTCTCCTTTCAACGATGAACGGTTCGACCCCCCATATAACAGCAAAACGATCCAATAATTGCATTTCGTATGTTTTCATCGAGAGCTCGCGAAGATACTCGCGGAACACATGATTTAAAACATAGCTTAAAATTATTTGAAAGATGATCTCGGCTTCCTGTTGCTTGACGGTGTTACGAATTGCAAACTTATAAGAGCGCGCAGCCCATTCATAGTAGTGTTGAAATGCTTCCTTAATTTTGTTAATTCCAACTGTGTCGATCAATTGATCTGTTATGGCTTCAAGAATTTGGATTAGATTATGAGTAACCTCGAGACATTTGCTGCTAAGCATAGAGCTTTCGGCACTGGCGCAAACAGCCTGATTTAGCCTATCTAGTTGGTGGTTTTCAGTAGGTGTGCCAACTCTAATGTCTGAATGCGTTTTCTCATCTGGTATAGGAACGTAAGGCATAAGACCTAACTGAATTAGCTCTTCTTCTTGAAAGTGAACAGTGGCAATTTCGTCTAACAAACTACCCAAATGTTTAATATCATCGATTGAAAACGGCTTTGGGAGAAATATATTAGCAGGTATCTGTTTAGAGTTAGTTTGTAAATTCTCTAAATCACCTGACATCAACACTCGAGTCGTTTTTGGGCTATGCTGTTGCACAATTTGTAGAACTTCCAAGCCATTTAAAACAGGCATTTGAAAGTCAGTGATAAACAAATTGAATTCAATCTCAGAGCTAGTTAAATAATGGTCGACCAATGTGGCATCGTTTAGCGTTACAACGTTGTCTACTCCAAGTGCGCGAGATAGAGATTTCGATAGTGCCCGGAGGATCAATTTGTCATCATCTAATATCAACACATTCGTCGATTTTATTTTCATCAAAGTGTGCCTATTTTGTTGTTTCTTATTAAAGTTTAGTCTAATTTTAAAACTTATAACAAATCAATAATGGTGAGTAGGAGCGCATTTTATAAATGAATGATGATCCGATAGTCGTACTTTGTCTTGATGACGAAGAAAGTGTGTTGAAATCACTGGGTAGGTTATTAAGACAAAATGGAATAAAAGCTGAGCTTTTTCAATCTGGAAATGAAGCGCTCGATCGTGTTCGTGAAATTGATTTTGATGTCATAATTTCCGATATGAGAATGCCAAATATGGATGGGGCTGAGTTTTTAACTCATGCTAAAGCTATCTCCCCGGATGCTAGGAGAATACTACTTACGGGTTACTCCGATATACAAGATACCATTAATGCGATCAATAGTGGCGGGATACATGGTTACCTGCAAAAACCTTGGAACAATGAGCAACTGGTTCGGGAGATAAATAAGGCTGCTGAACTTACAAAACTAAAAAAACAAAATGATGCGCTTCAAAAACAAATTCAATCTCAAAATGAAGAGCTGAAAGAGCTAAATACAAACTTAGAAAGCCTAGTTGAAAAAAGGACTTCTCAAATTAGGCAAGTACTTAAACAGCTAGAAGCAGCGAATGAAAACGAGAAAAAAGAACATAGAAGCACCGTTGAGCTACTTTATAATTTTATAAACGCGAATCCCCATTTAGACGCTGACAAAGCGAAGAATATAGCTAAATTGTGCTATCAAGTAGCAAAAGGCTTATCACTAAGCGCTGAAATCGCCGATATGGTGCGTATGTCTGGTTACCTTTCACAAGTCGGTTTATTGGCAATGGACCCTAGTTTGTACGCGAAACCATTTCACGAACTAGACAGTGAAAAAAAGAAGTTATTTTTAACTCACCCATCTACAGCACAACTAATGCTTATGCCAGCCCAGCATTTAAGCGATGTTGCCGAAGCTATTTATAGTCAATTCGAAAAGTACAATGGGCAAGGCGTACCTAAAGGCTTAAAAGGTAAAGAGATCCCCATCGGTGCCCAGGTACTAGCAGTTGCAAGAGATTACATGGAACACATGTATCAAAGTCAAAGGCCTATGGCTGAGCGCAAAGAAAATGCTTTAGAGATAATCAAAATGTACAGTGGCAGTTTTTATCACCCTAAAGTAGTTGATTCTCTACTTAGCGTGTTGTCTAAAGATCAGGAAGAAACTGATAAAGTTGGCAGTATGAGTATATTGACAGCGCAGCAACTTAAACCAGGTATGGAGCTCGGCCTAGCTATGCACAATGCTCAAGGTATTATGCTATTACCTAAAGGCCATGTTTTTTCAGAAAATTCTATATCTAAACTACAACAATTAGAGTTACAAAAACCTAACCCTTTTCGCATCATGGTTGTTGATAATTAGTGTTTTTAGTTATGTTAAATTAGTTGTTATGACTATTTAGTAGCAATAAGCATGTAGTAAGACGTTCTGAATGTGAAGAACACATCATACAAAATGTTTGATTTATACAAGCATGCATTTAAGTAACATTACAGAGTTAAGCTGACAAACGAGCTGAGTGTTGAAGTGTTGAAGTGTTGAAGTGTTGAAGTGTTGAAGTGTTGAAGTGTTGAAGTGTTGAAGTGTTGAAGTGTTGAAGTGTTGAAGTGTTGAAGT